>JBBDYK010000030.1:614-9240 GCA_040901665.1 Pirellulales bacterium | reverse complement strand
GTCTGGGCCACGCGTGTCTGGACATCGTTGGTTACCGGCAATGGGATCGGAGCACGCGCGTTCCCGTTGTGGGTACGTTTGCTACTTGTGTGCGCCTCTTGTGCCTGCGGCACCCAGACGCCGTGCCGGCGTCTGGGCCACCCCCTGCAGCCTATTTCTTTACTCTCTGCACCAGCTTGGCCACCACGGCGGAATACTCCTTGCGTGCTGCGCTGAGTCCTGTGGCTGATTTCTTGCCGCTGCCGTTGACGTAGTCGAGGACGATCTTCTCGGCGTCGACGAATTCCTGGGCGATGTTGGCGACTTCGGTGGCGATGTCGTGGGGGATGTTGGTTACGCCGTTGGCGTCGCCGTGCAGCAGGTCGGCCGTGTTGACCACCAGGCCGCCCACGCGGACCGGCATGCCCACGTGCAGGATGTGGCAACAGGCGTGCGCGCAGATGGTCGAGCCGGTGAACACCGGGTAGTCGAGCGCCTTGACCTGCAACAAGTCGCGGCCGCCGCCCGAGGTGATCAGCCCCACCGAGCCGAAGGCCTTGTACGTGGAGCACATCACTTCGCCGAAGGTCGCGCCCACGGCCGGATCGTCCAGGTCCTGAAACACGACCACCGCCGGACCGGGCAGCTTGGCGAAATCCTCCACCTGCTGCTCCATCGAACCGTAGGCGTCTCCCTTGCCTGGAAAGGCGCTTGATCGAAACGAGGCCGTGCTGGCGAAGCCCACCATCGGCGGCATCTCCGGAAAGCCCGCCACGATGCTCGCGTTCATGAAGCCTTCGGTGCGCGGGCGGACCTCGAACAGCTCGATCACGTTGCAAATCGTGGGAGTGTCGAACTTGGCCAGTTGATTCAATGTTTCAGCCGTGATCGCCATGCGCGGATCCTCTTGCAGTGAGTCCAATGGTTCGATAAATCGTCGACCCGTGAGTGTAGGGATCACGCGGTTGTTTGCAAGCAACGCCGGCCGTGGCCTCACGTCGCGTCGGTTCATTGTTTGGAGTTCCATCAGACGCGCTACGTGCGCCTTTGGCGCCAACCGATAGCCGGCCGAGCGCACGACCAACAGCGAAAGAACCATGATGACTGGTGGAATGGCGAACGCCAGCGATTGCGTCGAAAACAGCCACAGGCGCCACTCGGGCATCGAAAGCTGGAATAGCGCCGTGAACGAAACCGCCATGCCCAAGACCAGGGCCACGCCAAACACCAGAGCCACGCGCCACCACGGTTTTCCCGGCGCCAGAGCAGCCCAAGCCGACGCGATCATGTTGACGACGAAGCACAGCACCGCCAGCAGATTGCCGAAGGTCTCTGGCCAAATGCTCGCGTCGTCCGACCCCACGACGGCCCGCGCCAGCGCCAGCACCATGGCCACGATCGACGTCACGATCAAGACTTGCAACACCGAGAACTGAACCTTGCCTGCTGGCAGGTCGGCTTCGTCGTTGACTCGCACCAGCTGGGCGAACGTGCGGCGCATGAGCAAGAAGATGCCGGTCGAAACCAGTAGCAGCGCGGCATCCAGCCCTGCAAACATCACGAACGCCGCGACGACCGATCCTTCGGCCTGCGGCGCGACGACAACGGCCAGCGCCGGCCAGGTCGCTAGATAGGCGACGGCGGCCAGCATGCCCAACCAACGCCGCGTCGCCGTCGACGCGGCCAAACCGGCCCACACGCCCACCAGCATCAACTGCCCCAGAGAAATACTAGCCAGCGCCCAGGTGAGCGGCATCCAGCGCAGATCGCCGGGGTGCAAGAACATCGCGGCCGGCGCCATGCCCAGTACCAGATGCACTGCCAACAGTAACTTGAGTCGACCCGGCACAGGCACCTCGTATAGTTTGCCGAAGTCGTAAGCGCCGTTTGGGCGATCGCGGTGCGCACGCGTCTGACGAGCGCGCGGCCTTCACGAAAAACGCACGGCCGGCGCCATGCTAAGCATGACACCGGCCGGAGATATGCCATCGCGCACCGTGAGGGTGTGCAATCAGATGTCGCATCGCATGTTGTCAGAGCATGCGATCAAATATCAGCATCGCATGTCGTCAGAGCATGCGATCAAATATCAGCATCGCATGTCGCCAGGACATGCGATCAAATATCATAGTACAAGCAGAATTCGTACGGATGCGGGCGGAGGCGGATCGCGTCGGCTTCCTTTTCGGTCTTGTACCAGATCCAGGTGTCGATCACGTCGGGCGTGAACACGTCGCCCCGCAGCAGGAACTCGTGATCGGCCCGCAAGGCGGCCAGCGCCTCGTCGAGCGAACCCGGCGTCTTGGGCACCTCGGCCAACTCTTCCGGCGCCAAGTCGTAGATGTCCTTGTCGAGCGGCTCGCCCGGATGGATCTTGTTCTGCACGCCATCGATCACCGCCATCAGCATGGCCGAGAAGGCCAGGTACGGATTGCAGCTCGGATCGGGACAGCGGAATTCCACCCGCTTGGCCTTGGGGCTGGGGCTGTACATCGGAATGCGGCAACTGGCCGAACGATTTCGCTGCGAATAGGCCAGGTTGACCGGCGCCTCGTAGCCCGGCACCAAGCGCTTGTAGCTGTTGGTGGTCGGGTTGGAAAACGCCAGAATGGCCGGTGCGTGCTTGAGCAAGCCGCCGATGGCGTGCAAGCCCATCTCGCTGAGTCCGGCGTAGCCGCTGCCGGCGAACAGAGGGTTGCCCCCCTTCCACAACGAAATGTGCGTGTGCATGCCCGAGCCGTTGTCGCCGTACATCGGCTTCGGCATGAAGGTGACGGTCTTGCCGTGCTTCTTGGCGACGTTCTTGATGATGTACTTATAGATCATCATCTGGTCGGCCATCTTCACCAGGTCGTTGAATCGCAGGTCGATTTCGCTTTGGCCGCCGGTGGCCACCTCGTGATGCTGCGCTTCGACGTCGAGCCCGCTCTCGATCATCGTCTGCATCATCTCGTTGCGGATGTTCATCATCTGGTCGGCCGGAGGCACCGGGAAGTAGCCCTCTTTGTAGCGGAGCTTGTATCCCAGGTTGGGCCCTTCAGCGCGGCCGCGGTTCCACTCACCCTCGATGCTGTCGATGTGGTAATAGCCTTCGTGCGCGTTCTGGTCGAAGCGCACGTCGTCGAAGATGAAGAATTCGGCTTCCGGACCGATGAAGCAGGTGTCGGCGATGCCGGTGGAACGGAGATAGTTCACGGCCTTGCGGGCCACGTTGCGCGGGTCGCGCGAGTAATCCTCACGCGTGATCGGGTCTTGAATGTTGCAGATCATCACCAAGGTGGGCAGCTCTGTGAAGGGATCGAGAAAGGCGGTCTGCGGCTGCGGCACGACCAGCATGTCGCTCTCGTTGATGGCCTGCCAGCCGCGAATGCTCGAGCCATCGAAGCCCAGGCCGTTTTCGAACACGTCTTCTTCGAGCTTGCTGACCGGGATGGTGAAGTGTTGCCACAAGCCCGGAAAATCCATGAATCGCAAATCGACGGCCTTGACGTCCTTCTCGCGACAGAGGGCGAGAACTTCCTTGGGAGACATACCTTCTTCTTTAGCAGCCATACGGTCACCTTTTCCCACGGTTGCATGATCGTGCGCGCCGGTCCTGGATCCCCAGCGCGAGAAATTCGTAGCGCCCGCCCGGCGCGCCGCCTACGAAGGTCGGGGGGCACCGTCCACCAGAAGCGATACATCATAGGAAATCGCCGGCGCGATGCAACCGGCCGGGCAAGCGATGCGCAGCAACCTACGCAGACCGGCGGCAGCGCGCGGGCCGCCGGGTCGAATCCAGCACTGGCGGCCGAGCTGCACCGCTCGGCCGCCGGCGAGAATGGATAAGCAGCGTAAAGGGTAACATCGCGCGGGCTACGCGCGTCAGACGGCTTGTTGAAGAGACGTTACTTGACGAACAGCATCTCGCGATAAGACGGCAGCGGCCACAAGTCGTCGGCGACCAGCAGTTCCAGCTTGTCCGCCACGTCGCGAACCGCCTTCATGGCCGGCAAAACCGCGCCTTCGAAGTGCTTCGCTTCGGCCATCAGGTCGTGCGTGCCCTGGTGCGCCATCGCCGCCTCCAATTTCGCGATCTTCTCCTCGAGCTCGCCAGCCAGTTCGCTGACCGTGTCGAGCATCGTCGTGGAAGGGGTCTTGCCCGCCGCCTTCAGCGCTGCGACCGTGCTGGCCAATTCGCCCAGGTAGCGGTAAACCGCCGGCAGAATCATGGTCTTGGCCATGTTCAGCGCTGCCAGCGATTCCATGTTGATGTCCTTGCAAAAGCGCTCGACGTAGATTTCGTAGCGGCTGTGCAATTCGCGCGCGGAGAGCACGTTGTACTTTTCGAACAACTTGATGTTCTTCTCGGCGATCAGGGACGGCAACGCGGCAATCGTGTTCTTCATGTTCGGCAAGCCGCGTTTTTCGGCCTCGGAGTGCCACTCGGCCGAATAGCCATCGCCATTGAAGACCACTGCCTTGTGCTCCTTCCACAAGTCGGCCACGACCTTCTGAACGGCGGCATTGAGCTTTTTCGGGTCGCCGCCGGTCGCTGTTTCCAATTCCGTGGCGACGTAGTCGAGGCTTTCCGCGGCGATCGTGTTGAGCACCACCAGTGGACCCGCGATGGATTGGCCCGATCCAACCGCTCTGAATTCGAAACGGTTGCCCGTGAACGCGAAGGGGCTGGTGCGATTGCGATCGGTGGCGTGCTTGGGCAATGGCGGCAGCGTATCGACGCCGATCGTCATCGTGCCGGAGTGCTTGGCGCTGGAGATGCCCCCCTTTTCGATCTGATCGAAGATTTCACTGAGCTGGTCGCCCAGGAAAATCGAGATAATCGCCGGTGGGGCCTCGTTGGCGCCCAAGCGATGGTCGTTTCCGGCATGGGCCACGGCGGCTCGCAACAGATCGCTGTGCAAATGGACGGCGCGAATCACCGCGGCGCAGAACACCAAAAACTGGGCGTTCTCCTCGGGATTGGCGCCCGGATCGAGCAGGTTGCCCACGGTGCCGTTGCCCATCGACCAGTTGACGTGCTTGCCAGAGCCATTGACCCCGGCAAACGGCTTTTCGTGCAGCAGGCAGGCCATGCCGTACTTCTGCGCGGTGCGCATCAGCGTATACATGATCGTTTGCTGATGATCGGTCGCCAGGTTGGCATTTTCGTAGAGCGGGGCCAGCTCGTACTGCGCCGGCGCGACCTCGTTGTGGCGCGTCTTGACGGGCACGCCCAACTTGTACAACTCGCGTTCGGCATCGAGCATGCAGGCCAAAACGCGTTCGGGAATCGCGCCGAAATAATGGTCCTCGAACTCCTGCCCTTTGGGAGGCTTGGCTCCGTAGAGCGTGCGGCCCGTGGTTACCAGGTCGGGCCGGGCAAAAAAGAAGTTGCGATCGATCAGGAAGTACTCTTGCTCGGGGCCCGCGGAAGCCGACAGATGGCCAGGGTTCGCATGGCCGAACAACTTGACGATCCGCTGAGCCTGATTGTCCAGCGCCTGCATCGACCGCAGTATCGGGGTTTTCTTGTCCAGGGCCTCGCCAGTCCAGGAAACGAAGGCCGTCGGAATGCAGAGCGTCGTGCCGTTGGGATTCTCGAGAATGTACGCGGGGCTCGTCGGGTCCCAGGCCGTGTAGCCGCGCGCTTCGAACGTGGAACGAATACCGCCGGAGGGAAAGCTGGAAGCGTCGGGCTCGCCCTGAATCAGTTCCTTGCCCGAAAACTCGGCCACCGCTGTGCCGTCACCGGTGGGAGTCATGAAGCTGTCGTGCTTCTCCGCCGTGAAGCCGGTCAGCGGATAGAAGACATGTGCATAGTGCGTCGCGCCTTTTTCGATGGCCCAGTCCTTCATCGCCAAGGCCACGGCGTCAGCGACCGTGGGATCGAGTTTCTCCCCCAGCTTGATCGTCTTCTGCAGGGCCTTGTAGATCGCCTTGGGAAGCCGGTCCTTCATCACCTTGTCGGTGAAGACATTCGATGCAAAGATCTCACCAACCGGTGATTCCTTGAAGTTCAAGGCCGCCCCATTCGACTTGTAGTTGGTCACCGCCGCAATCGCCGCCTGACGTGCGCTACTCAAGGTCTGGACTCCTGTCGGAAAGAGGGAAAGGTGTCGGCCGTGCTGTGGGCCGATTCTCGTGCCACTTAAGCAAATCATGTGCCGCCACCTGCCCAGAGGCCCGTGGAGGCCGCTGCGTCGCGCATCTAAATCCCGAGTCAATGATGGTTTAGCGCGTGGACTGGAATGTGCGAGACGACAAGCTGCTACGAACCGAACGCTTAATCTCTGCGCAGGCTCAGCGGCGTGACCGCGTGGACGCTCAGATAATAAGCACGCTGGCGAGCAATCCGGGAATGGATTCTCAGCCGGCCGACGGCGCGCAGTATCGCACGAAAATCAGGCTGCGGCCGCAGGTCCATTGCGAAGGTCAACGCCGCGCGCCTGCTTCCAGCGGCTCTCCGCTTTCGAGTAGCACAAGCGGGCAGGGCTCCGCGTCCAGCGGAGTCTTCCAACGGCCTCGCTCGACCAGCGCCAGAAAGGCCGGCACCAACAGCGGTCGCACCACGCACGTATCGAGCATCACGCCCAACGACAGCGCAAAACCCAGCTCCATGATTCCGCGCAGCGTGCCGGTCATCATCGAGATGAACGTGCCGGCCATGATCACGCCGCAACTGGTGATGATGCCTCCGGTGCGCGCCACCGCCCGCCGCAGGCCTTCGATCGGGCCGTGCAGCTTCTGCTCTTCCAGAACGCGCGTCACCAGATAGATGTTGTAGTCCTCGCCGATCGCGATCAGGATCACGAACAGAAAAATGGGCACCTTCCAGTCGAGACCTTGAAACGTATCGCCATAGAGCTCGGCGAAAAACCACTGCGTGGCGCCGATGGTGACGAAGTAACTGAACAGCACCGACAAAATCAGATACAAGCAAATCCAGGGCTTGCGCAATATCAAAATCAACACGGCCAACACGGCGAACACGACCAGCCGTTGAATCAAGCTCTGATCGCTGGCCGTGACTGCCGCCAGATCGCGAATGCCCGACGTCGTGCCGGCGAACACGAACTTGGCGCCGTACCAGGCCGAATCCGGATCGACGCTCAAGCGCGAAAGATACTGGTCGAGCCGGTCCAGCATCGCCACCGCCGCCGGCGAAAAAGGCTCCACGTGAAACACGATGTCGAACCGCGCCACATCGCCTGCCAGCTCGGGAACCCTGGTCACGAACTGCGCTTTGGTGATCTTGTGCTCGCGAGCAGCGAGCTTCTTCAAGCCGCTCGTGCTGAAGGGTTGCAAGTAGCCGGGCCGGTCTCCGGTCGGCTCGGCCAGGCTGCGCACGATGTCGACTCCCTCGACGCTGTACAAGCGCTTGGTGAGCCGCGCGATCTCGCGCTCCATCGTCTTCGACTCGAAATCGGCGTTTTCCTTCACGGCCAGCACCGTGACGGGCGCCATCTCGCCGGCCGCGAAATGGCGCGTCGCCAGCTCCGCGCCCAGGACGCTGGGACACTGCGGATCCAGCTCGTTGAGCATGTCGTACGTCAGTCGCACGCTCAAGCCGTGCCAGGCAATGGGCGCCAACAGCGCCAAGCTGCACACCAGAATCGTACCGGGGCGACGCACGATCAGGTCGGCGGCCCACTGCCAAAAGCCGCCGAAATAGCCTTCAACTTCGGCCTCCGCCGCACCGTCCGCAGAGGGGCGGTCGCGCAGGCCCCAGGGCCAGAACACGGCCCGGCCCGAGGCGCGCAACAAGGCCGGCGCCAAGGTCAAACAAGCCAGCAGCATCACGGCGATGCACAGCGCGATCGCCGGCCCGCTGTTGCGGAATTTTCCGAAGTCGGCAAAGAACATCATCGCCAGCCCGACGATCGTGGTCAGCGCGCTGCCCAATAGCGCCTCGCCGACGCGCCCCACGCTTTCGCGCACCGCAGCTTGCCGCGCCAGCCCAAGCTCCAGCTCTTCCTTGTAGCGCGAAATCAAGAACAGGCAGAAGTCCGTACCCGAGCCGAACATGATGACGACGATGAAGATCTTGGTCGTCGTGAAGACCTTGAAGTGCCACCAGTCGAAACCTTCCACGCGCGACACTTGCGTCAACAAGGCCAGCAAGTCGAGCGATGCCGACAGCGCCACGCCGATCGTCACCAGGGGCACCAACACCAATAGCGGCGCGCGATACACCACCAGCAGAATCAAGACGACCAGGGCGATGGTCGTCCATTCCGTGTTGCGAATGCTCTCGGCCGCGCTGCGCAGCACGTCGGTGCCGATGGCGGCCGAGCCCGTCATGCGCACGTCCAGTCCCGCGGGCGCCTGGCGACGAGCCGCGTCCAGCATTTGGTCCACTTCATCCAGGAGCCGCAGATTGTCGACGGCCATGAACTCGTTGGAAAGCTGCACGATCGTGATGGCCGCCTGGCCGCGGCGGGTGACTTTGCTCAGCAGCTTGTCGCCCACGATCTCGGTGTTGCGATTCCAAACGTCGAGGATCGCCAACTCCTGCTGCCGCTCGCGAAACATCACGGCCAGCGAGTCGGACCAGTTCAGGTCGACCGCCGACAGCGGGCCGTCGGCGCGCTCGACTACGATGCCCAGTTCGCTCTGAGACTGGTGATCGGGAAAGGCGCGTGCCACGAGTCGGGGGGGGGGGGGG
>JBBDYK010000030.1:0-604 GCA_040901665.1 Pirellulales bacterium | reverse complement strand
AGTCGGGCGCCTTCGGCGCTGGGCAGCGTGTCGGGCAGATAGGCCAGATCGCCGTCGTGCGTGACGTCGTCCCAGCGCGGCGCGACCCAGTGCAATGCGACCGCCAGGGCCAGCCAGGCGAGAATGATCGGCAGCCAATGCCGGGCGACCATTGCTCCGAGTCGGTCGAACATGGTCGCCTGCGCTCCTGCGGTCGATTGCCCACGAGTGGCCGCGTGTCCAAGACGCGCCATCCGCTGATCCTAGCGACCCGCGCCGCCGATTCCAAGCGATTGCCACGCCATGATCCAGCGACCTCGCAGTTCGTCAGATGTGCCGGCCGGAGTAAACCCCTCGCGGGGGCAGCTCCACCCGCTGGAGGGCTCGCATGCCTAGCGCTTGGCGACCTGCCGGCGAGCGGCTTGCACGCCGGCATTGAGCACTTCGTCCGCCGGTCCGCCCAATGCTACGAGTTCAGCGCCGACCGGCCGGGCGACTTCGTGGATGGTGATGTCCGGATTCACGCCGACGTTGCTGATCGGGTGCCCCTTGGGCGAATAGAATTTGGCCGTGGTGAGCCGTACACCGGAGCCGGCCATCGTCAGCGGGAAAATGCCCTGCACGG
>JBBDYK010000029.1:0-9245 GCA_040901665.1 Pirellulales bacterium | reverse complement strand
TATGCCAAGACCGACAAGTACTACGTCAAGAAGTTCGAGGCCGAGACCAACATCACCGGCTACCTGGTGATGGACCTCAGCCGGTCGATGGCCTACACCTATCGCCAGGAACTGACCAAGTTCGACTATGCCATTTGCCTGGCGGCGGCGCTGTGCTACCTGATGATTCATCAGCAGGATCCGGTGGGGCTGATCACCTTCGACGAGAAGATTCGGCAAAGCCTGCCGCCGCGTTCCAAGCGCACCCAGTTGGGCAACGTGCTGTCGATGTTGGCCAACTTGAAGCCCGCGGGCCAGACCGACATTGCCAAGAGCCTGGTGCAGATCGCGGCCATGCTGCGGCACCGCAGCCTGGTGATGCTGTTCACCGATTTGTTCGCCGAACCCGAGCCGGTGTTCAGCGCGCTGCGCCGGCTGCGGCACGGCGGGCACGACGTCATCCTGTTCCACATTCTCGACGAAGCCGAAGTCCGCTTTCCGTTCGACGGCAACATCGAGTTCGAGGAGCCCGAGACGCACGAGAAATTGATGGTCGACGCGGGCAGCTTTCGCGCCGACTATCTGGCCGGGGTCAAGGAGTTTTGCGAGGCGTATCGCCGCGAGTGCTTTCAGATCGGCGTGGACTATGTGCAAATCGACACCAGCATGCAATTCGATCGGGCGTTGACGGAATATCTGGTCAACCGCCGGGCCCGATACTAGCGCGAGGCCCGGCCAACCGGGACGGTCTGACATGACGTTCTTGCACGTGGCTTTTCTGGGCGGAGCGCTGGCGATCGCGGTGCCGATCGTGCTGCATCTCATCATGCGGCAGCAGCCCAAGCACCTGGAATTTCCGGCGCTGCGATTCATCAAGGAGCGGCAGCACGCCAATCGGCGCAACGTGCAATTGCGGCATTGGCTGCTGTTGGCGCTGCGCTGCGCGTTGTTGGGCTTGCTGGCGCTGGCCTTGGCGCGGCCCAGCATCGTCAGCTCGGGCGTGCTCGACCAGGAAGCGCCGGTGGCCGCGGCGCTGGTGTTCGACACGCATCCGCGCATGCAGTATCGCCAGCAGAACCAAACCCGGCTCGAAGCGGCGCAAGCGATGGGCGATTGGCTGCTGACGCAGTTGCCGCCCGAGAGCGAAGTGGCGGTGGTCGATGCGCGCACGGCATCGTCGGCGTTTGCCGTCGATTTGGGCGCGGCCCGGCAGCGCATCGAACGACTCCACGCGGATGCGATGACGCGGCCGCTGGCCGAGGCGATCGAGTCGGCGCTGGCGCTGGTGGTCGAGGCCGACAAGCCGCGCAAGGAACTGTATGTCTTTACCGATCTGTCGCGCGCCGCCTGGTCGCCCGAGGCGATGCGCGCCGTCGAACGCCAAATGGCCAAGTCGCCCGAGGTGGGCGTCTATCTGATCGACGTCGGCGCCCCCGAACCTGTGAACTCGGGATTGGGCGAGCTGCGGCTATCGGGGCAGGTGCTCTCGAAGAACAGCCCCCTGGCTGTTGTCTGCGATCTGGCGCATGCGGGACCCGACGAGCAACGTGAAGTCGAATTGTACGTGCTGGATCGCCAGTCGGGCGAAGCGAGCCTGCGCAGCCGGGAATCGTTCGACTTCCGATCGGCCGAGCAGGGGCGCACGGATTTTCGCCTGCGCGGGCTGTCTCCCGGCGTTCACCAAGGCTTCTTGAAGCTTGCCGGCGAGGACAGCCTGGCGGCCGACGACACCAAGTGGTTCACGGTCGATGTCCGACCGGCGTGGCGCGTGCTGATCGTCGCGCCGCAAGACGCGCAAGGCCGGCCGGGTGACTATGCGCTGTTTCTATCAGAGGCGCTGGCGCCCCATGCGATTCGCATCAAGGGCGAGGCGGCCTTCGAGTGCGACGTGATTGCCGAAGCCGAGCTGGCGCAGAAGCCGCTCGAAGCGTACGCGGCCGTTTGTCTGCTCGATCCCACGCCGCTTGCGCCGGCCATGTGGCAGAAGTTGCAGGCCTATGCCGCGCACGGCGGCGGCGTGGGCATTTTCCTCGGTCGCAACGCGTCGCCCGTCGATACGTTCAACGAGCCTTTGGCCCAGGAGCTCTTGCCCGGCAAGCTCGTGCGGCAATGGCGGACGGGCGAGGCCTACCTCGCGCCCGAGGACTTTCAGCATCCGCTGTTGGCGAAGTTCCGCCCCTTGGCGGGCGTCGTTCCCTGGGAATCGTTTCCCGTGTTTCGTCATTGGCAGCTCGACGCGTTGGCCGAGGGCGCCGCGGTCGTGCTACGCTATTCGAACGGTCAACCGGCCTTGATCGAACGTCCCGTGGGCGAAGGCCGCGTGTTGACCCTGACCACCAGCATCTCGGATCCGGCCAACCGCCGCGATACCTGGAACTTGCTGCCCACCGGCGAAGAACCGTGGCCGTTCGTGATGCTGGCCAACGAGATGCTCAACTATCTGGTGGGCAGCGGGCAGGAACGGCTCAACTACACGGCCGGCGAAACGGCAATCGTCGCGCTGGACAATGACCAAAGCCATGCGATCTACTCGCTGACCACGCCGCGCGGCGATCAGATTCGCACGCCCGTGGACGAAAAACAAAACGCTCTGGTGGTGACTTCCACCGAAGCGCCGGGCAACTATCGCATCCAGGCGGGTGGGCCAGAGCAGGGCGTCGATCTCGGCTTCAGCGTCAATTTGCCGCCCGAAACGAGCCAATTGCAGCGCGCCACCAGCGACGAGCTGAAGGCCGTGTTCGGACCCACGGCGTTTCGCGTGGCGCGCGGCCGCGATGAGATCGATCGCAGCATTAGCGCCGGCCGCGTGGGCCAGGAGTTGTATCCGTACTTGATCGTGCTGCTGGTCGTGGTGCTGGCGCTGGAGCAGGTGATCTCGAACCGCTTCTACCAGGACTACGACACCTCGGCGCCCCGTTCGCGCGCCGCGCAAATGGCGTCGCGCGCCGGCGCGCCCCAACACGAACCTCCGGAAGTTCCCGTGCGTGCGTCATGACCCAATGGTATTTCAACCCGGTCGGCGGTTATGCCTTGGTTGCCGCGGCGGCGACGGCGCTGGTGCTGTTGCTGACATTGCTGGGCTTGCCGCGACATCGACTCACTCCGCGGCGGCGTGCGGTGCTCGTCGCTTTGCGGCTGGTGGTGATTGCGCTGGCTATCTTCGCGATGTTGCGCCCGGCGCTGGTGCAAACCACGACGAAGCGCCGCTCGGCGACGCTGGTGCTGCTGGTCGATCGCTCGCGCAGCATGCACGTTGCCGACGCGGTTGCCGACAACACGCGTTGGGAAATGCTGCAAGCGACCGTGGACGAGGCCTTGCCCACGCTGCGCTCGCTGGGCGAGGACTTCGAGATTCGCGCGTATACGTTCGACGTCGGCTTGGAGCCGTTGGACTTTTCCGGCGGCCAACTCGATCTGGCGTTCACGCCCGAAGGGGAACAAACGGCCATTGGCGCGGCGCTTGAGGACGTGTTGGGCCGCGAAGCCGGCAAGCGGCTGTTGGGCGTGGTGCTGCTCAGCGACGGCGCGCAGCGGGCTTATGCCCCACGCGACACTCCGCCGCAAGGACCCGCGCGGCGGCTGGCCGATCTCGGCTATCCGCTCTATACGCTGGCCTTCGGTCAGGCCCGCGGCCTCGGGCAGGCACGCGACGTGGCGCTCAAGGACTTGTCGGTCAACCAGACCGTTTACGTCAAGAACGAACTGGCCGTACACGGCATGGCGCAGATCGACGGCTTTGCGGGACAGCAGGTCGGCGTGCAATTGCTGTTCGAGTCGCCCGACGGCACGATGCAACCGGAGTCCGGCGTCGAGATCGTCTCGCGCGAGCCGGGAGAAGCAGTGCCGATCGATCTGTCCACGGTGCCGCAAACCCCCGGCGAGTACAAAGTGACCTTGCGCGCCAAGGATCAGCCCGGCGAGCTGGTCACGACGAACAACGAGATGAGCACGTTCGTCACGGTGCTCAAGGGTGGCGTCAACGTGCTTTATCTGGAGGGAGCGTTGCGGGTCGATCAAAAATTCCTGCGGCGTTCGCTGGATGCCTCGCCCGACATCAAGGTCGACTACGTGCGTCTCGACCCGCGCGATCCGTCGCAGCGCCCCATGGATCTGGCCGAGAAATTCCAGCGCGGCAAATACGACGTGTACATCCTGGGCGACGTCGATGCTTCGTCGTTCTCGCCCGATGAGTTGCGTCGCCTGGCCGACGTGGTGAAGCAAGGTGCGGGACTGGCCATGCTGGGCGGCTTTCATTCCTTCGGACCGGGCGGTTATGCCGATACGCCGTTGGCCGGCGTGTTGCCGGTGGCGATGGATCCGCGCGAACGACAGCGCGTGGGCGACCCGATCCGCGGCGACGTGCAACTGCGCGGTCCGCTGACGATGCGGCCGGCCAGGCCGCTGGGCGAGCGGCACTATTTGATGGCGTTGGGCACGGCGGCCGATCGGCAGGCCGCTTGGGACAAGTTGCCGCCGCTGGAAGGCGCCAATCGCTTGGGCGCGCCCAAGCCCGCCGCGCAAGTGCTGGCCGAAACGCCCGACGGCCAGCCGCTGTTGGTCGTGCAAGAAGCCGGCGGCCGGGTGTTGGCGTTTGCCGGCGACTCCACCTGGCATTGGTGGATGGAAGGTTTCGAGCCGCAACACAAGCGTTTCTGGCGGCAAGTCGTGCTTTGGCTGGCGCGCAAGGACGAAGCCAGCGAGGGCAACGTGTGGGTCAAACTGGCGCAGCGGCGCTTCGGACCGCGCCAGCGCGTCGATTTCACGGCCGGCGCGCTCTCGCCCGCCAGCGAGCCGATCGGCGATGCCGAGTACGACGTGGAAGTGACGCTTCCCGACAAGACGACAAGGAAGGTGAACCTGGTGCGCGAACAAGACCACGTTTCCGGCGCATTCGACGCCACGCAAACCGCCGGCGACTATACGATCACCGTCACGGCGCGGCGCGGAGAGGCGGCCTTGGGCACGGCCAGGAGTCGCTTCCTGGTCTACGAGCAGGACCTGGAGTTGGACAATGCCGTGGCCGATCCATCGTTGTTGGCCAGTTTGTCGGCCATGACCAAGGACGTCGGCGGGCAATCGCTTGCGCCCGAGGAATTGCCCGATCTGTTGCGCCGCTTGCGCGAGCAGCCGCTCGACGCGGAAGTGGAAACGCAAGTGAAGCACGCGCCGTGGGACACCTGGCCCTTCTTCCTGCTGTTCGTGGCGGTGGTGAGCTGCGAATGGTACCTGCGGAAGAAATGGGGGCTGGTGTAGGGCGAAGCCGCGGGTCCGTGGATGGCGAGGTTGCCAGGGGCACGATCGATCGGGCCGTTGACCCTTCGGTGTGGCGCTGCGGATGGTGATTTACCTGGGGCGTTGCCCTCGTTTTTCTACACATCTCCTGGGCGCAGTTCTTCAGCCGCGCGAGCGGCGCGGGAGTGTAGCCGTGGGTGATTAGCCCACGGATGCGAGTCCCGCAAGCGCGCCGTAAGCCGCGCAAGCGGCGTAGGCGCCCACGCCGCATGCGCGGCTCGAATGGTTCGTGGCGGCCCGTCCAAGTCGGCGGGCTTTCGCCCGCCGCTACACTCCCAGGCCCCTTCCGGGGCCAACAATGACTGAGCGGCTTCATACATGGTCACCGTTGTGTAGAACAACGAGGGCATCGCCCCAGGTCTCGAGGCGCGATCAATGATCCGAAGGGCTGAAAGCCCGGCCCAAATGGCTCCATCGCGCGACCATCGAAGACGCACACCCTACGTGCCCTAGCGCTGCAAATTCCACTCGTCGCGGTGGTAACGCTCTAGAACCAATTGCCGGACGCGCTGGCGCGGCCAATCGAACGGCGCGGGCGTCGCCCGCCAACCCGCGATGAGCGCCCGGCGCAAGGCGGCCGCGTCGGCTGGTGCGTTGGTGATGAACGAACCGTGCGGGCGATTACGGCGATAGTCGGGCTGGCGCGACGGCATTTGCAAATATTGCTCGACCAGCGACAGGTCCATTCCGTAGAGCAACGTGCCGTGATACAGCAGGCTGCGCTGCTTGCAGCGCACGCTGTTGCCGGAGAACTTTTGCTCGCCGAGCGTCAAATCGCAAATGCCCTGATGAGTTGCCTGCGGCATCAGCGGCGCCAGCGCGGCGAGCGTCGTTTGCAACACGAAGCGATGAGCCTCGTCCAGGGAGTGCAGCGCCGGTCGCACTTCATAGCTGAGCACGACCGCGTACATCAGCGCGCCGGGCGCCACCACCACGGCTGCGCCGCCGCTGGTGCGGCGCAGCACGCAAATGCCTTGGCGACGGCAGAACTCGAGATTCGCTTCCAGGGCTGCTTGCGAGCTGCGGCCTAATACCACGAACGTCTCGCGCGATTCCCAGATCCGCAGCATCTCGCAGGGCGGATCGCTCGCCTCGGCATGCTCCAACAGGGCCTCATCCAGCGCGAGGTTTTCCTGGGGAGTGGGGAGCGTGAGATCGAAAAGGTGCATGCCGGCGAACTCGCGGGCGGTCGAAGGCGTCGCAAACCAGGGTAACGTACGCGCACGCTTGACGGCCTGGCGCGGTCGTCTTACCTTAGTTTATCGTTGATCGCTTCCCCGAGTGCCAGCCATGTCCTCCAGTCCGCCGCCGTCCGAGCGGTTCTCGCCCGACGACGCGCTTCCGCCGGTCGAACCGCCCAGCGCCGGCTTCATCTTGCAACTGTTCGTCGTGCCCGGCGCGATCGTCGTCGTGATCGTGATGGTCTGGCTGATGTTCAATTGGCTGGCGCACATGGGCAACGACCGCGACGCCTACGTCCGCGCCTTGTCGCGCAACAACGAGGCTCGCTGGCAGGCCGCGTTCAACCTGGCCAATGCGCTGCGCTCGGAACGCAACGCGAAGCAGCCCGAGCTGACCGTCGACAACAAGCTGGCCGAGCAATTGGCGGGCATCCTGCAGGAGGAGATCGAAGGGGGCAGCATGGAGGAGCGCCCCGTTTCGCTGCGGATCTATCTGTGCCGCGCACTGGGCGAGTTTCGCGTGGACGACGGTTTGCCTGCGTTGATCAAGGCCGCTTCCACCCAGCGGGCCGATGCCGAATCGGACGTGCGCCGCGCGGCCATCGAGGGCATCGCCCTGTTGGCCGCCAACTTCCCGGACGACGATCCGCGCTTCGTCGATAACCAGAAACTGCGCGAAGCGCTGTCGGAGGCGGCCGGCGACTCCGACCATCGCACGCGGGCTGCCGCGGCCGTGGCCATGGGCGTGATCGCCGGGCCGGTGTTCATCGACAAGCTGCACTTCATGTTGGCAGACAGCCATCCCGACGTGCGCTACAACGCCGCCTTGCGCTTGGCCCATCGCGGCGACGCGGCGGCGGTCGACGTGCTGGCCGAAATGCTCGACCAGGATGAAACGGCCGGCGTGGAAGCGGAGCAGCAAGCGGAGATGCGCGGCTTCAAGCGCTCCGTGATCACGGTCAACGCGCTGCGCGCGACGCAGCAACTGGCCGAGAAGAATCCCGGCGCCGATCTCGGCGCGCTCGAAGTAGCCATCGAACGCCTGCGGGACAGCACAGCGCCGGCGGACATTCGGGTCGAGGCCACGAGCACATTGCAAAAGCTGCGCGGGCGCGCGGCGCAACCGACAAGTTAGCGCACTTCGCACGCACTCACGTGCGCGGCACGTTTGTCACGATCGCTATTGTTTCACGCGCAAACGTTGGGCGAATGCCGCGCAGGTTCGTGGTGATGCCAGCACGGCGGCAGCCTGCGTGGCAGTGCCATCAAGCGCCTGGAAGACCTTGACGGTTGGGTAAGCAGGCCTCTGTAACATGCGTTGCCACAGGCAGTTATGGCGCGGACCTGATTTTGACGGTCGGGCCGCTTACGCGGAAACTTCAGAAAAAATTTGCCGCCGCAAGTCATTCCGTGAGCAATACTTTTCGCGGGAAAACACTGGGGGCGGCGCGCAAAGTGTTTGCGGAAAGCGCGGCCGTCCGCCAGACTTCAAGTGTCTTTTGTTCGCGCGCCGGTTGCGTGCTCGCGAGCAAAACCTTGAGAAAATCTCAGTCAAGATTCACTGCCCAGATAAGCTCGTAGATCGAGCGGAGAAACCGGTATGTTCCGAGCAATCGCGTTTTTGGTTACCACGATCGTGGCATCGTCGGCACTGGCGCAAGACTTTTGCCAGACCTATCGCATCGTGTACCAGACGGTCTACGACGAGCAGCAAGTGACCGCGTATCGCCTGGAGACCGAAACGGTCTACGACCAGGTGCAGCGGACGACGTATCGGCCGGTGTACGAGACCGAGATGCGCGAGCGTCGTTACATGGTCGCCCGCCCGGTGACCGAAACCAGCGAGCGCGAAGAGCGCTACAAGGTGCTCAAGCCGGTCTACGAAACGCAACTGCGCGACACCAGCTACAACGTTTCTCGCATGGTTGCCGAGACGTCCGAGCGCGAAGAGCGCTATGTCGTGAATCGCCAGGTGATGGAAACGGCCGAGCGCGAGGAGCGCTATGTCGTACAGAAGCAGGTGCTGGAAACCGCCGAACGCGACGAGGCCTTCTCCGTGATGGAGCCGGTGACCACGTATCGCACGGTGTTCATGGATCAGGGGGGCTTCGTCGATCAGACGACCGTCACTCCCGGCAACGTGCATACGCGCTTGCGGTGGTTGCCGCGGGCCGAGATGTGTGATCCGGCCACCGGCGTCGCGACGTATCAACGTCCGGGGTTGGCCTGGGTGCCCGAGCAATGCCCCTCCACCATGACGGTCAATCGCGTGTGGCAGCCCAACGTCGTGGCGCAGCAAGTGCCGCAGACTTCGTACGTGCAGCGCGTGGCAACCCGCAAGGTGCCGGTGCAAGTGGCCCGCATGGTGAACGAGGAAGTGGTGCGCAAGGTGCCGGTGCAGGTCTGCCGCGTGGTGCAAGAGGAGCAAGTGCGGCGCATTCCGGTGACCACGTATAAGCAGGTCGTGGAGCGCGTGGAACAGCAGACGCCGGTGCAAGTGTGCCGGATGGTCGAAGAGGAAGTCGTGCGGCGGATTCCGGTCACCACTTGCCGCATGGTCACGGAAGAACGCGTCGAACAGACCCCGGTGCAGACGTGCCGGATGGAAGCCATCGAGCAAACCGTGCAGGTGCCCCGCGTGGTGCAGAAGCAAGTGCCCGTGGTTTACACGCAGCGCGTGCCGCGGGTGGTGTGCATGCGAGTGCCGGTCGAAGATCCGTGTGCTCCGACGTGCTGCGGATCGTCGACGGGCGTGGTGCTTGCTCCGGCGCCGGTCGTGGCAGTGCCGATGCA
>JBBDYK010000028.1:0-9258 GCA_040901665.1 Pirellulales bacterium | reverse complement strand
GAGGTAAGAGCTCACCAGCAGGCTGGGCGACCAGCCTGGCTAGGCAAACCCCACCCGGTGCAAGGCCAAACAGAAAGGATCGGGGGAAACCCCGAGCGGACCGGTCCGGTCCGCCAGTCACTTTCGGGTAGGCCGCTTGAGCTGCGGAGCAATCCGTGGCCTTAGAGAAATGGTCGTCGCCCCTGCGGCAGTATTGCTGCCGCAGGGGGTACAGAACCCGGCTTATAGGTCCGCTCCGAATCTCTATTTATACCGATTGCCGCAGTCTTCCACTGCTATCCATGCGACGCAATCGACGCAATCTGCGGCATTCCGGCGCCATTCTCACTCGGCACCAGCTCGCCGTCGACCACCTGCAATAGCTTGGAAATGCACAGCTTGTTCATGCTGGTATGCCGGTCGTGGGCCTCTGCCCGCAGCGACTCGTGCAAGCTCTTGGGCAGCCGCACGGTGATCACGCGTGTCGGCTCGCGCGGTCCACCGGGCAGGTCGGCATCGTTCTCGCGAAGCTTCGCGAGCATTTGTTGAATCTTTTGATATTCGGCAGTTTGTTCAAATTGGGAAAGAGCTTCGGGCGAGCCATACACCTGGCGGACGATTCCATCCACGCCCAGCACTTCGCGGAAGAAAGTCACCCAACTCGGGCGCTGACGGAAAATTTCGTCCGCAATGCGAAAGACATCTTGTCGCTGCTCGTTCATCTTCGATCTCCTGAAACGGTAGTTCGGAACGGACCGGTCGACACCGACTGGTCGTTTTGGAAATCGTAGAGGGCCGTCAAGGTCAGCACGGATGTCATTTCGTTGATAGCACTTGCGTCGACTTTCTCGCCGTGCGTAATCCCCGAGCGGTCGTGCACTCGAATTAGGCACGACCGGTATGCCTAAAAACCGGGCAGCGACTATTTTTACATTCACCAAGTGTCTAGTGATAGCAGTCGGCGAAATTATCCGATTTTTTCCGATTGGACGTGCTAGCAGCGCATGAAAAACGGCCCGCTCCAGGCATTCTGGAGTTGGACCGTTGAATGGGAGATTTGGGAATAGCTGTGAAGCTAGCTTTGATAGCGTTCCAGCAGCTTTTTCGTGGCCCGAATGCCGTCCGCCTCAGGCAGGCGGCTGCCCTCGTATTCGATGCCGATGTAGCCGTGATAGCCGGCGTCCAGCACGATCTTGATCATCCGCGCAAAGTCGATCTGCGTGTCGTTCCCCTTGGCGTCGAAGTCGTAGCTCTTGGCGCTGACCCCTTTGGCAAAGGGCATCATCTCCTCCACGCCCAAGTAGCGGTCGTAATCCTTGAAGTTACCGAAATCCGGCAAAGTGCCGCAATTGGGCAAATCCACTGTCTTCATTACTCCCGCCAGCCACTTGCCGTTCGATGACAGCCCGCCGTGGTTCTCCACGATCACATTGATGCCGTGCGGCGCGGCGAATTCGGCCACGCGCCGCAGCCCGTCGGCGGCTAGCTTGGCCTGCTCCTCGGGCGAACCCTTCGAGTAGGCGTTGACGCGAATCGAGTGACACCCCAGGAACTTGGCGGCCTCGACCCAGGGATAGTGATTCTCCACGGCCTTGGTTCGCTTGGCGTCGTCCGGATCGCCCAGAAAGCCCTCGTCGTCGATCATGATCAGCACGTTCTTGACGTTCTGATCCTCCGAGCGGGTTTTCATCTCGCCCAGGTACTTTGCGTCCTTGGCCTTATCCTTGAAAAACTGGTTGACGTACTCCACCGCGTCGATGCCGAAAACGGTGGTGGCCTGCTGCGCAAAGTCCAAATTCGTCATTTTTCGACCAAACAGCGCCTTGTGAAGCGACCATTCGGCGAGCGAAATCTTGAATTTGGGCCCGCTTTCGGCGGCCATCAACGGGTCCGAGCCCAGCGCCGCCAGTCCCAAACCGGCAGTGACGGCGGCAGAATGTTGCAGGAAACGACGACGATCCAGTGAGCTAGACATGCTGAAAATCCGATTGCAAAGGGTGATCGGGGTCGCGCTCGAAAACGCGCGCCTTGCGGCCCGAAATGCCGTCAGGCAGCAATGTAGTCCAATCCGCGGCGAAAACAATCATACAAGCTGCGCCAAATGCCACTCGCAGCCGCTGGGCGTCATCGCATTCGTCACGGGCCGCCGGGTCGCATAAGCGACCGTAACTCTAAGTCGCAAGTCAGCTTACTTGTTTGACGCAGCGTCCAATTCGAGGTTAGAATAGCGAGCGTTCGATGGAACCACCCGTCTTCCAGGCCATCCTCGGGGCACTCGTCTCGCGGCCTGCGGCAGGTTTCGGATTGCGATCCTCACTTCCACTACCGCAATCCCAGGGTGTCGGTTCGGTACCATGATGCCTGAGACACGCTCGGGCAAGGGACCGAGGATAGCATGAACGACCGATCGAGCCACAAATCGGCGCCCCAAGCGCCCTCGGAGTCGACCGCGGCTGGAGTTCCGCCTTCCGCCGAGGGTTCGGGCTCGCATCGCTCCGGTGGATCTGGCTCGAGCCAAGGTCAGCTCACGGTCATCTCGGCCCGTCAACCGACCGGCGGCATCAACCTCACACCCACGCCCGGGCGACTCGATACCAGCGGCCTCGGCGAAGGGGACCAGCTCGGTCAATTCCTGCTGCAAAAGTTCATCGGTGGCGGGGGCATGGGCGTCGTGTTTCGCGCGCTCGACACCACGCTCAATCGCGAAGTGGCGGTCAAGGTCCTCTCGCGCGATCAATCGGCGGACGACGAGGCGCTGCGCCGCTTTCGCAACGAGGCCCAATCCGCCGCGCGGCTCAATCACGAAAACATCGCCCGCGTCCACTACGTCGGCGAAGACCGCGGCGTCCACTACATCGTCTTCGAGTTCATCGAAGGCATCAACCTGCGCGATCGGGTCGAGCAAATCGGTCCGCTGCCGCTGGGCGAGGCGGTCAGCTACACCTATCAAATCACTCAGGCGCTGGACCACGCCAGTCAGCGCGACGTCATCCACCGCGACATCAAGCCGTCCAACGTGCTGATCACGCCCGACGGCAAAGCCAAGCTGGTCGACATGGGACTGGCCCGCTTGAATCAGGTGGCCCACGCCGACAACGACCTCACGGCCAGCGGCGTCACGCTGGGCACCTTCGATTACATCTCGCCCGAGCAGGCCCGCGATCCGCGCAGCGCCGACGTGCGCAGCGACATGTACTCGCTGGGCTGTTCGGTGTTCTACATGCTCACCGGCCAACCTCCCTTTCCCGACGGCACCGTGCTGCAAAAGCTGCTGCAGCACCAGGGGGACACGCCGCCGGACCCCCGCACGATCCGCCCGGAATTGCCGGTGGAGATCACCTGGCTGTTGGCGCGCATGCTGGCCAAGAATCCGGCGCAGCGATTTCAGTTGCCCAGCGAACTGGCCGACGAACTGGCTAAGCTCAGCCAAAAACTCGGCCTGCCGCTGATTGCTCCGCCGACCGGCCGCAGCGTACCACGCAACGATGGCCCGCTTGCGCGCTGGCGACACCACTTGCCCTGGATCGTTCCCGTGGCGGCGCTGTTTTTGATCGTGCTGACGCTGGATGCCATTTGGTCGGCCGGCAGTGCCCCTGGTCGGCTGGGGGCCGCCGATCGACAAGGGGCAACCAGCCGCGTGGCACGCGCGCCCAACGAACCGCCGCCCAAAACCACTTTGCCGCCGCCGGCAGCGAAGGCTTCGAATACCATCGCGCCGAAGTCCGAGCCGCCCACCGCGAGCGGCGCCCCATTGCCGGCTCGGCCCACAACGACCGATTCGCCTGACCCCGCGGTTTCCGATTCGCCCGAGGAGACCGCCCTGCCGCCGCAGTCGGACGCACCTGTCGCAACGGACCAATCGCCCTCTGCCGCCAACCCCGCGCTCGAGCGGGTGGCGAAGACGCTGGGCGCCATCCTCGATATCGAAGCGCTCGCGGCGCGAGCCTCGGCTGCCGACGATAGCGGCGCCCAACTTGGCCCGCCACCCGTCGGCGCGCCGGCGGACACGCTGCCCGCTGCCGATCCATCTCGCGGCGCCGATCTGCCGCGGCCACCGGCCGTCGACAAGCCACCGGCCATCGCTCGCGCGCCGCTCGCCGAGGGGCTGCTCGTCGTCAGCGATACGCAAACCGGCGATCTCTGCTACGCCAGCCTCCGCGCGGCGTGCAACAACGCCAAGCATGGCGACGTCATCGAGCTGCGTTTCAGCCGGCGGATGCTGGAAGAGCCGATCACGATTTCGAACATGACACTGACGATCCGCGCCGGCGATGGGTTCCGGCCGATCGTCGTCTTCCGGCCCGAGGCCAACCCGGTCAAGTTTCCGCCTAGCATGCTGAGCGTTGCCGGCGGCCAGTTGCACTGTGAGGACGTGCACTGGGAGCTGGAGCTGCCCCGCGAGTTGGCCCGCGAATGGTCGCTGTTCGAAACGCGCATGGCCGAGCGGCTGCGGTTCGAGCGCTGCACGTTTACCATCCGTTATGCGTCGACCGGGGGCAAAGCTTATCACGCGGGCGTGGCGTTCTTCGACATCAAGGCGCCGCCGGGAGGCAGCACGATGACCATGCCCGCGGCGGCCGATCAGCAGTCCGTGGCCATCGACCTGCGCAACTGCGTGGCCCGCGGCGAAGCCACGTTCGTGCGCGACAACGATCTGCAGGCGCTGCGCCTCGACTGGGAAAACGGCCTGCTGGCTACCAGCGAACGACTGCTGCTGGCCGCCGGAGGCGCCATCGAGCCGCGCCAGCTCGGTTACGTGCAAATCAACCTTCGCCACGTCACCGCGATCGCGCAAAGCGGACTGGCCCTGATTACCAACAGCGAAGACGCACCCTATCAGATGAAGACTGAGTTCGACTGCACCGACAGCATCTTCGTCACGACGGCCGATCCGCCGCTGCTGGAGCAACGCGGCTCCAACAGCGCCGCGGAGTACCGAACGCGGGTGCGCTGGAGCGGCGAGCGCCAATACTTCGACGGCTTCAACGTGTTCTGGAAAATCGTGACCGGCCAAGCGCAAACCACGGCCGAGCAAATGGACTTCGACGCCTGGCAGGAAACCTGGGCAGGCCATGCCCGTTTGATGTCTCACACGCCAATCGCCTGGAAGAAATCGCCTGCCGCCGATCGTCCCTTCTCGCAGCACTCGCCACAAGACTACGCGCTGGACGATGCGTCGGACAATCTGCTCATCCGCGGCGCCAGCGATGGCCAGGACGCCGGCTGCATCGCCTGGCAACTGAGCACGCTGCCGCCCGAGCCCACCGATGGCGAGGAGAATCCGCCGCAGAATTCGGCGCCGCCGCGGCCACTGGACGGCTCGTAAGTCCGCGGCACGCAATGCGCTGGCAGTTCTTTGCTAGCGTACCGGACCTCCGGCGCGCCGATCCGCACGTTGGCCCCCAGACGCGCGCTTGGGAGCCCAAGCTTGACAGCCTTTGGCCGGCCAATTCTACTATTTGTCAGTAGCGGAACAGCCCACCGAGTGTATCCTGCCTGCGAATCCCCGCCGTTTTCCTTTTCGTCCCGCCGTCCGGCGCCGCTATCACGGCAGTCCCCAACTACAAGTGGAGAGAGAATCGTATGAAGAAGGCATGCTTGTTGGCCCTCTGTGGCATGGTGATCGGCGCGCTGGCGTTGCAGATTAACGCGGCGCACGCCATTGCTCCCTTCAAGAAGGAGTTCGACGGGAAGTACGTGAAGAAGGAGCCGGCCACCGACGCCGAGAAGGCGCTGGCCGCTTCGGTGAGCGAAGCCAAGTG
Source organism: Pirellulales bacterium (assembly GCA_040901665.1). Lineage (GTDB taxonomy): Bacteria > Planctomycetota > Planctomycetia > Pirellulales > PALSA-1355 > JTS-RE94. The sequence continues at coordinate 3,517 of JBBDYK010000028.1, read as the reverse complement.
CAACGTCTGTCACTACGGCAAGTCGAAGAAGAACCGCAACGAATACGGCCAGGCTCTGGCCAAAGAACTGACCAAGAAGGACGGCAAGGAGATCGCCAAGATCCAGGCCGCCCTCGACAAGGTCGCGGCGCTCAAGTCCAAGGCCGACGACGCCAGCGCGCCCACCTTCGGCGAGCTGATCCAACAGGGCAAGCTCCCCGCCCTCGAACCCCCCAACGCCACCGCCTCCGCCGCGGATGCGGACGCGGATGCCGACGCGGAAGAATAAAAAAACTCGCAACTCAATCCCACGAGCTGACAGGCAGGTCGAACCACGAGTTCGGCCTGCCTGTTTTTTCGCGCTCCCGATATGTCGACCACGACGACACGACGGAACGAGACGAGAGCGCGGGATCACTTAGCCGTCGGCCGATTGCTTTGGCACGCGTGACCAGGGCGCGGTTTGGTCGTCGCGCCAGGCATGCCAGCCCAGCGGCAGATCCGTCAATTGTTGGATCCTCGGCTCGATCGGCAACATTTTCTGGGGCAGATAAACGGGACGGGCAGATAAACGGGACGGGTCTAATTACTCAGTCTCAGGCGACAAACCCGCCGCTCACGGCGCCGCCCGCAAGTAATTGAGATCCACATAGTGCGCGCCCACCACCTTGCCGTCGTGCTCCACGGCGCCAGTCACGGGCTGCGTGCCCGCCGGCACCTCGACGCTCGAAAACGTCGCGCTCGTCGCTCCGGCTTCCAGCGACTGCGACTGTTCCACGTCGCCAATGCGCAGCCTGGCCACGGACGCGGCGCTCACCGCCGGCATGCGCAGCGTGACGTCGTACTTGCCGGCGGTTTCAAACTCGACGTCCCAGTGACCCAAGCCTTGCTCGCCCCAGCCGGCTTGAGGGCCGCGCCAGTCTTGCCGCGTCAGCGTCAGCGGATTTTCGTGAGCGGTCCCCGCCACGATCCGCGGCGCGGGATAGCCGCGCGTGCTGCCGACGTCGTCGAACCACGCGTCGTACGCCCGCCGCATCCGCTCGGCCACGTCCGGATGCGCGTCGATGACGTTGTGCCGCTCGCCGGGATCGCTCGCCAAATCGTATAGCTCCCACTCGGGCTGGAAGTCCTGCTGCTCGCCGCGTCCGGCCGCTTGCACCAACTTGTAGCGCGGGCCGCGCACGGCGCACGCCCGTCCCCGCTCGGGCACGTCCCCTCGATGCCACTGAAAAAACAGCAGCCGCTCGCCCAGCTTCGCGTCCGAATCTCCGCGACCGCTAATCGCCGGCCAGACGCTCAGGCCGTCGAACCGCACATCCTGCGGCGGCGCCACGCCACACGCCTCCAACAGCGTCGGCGCCAAATCGATATGCGCCGCCACCTGGTCGCACTTCACCCCGGCAGCCACGTGCCCCGGCCAACGGACCAGACACGGCACGTGAATGCCCCCCTCGTACACGCTTCCCTTGCGATCGCGCCACTGGCCGTTATAGCGCGGCTGCTGCGGCCCGTTGTCGGTCAGGAACACCACGATCGTGTCGTCGGCCAATTCAAGCGCTTGAAGCTTCGCGAACAGCCGGCCCAGGTTGTCGTCGATGTTCGTCACCATGCCATACACGCGCGCGGTGGCGTCGTCGAGCCCCTGATCCTGATAGCGCTTCAGATACTCGTCGGGCAGTTGCAGCGGAGTGTGCGGGCAATTGAACGCCAGGTAAACGAAGAACGGCTCGGCCGCGTGTTGCTCGATGAACCGGGTTGCCGCCGCGGTGAACACGTCGCTGCAATATCCGTGCGACGGCTCGTCGCGCCCGTTGTGCATCAAGATCGGATCGAAGTAGCTGCCGCCGGGCGGATCGGCCGGCTGCACCATGCCGCCGCCGCGATGCACCAGCGACTCGCCGAATCCCTGGTCCATCGCCCGCGAAGGATAATTGTCGCCCAAGTGCCATTTGCCGAAGATGGCCGTGCGATAACCCGCGGTCGCAAGCATCTCGGCCACCGTGACTTCATCGGCCGCCATGGTCGAGCGGCCCAGATACGTGTCGATGGCGCCGGTGCGATAGTTGTAGCGGCCGGTCATCAGGCTGGCCCGCGTCGGGCTGCACACCGGGCACACATAGAACTGCGTCAGTTCGGTGCTCGCACGAGCCAGCGCGTCCAGATGCGGCGTCTCGATCTTCGCGTTGCCATGAAAGCCGAAGTCGCCCCAGCCCTGGTCGTCGGTCATGATCAAAATGACGTTCGGCCACCGCGCCGCCAGGCCAATGCCGCCGTGGCACGCGATGAGAGCACAAACCAACAGACCGTTCCACCAGCGCAGCATGGCGATCTCCAAAAAGGGGACATTCTGGTTTTTCGAAAAAGTAGAATGTCCCCTTTTAGCTGATTCGCATTTCGATGCGCGTGCGAAACAGGCCGCCCGGCGGCAACACCTGCAAATGCGGATCGATCTTCATCGCGCGCAGCCGGAACGGATCGGGCACCGTCGTGTACGGCTCGATGCACACCGCCTCGCGATGCGGCGGGTTGTACACCACGCAGGTCGTGAACTGGTCGTCAAACGTCATCGTCATCGTGCGGCCGCTGGCCGGATCGTGAATCGTCGTCGTGCAGTGGTGATTCTCGAACGTGAGTCCGCCGAATACGTTGTCGAGCTTCATTTCGCCAAACGGCATCCCCCGCGACAGCTCGCCCACCACCGGCGGCGACGTCGTCCGCCCCGTCGGCAGCAGGCTCTCCAGTTCCCAGCCGTACTCCACCGGCACCGTCACGCGGCAATCGGCGGCGCTGGCGCCGCCCAGTGGCAGGCGAAAATAAGGATGCGTGCCCAACGCGAACGGCAGCGGCTTGCTGTCCGGGTTCTCCACGGTGAAGTCGCACGCCAGCGTGCTGCCGCTCACCTGATAGGCCGCGGTGATGCGGAAGTCGGCCGGCCAGTGATTGAGGATCGCCGGATCGTCGACGGAAGCTTGCAACGCACCCACCAGTCGATCGCTCGCTTGCTCCACCAACCGCCAGGGCCGATTGAGCGCAAAGCCGTGGATGGCATTGCCGCGGCCGTCGCCGGCGGAAAGGGGAAAACGCTTGCCCTCGAACTCGAACTCGGTGCCGCTGATCCGTCCGGTGAAAGGAAACAAAATCGGAATGCCGCTGTGCGACGGCTTGCCCTCGCCCGCCAGAAACTCCGGCGCGGTCCACAGTACTTCCAGCGGTCCGCCGGCCGAGGGCACGACGAAACTGACGCAATTGAAACCTATGCCTGGCAGAATCTTGGCGCAGGCGCCGCTTTGCGAATCGCTGATCGTGATCGGTGTGGGTGTCATGGCGACAATTCGATTTAAGCAAGGTTCGTGCGGACGAATGGCCGACTCGCGTGCAGCCACCAGTGTCTTACATTCAACGTGCCGAGTCCAGAATCGCCCCGGCAAGGCCGGCGGCCTTCGGCGTGCGGCCCATGTCCCGTGCATGACGGTCAGCCCGAGTTCGCGTGGCCACCATCAAAACCACGAGCAAGCCCAACACGGCGAGTGCCCTGCGA
>JBBDYK010000027.1:0-9294 GCA_040901665.1 Pirellulales bacterium | reverse complement strand
TTACGCGGACGGTCGTGTGAGAGTTATCGTCGACGCCGATACGGCGAACGAGATCGACGATCTGTATGCCATCGTCCGGGCGCTGGTCGCCCCCGAGTTCCGAGTGGAGGGTTTGACTTCGGCCCACTACACCCGCTCGACGAAGCCCAACGAAACCGTCCATCGAAGCCAGGCGATCAACGAGCAGATCCTCGAAGCGATGGGCCTGCGCGATTCGATTGCACACCCCGTCGGGGCCGATCGCTCGATGGCCGACCCGACCACCCCAGTCGATTCGCCGGCCGCGCGCCTCATCATCGACAGGGCCCATGCCGGGGGCACCGACGGCAAGCTGGTCGTCTTTGCACTCGGGGCATGCACGAACCTGGCGTCGGCACTCTTGCTGGACCCAACCATCGAGTCGAAGGTCGTTTTTGCCTTCATCGATGGGGACTACAAGGACCGCCGATGGGGGCCGGGTATCTTCAACTGGAAAAACGACATCCATGCCGTCAAGGCGATCTTCGAGTCGGAGGTGGAATACATCCACATGCCGGCCCGTTCGGTCAGCGTCGAGATGGAACTGTCGAAAAAAGAGGTGGATGAGCACTTGAACGGACGGGGAGGCGTCTGGGACTTGTTGGTCGATCGCTGGGAAACGTTTCCCCGGACGGCCGACAGGGAGACAAAGACGATGTGGGACATCGCACTGATCGAGGCGGTGCTGCGTCCGGAACTCGCCCGTCCGATGGACGTCGGTGCGCCGATCATCCACGATGCCAATACGGTCGAGCAGTTTCCCGACAATCCCCGACGGATCACGGTTTTCGAGGCGATCGACGCCGAGGGCATGCAACGCGATTTCTGGGAAGCGATCGACGACGCGATCGCCGCAGGAAAACCCACGCCTTGAAGGCGCCGGACAACCGGCGTCCCTACCGCGATAGCCTTTTTGCTATCCCTGACGTCCACGTGGATGCTTGTCGTCAGCGAAAATCATCGAAAAGGTTCCTGACACCTTTTTCCGTCACCGGAACCAGCCGTCCCAGGGGCGTTTCGCTACGGTTTCCGACTGCGTGGCGACTGCTTCGGGTTCTTTTTCCGGCGCGATGGGGGCGGTCGTGGTCGGATCTTCGAAGATCACAAGCGCCAGGATGGCAACGTTCAGATAAGCCAGCGCGTTGGACCACCAGCAGTCGCCCCAGAGCTTGACCGCGGTGCCGAACGAGCTCTTCAGCCGCAAATGGCGCAGGTCGACGCTCCAGATCTCGTCGAGCACCAGGTGCGAGGCAAACCCCAGCATCACGGCGGTCGCGTTGAAGGCGCGCATCCAGGGACTCTCATGCGCGCAAATCAGAAAGGCAAGTTCGCCCACGATCGCCAGCGCCGGCAAACTATGAAACATGCCGCGATGGACCGTGAACTTTGTCAGCAGCTTGCCGGCGCCAAAGCGTATCAGCAGGTAGATCAAGCCGCCCACCAGCACGATCGACTCGGGCGCCAGGCCCAAGCGCTCCAGGCGGTCGACCATCAGCATCGGCACCACGGCCGCCGCGAAGGCCACGCTTTCGCGCAGCGGCACGCCGGGCCCGCTGTCCAAGTCGGGCAGCATGCCCGACACGCTGCACAACCCGCCGGCCAGCAGGCAGGCCGGCCAGGGCACGTCGTAGGCCACCAAGGCCGTCGTGCCATAGGCCACGCCGATCGTGGTGCTCACCGTGATATGAGTTTTGAAGCCGGCCATGCCAAGATCGACCCCACGGAGTACGAAGACCTTAACGGCGGCGCAATTGCCCGAAGACGGCAAGCCGTCGCGCCGCGGGTGGGGGCGGAATGTAGCACGCGCCGCTGGGCGGGGCCAAGGCCAGTTCGTCGCCGCGTCGGCGGGCTGCTATCACCCACCTGCTCTTCGCCCTGCCGGGGGCCGGCGGTATACTCCGACGCGAAACGGGCGTCGCGGTTGAATTGACAGCGTCGTAGTCGAGCCTGCGCGAGCATGGAACTGTACGACATTTGCATGTTGGTGGTGCTGGTCGCCGCCACGCTGTATGGGGCCTGGAAGGGCATGGCCTGGCAGATCGCCTCGCTGGCCAGTCTCGTGCTCAGCTATTTCGTGGCCCTGCGCTTTAGCCCCCAGATTGCCCACAACTTTGGCGACCAGGCGCCCCTCAACCGGTTCATTGCCATGTTCGTGCTGTATGTCGCCACGTCGGTCGGCATCTGGCTGGTGTTTCGCATCGTGGCGAACTTTCTCGACCGCGTGAAGCTCCGCGAGTTCGATCGCCAGTTGGGCGCCCTGGTCGGGGCGGCCAAAGGGGTTTTGCTGTGTGTAGCGATTACGTTCTTCGCCGTGACGCTCTCGGCGAAGGCCAGGGGACTGGTGCTCGACTCGCGCTCCGGACACTACATCGCCATCCTGTTGGCCCGGGCCGACACGGTCATGCCGCAAGAGTTGCACGACGTGTTGGATCCCTACTTGCAGAAACTGGAGAAGGAACTGGATCCCCAACAGCGGCCCGAAACGCAACCGCAACCGGCGACCATTCCGGCCGGCGAATTGCTCGAAGCAGCAGGGGCCGAATGAGCGCCGCGCAGCGCTCGGTCGGCATGCGATCGTTCATTGCGACAGTGGCTGCGACGGCGAATTGCGGATTCTCGGCCGAAAACGGGCCCTGAACCGAACATAAGAAACATTATCGGACGTTGGGCAGCGGTCGGCCCCTGGCGTCTTCGTCTCTGGATGCCTGGCCCGATCGGGCTTTGATTGACCGCGCTGCTGATGGTGAGCGACCATCGTTCGGCCAATGCGGTTCGATCGTTGCCGCGCGGCAATTCGCGGCGTAACACGCAGATCGGGAATCACGCCGGCGCCGAAATTGCCACGCAGACACCGTGTGCCAGGATAGGACCTGAGGGTCGAGCCACCGGGTCCGGACACGTCTGGAGCGATTCTGGCGCGTCGCGCCAGAATCGTCGAATCGGCAAAGTCCGCCATCGCGTGCCGGCCGGCGCTTCATCGATCCAGGCTGCCGGCAGCCGGACTAATCGCTGCTCGAGTTCATGCCGGGCGTCGCTGCGGAGTCGGCCGTGGCGTTTTCCAGATAAACGCCCATCTGGCGGAACTTCTGGTAGCGTTTTTCCACCAGCGCGTCCGGCTTGATGTTCGAGAGCTCGCGCAGGCATTTGAGCAGGTAGATCTTCATCCGGGCGGCCATCTGGTGGTGATCGCGATGGGCGCCGCCCAGCGGCTCCTCGATCACGTCGTCGACGACGCCCAGGCCTTTGAGATGCTTGCTGGTCATCTTCAAGGCGGCCGCCGCTTGCTCGGCGAAGGTGTGACTCTTCCAGAGAATTCCGGCGCAACCTTCGGGGCTGATTACCGAGTAGTATGCGTGCTCGAGCATGGCGACCTTGTCGCCCACGCCGATCGCCAGCGCCCCGCCCGAGCCTCCCTCTCCGATCACGATGCAAATGATGGGCGTCGGCAGCCGCGACATCTCGAACATGTTTTGCGCGATCACTTGCGCCTGGCCGCGCTCCTCGGCGCCGATGCCCGGATAGGCGCCTGGCGTATCGATGAAGCAGATCACGGGCATGCCATACTTGGCAGCCAGCTTCATCTTGGCCAGCGCCTTGCGATAACCCTCCGGATGCGCACAACCGTGATAACAGGCAATACGCTCCTTGGTGGTCTTGCCCTTCTGGTGGCCGATGACCATGACTTTGTATTGATCGAGCTTGGCGAAGCCGCTGCGCATGGCGCGGTCGTCGCCGAACGTCTTGTCGCCGTGCAGCTCGACGAACTCGTCGAACACCAGGCCGAGATAGTCGGTCGTCATCGGCCGATCGCTGTGCCGCGCGACCTGCACGGTTTCCCAGGGCGCGAGGTTCGAGTACACCCGCTTCTTGGTCTCGGATAGTTCCCGTTTCACGCGGCGGATGTCGTCGCGCGCCGCGGGGTCCTTGTCGTCGGCGGCTTCCAGCGCCTGCAGCCGCGCTTCCAGGTCGTAGATCGGCCGCTCGAATCCCAGCCGGTGATTGACGGTTGCCATCGCGGTTTGCTTCTCGGGAATCTTGAACCAGGAGCGTGCTAGCGACGCTGGCGCCAGCAGTTGGATGCCCCTGCTGAGCCGCGCGCCACCAACATTCTATATCGGGCCTTATTCTATATCGGGCCTTGCCAGGGTGTACCGACAATGGGCGTGGCACGCTGTGGGGTCGGCCTTGGTGAAGTGCCCCTATTGTGGCACGAAACGGGCGGAAAAGTCGATGCCAAGCGCGGCGCTATTTCATGCCCGCGGGGGGGACTTTGAAGATCGAAATCCCGTGCATCTCCCGCAGGAAGTCGGCCATCGAGTCGGGGCGCTCGGCCGGGTTCTTGGCCAGCATCGATTTCACGAGCTGAGCGAAAGCGTCGCTGACGTTGCGGTTGGCGCCCTGCAGCGGCGGGATCGCCGAGCGCAGGTGTTTGTTCAACAGCTCGTTGGTCGTGCTGCCGGTGAACGGCGGCTTGCCCCCCAGCAATTCGTAGATCATGCAGCCAAAGCTATACAGGTCGGCGCGCTGGTCGAGCGCTTGACCGCGAATCTGCTCGGGCGACATATAGCTGCGTGTGCCCTGGATTTTTGTCTTCACCGAAAACAGCCGTCCGAAGCCCCCCTTTTTCTTGACGGCCAGAGCAAAGTCGATGAGCTTCGCCTTGCCCGTTTTGTCGACGAGAAAATTGTCCGGCTTGATGTCGCGGTGCACCCAGCCGAGCGAATGGAAGTATGCCAGTCCCTCGCCCGCCGTGTGGATGATCGTGGGCGCCAACGGCAGGAGCGGCTCGATGCCTTGCAGGATCAACTGCTTGAGATTGGGCGTGGCGAATAGCTCCATCGCCATGTACACATACCCGGCGTCGGCGCCGACGTCATGGATCTTGATGACGTTGGGATGATCCATCCCTCGCGCGACCTGGCACTCGTGCTTGAGAAAGGCGATCTCGTCCTTGTTGCGCGCGTGTTGGCCGCTGAGCAGCTTGAGCGCCAACCGCTCCCCCTTCACGTCGTTCATCACTTCCCACACTTCGCACGTGCTGCCCGCGCGGATCATGTTCAGCAGCCGGTATGAACCGACACGGTCTTGCGCCACGGGAAACGACTCGCTGGGGGAAAATGACGGGCGAAGCGGGCATTCCGGCGGCCGCACTTCAGAACGGAGCACTCAACCATTCTAGCAGCGACCCATTGACCTGGAAACGCCGCGTCTCGCCGCAAGCGTTTCCCTTCGTGGCGACGTGGGGCAATCTTTGCGACCTATCTCGATGTCTTTGCCGCCAGCAGGCGCTCGTACAGGGCTCGCAATTGACGGCTCATGTGCTCGTGGCGAAATTGCTCGGTGAAGCGCTCTCGCCCGGCGTTTCCTAGACGCGCTCGCAACGGCGGATCACCCGCCAGGCGAATCATCGCCGTCGAAAGCTCTTCGATGGATTCCGGGGGCAGCAGGATGCCCGTCTCGTCCGTGATGACGACTTCGCGAGCGCCGTCCACGTCGTAGCTAATAACCGGCTTGCCGGCAATCAGCGCCTGCGGCAGCACGCGCGCCAGCCCTTCGCGCAAGCTGGTGTGAACCACGAAGTCCATGGCGCCGATCAAGGCGGGTATTCGTTCCGGCGGCACCAGACTCGTGAATTGAAAGTGACTCGCCAGGCCCGCGCGGCGCACCTGCTCGCGAATCGAATCGGCCAGGATGCCATCTCCCACCAACAGGAATCGCAGGTTCGGCTGCGCGGCGACGGCCGCTACTGCGGCGCGCACCAGATACTCGTGCCCCTTCAGGTGAAACAGTCGCGCGACTTTGCCCACCACCACGTGCTCTTCGCGATAGCCGAGTGCCTTGCGCGTTTGGGCGCGGGTGTCGCCAGCAGCCAAGAACGGCTCGACTTCCATGCCGCTGTAGATCGTGGTGAACTTGTCGCGCGGCGCCACGCCGGCCTCGACCATCAGCTCCGTCATCGCGTCGGCAACGCTGACTAGCGCGTCGCAGCGCTTGGCCGCATAGCGCTCGCAAGCCCGCAAGACCGCGCGGGCCCCCCTGCCCTGGTATGGATGAAATGGCGCGCCGTGAACCGTGTGTACGATTGCCGGCACGCGCAGCGCGTGCGCCGCCGCGCGGCCCAGCAGCCCCGCCTTGCCGCTGTGGGTGTGTACGACGTCGGGCTGGAATGCGCGAATCGCCTGCTTGATTTGCAAGTAGGCCAGCGGATCGCGGAGCGGATGAATCGCGCGCAAAAGCGCCGGCAGCACTTTCACGGGCACGCCGGCCTCGTGAGCGCGGTCGAGCAAGCTGCCCTCCGGCCCCAGCGGTGGGCCGGTCACCAACAACACCTCGTCGCCGTGAATGCGCAGCAAGTCTTCGCACGAGAGCAGCGTGTTCTCCTGCGCGCCGCCCAGGATGAGTCGCGTGATGATGTGAACGATCCGCATGCGAAGTTGGAGCGCGGTGCCAATTAGTAATTCGCGCGCACGAGGCATAGTCCATGGGCGGGCGCGGTCTGGCCGGCGGCGCTGCGATCGCGCGCCGCCAGCACTTCGCCCGGCCAAGCTTCGCTCTCGGCGCCGCGTCCCACATCTACCAGCGTACCAACGATCGCGCGGACCATGTTATAGAGGAATCCGTTGCCCTCGATCTCAAGGATAATCCGCGTTGTCGCCGGAGCGGGGAGCCGCTCGATGGACAAGGAATACACGGTGCGGACGCTGTTTTCCCGCGGCGAGCCGTGGGACTCGAAGCTCGAGAAATCGTGCGTGCCGACCAATGTCGTGGCAGCCCGACGCATGGCCTCGACGTCCAGCGGCGAGCGATGCTGCCAGGCGTAATGCCGGGCGAACACGTCGCGCACGGGCCCGTCGTCGATCGTGTAGCGATACGTCTTGCGTTTTGCGTCGTGCGTGGCGTGAAACCCCTGGTGCGCTATTTCCGCGCTCACCACCGCCATGTCCAGCGGCAACGTGCCGTTGAGCGCTTTTTGCAGCACCGCCGGTTCCAAGTGCGTTTCGCTGGCAAAGCCGACGACCTGGCCCAGCGCGTGGACGCCGGCGTCGGTCCGGCCGCTGGCGGTCACGCGAATCGGCTGGCCGGTGATGCTGGTCAACGCCGCTTCCAGCGTTTCTTGCAGTGTGATCCGCCCTGGCTGCACTTGCCAGCCGCAATAATTGGTGCCGTCATAAGCGAGCGTGAGCTTGAACCAGCGCATCGACGACCTCGAAACGCGCCCGCGCCGTGTTAGCGGCTGGCGACCGCCGCTCCCCTGCCCCGGGCGGCGGCGCGATTGCGGGTCAACAATTCGGCGATCTGCACGGCGTTGGTCGCGGCCCCTTTGCGCAGGTTGTCGCTGACACACCAGAACGCCAGACCGTTGGGGCTGGAAATGTCCTCGCGGATGCGACCGATGAACACTTCGTCCCGCCCGTCGCAGTTGCTCGGCATCGGATAGCTCTTGGCGGCCAGATCGTCGACGACGACCACACCCGGCATTGCCGACCATAACTTGCGCGCCTCGTCGATCGACAGCTTCTTTTCGGTCTCCAACAGAATGCTTTCACTGTGACAATTCGTCACCGGCACGCGCACGCAGGTGGGGCAAATCTGGATCGATTCGTCGCCGAAGATCTTGCGGGTCTCGTAGACCATCTTCATCTCTTCCGACGTGTAACCCTGTTCCTTGTGCGAGCCGATTTGCGGAATCAGATTGAAGGCGATGGCGTGCGCAAATGCGGTGGGCGTGAATGGCTGGCCGGCCACGGCCGAGCGCGTGGCCGCGTCCAGCTCCTGGCTGCCGGCCAGGCCCATGCCGCTGGTGGCTTGATAGGTGCTGACCACCACGCGGCGGATTCGCGCCGCGTCGTGAATCGGCTTCATGGCCACCACCATCTGCGTGGTCGAGCAGTTGGGACTGGCGATGATGCCCTGATGCTTCTCGACTGCGTTCGGATTCACTTCCGGCACGACCAGCGGCACCTTGGGATCCATCCGCCAATAGCCGCTCTCGTCGACCACAATCGCGCCGCGCTCGACGGCCCAAGGGGCAAAGTCGCGCGCCACCTCGTCCGGCGTGCTGCCAATCACCAGGTCGACGCCGGCGAATGCCTCTGGCGTCAATTCCTCGACCGTATACTCGCGTCCAGCGAACTGAATCGGCTTGCCGGCCGACCGCCCCGACGCCAGGAACTTGATGTGCTTGAACGGAAACTTCCGCTGGGCCAGCATCTGGCAGATGATCGTCCCTACGGCGCCGGTCGCGCCAGCGATGGCAATCGTGTCGAACACGCGCTAGTTCTCCCCACGCACGAAAAAAGAGATTCCCGCCCGGGCGGCCCCCGCAGCAGGCAAACCGCTAGTATACGCCGCGAACCAAAGACAATTCAACGCGTGATTGGGTTCGCGATGGGAGCTTGCCTTCGGTAACTACCGCCGCTTATGAACTTCATACAGCGCCAGCGCCGCCAGGCTCACTCCACAGGTAATCTCCCCCTGGCGCAGCATGTGGCTCAATTCGTCAGGCCCGGCGCCGACCGTGCCGGCAACCAGCACGCGCGGATCGAACGCCAGCGGCTTCTGTTGCGTGCAGCCTGCGGCCAGAACGACGATCGTGTTGACCGCCAGGGTGGCCGCATCGGCGTGGAATGCGCCCAAGAGCGACATCTTCGCCGAGGCCAGCCCGTAGTCTCGCGACAGGATCACTTCGGCCGTGTGCTTCCAGCCTTCGTCGCTGCTTTGCGCGGCGAATCGCGGGAATTCGACCGACCAACGGTCGGTCGCGTAGCGATAGCGGCCCACCAGCAACAGTCGGCCGTCGACCAGCTCGGGCACCACGACCGCCTCGTAACATGAATCGCTCGCGCCCACGGCGCGGATGGCGTCGCCCGCTTCTTCCAGTGCCATATTGCGCACGCGGTTTTGCTCGATGCGGATGACGTCATTCTCGCACACGATGCGCGTTTCTTCGGTAACGATCGGATGCCGGAAGGCCTCACCCACCAGGCGGTGCAAGTCGAGCTGCGACCAATTGCCAGGGGATTCGGTGCTCATCAGCTTGTCCCTTTTTGGCGCGCGCGTGTGGAGAAGCGTTGCGTACATGCAGGCTCTTATCGTTATTAAAACGACGTGCGCCAATGCGCGGCGCGCGGCTTGTGACAACTGTGTGTCACTCCCCGTGCGAGCTAGGGAGGGGGTGAGTCATTCGGGGGGGCATGCCGCGCAACGACGCTGCCATGGGCGCGAGTGTAGTGTCTCAATCAGATGGGGTTTTATCGAGGACCGCGCGGGCACGAC
>JBBDYK010000026.1:516-9310 GCA_040901665.1 Pirellulales bacterium | reverse complement strand
TGTGGCCACAGTGGCGATGTCGGTCGTTCCCTGGGGTGCGCACGAGCCCCGCGCGCGGCCGCCGTTCGATGCGCCGTCCATCCTGCCCACCGTGGCGCGGGTCAATGAAGCGTTCCGAGCAGCGTGGCGCGCCGCTGGAGTTACCCCCGCGGCGCCGGCCGACGAACTTGCGATCGCCCGTCGCATTTCGCTGGGACTCACCGGCACGATTCCTTCGCTGGAAGAAATTCGACAATTCGAGGCCTGGCCGCAGGGCGAGCGCACGCTCCGCTGGCTGCGCGGAACGCTTTCCGACCGGCGCTATGCCGACTTCGTCGCCGAGCGTTTGGCGCGGGCCTACGTCGGGACCGATGATGGGCCATTCCTGCTGTTTCGTCGCCGCAGATTTGTCTCCTGGCTATCCGACCAAATCGCCGACAACGTGCCTTACGACCAGATCGCTCAACATCTCATCGCCGATAGCGGTCTGTGGACGGATACGCCGGCCACGAACTTCGTGACCGTGACCATTCCGCCCGAGGGCGAAAGTGGCCCCGATCCGAATCAATTGGCGGCGCGAGTGGGTCGCGCGTTCCTGGGCGTGCGCATCGATTGCGCGGTGTGTCACGATCACCCGTTCGATTCGTGGAAACAAAGCGACTTTCAAAGTCTGGCGGCATATTTTGGCCAGACTCGCCGCAGTTTACGCGGCATTGCCGATGGGCAGGGCGAATATCAGGTCGAGAATCGCGAGACCGGCGCCAGTGAAACGATTGCCTGCCGCGTGCCATATCAACCGGAGCTGATTCCGGCGCAAGGCACGCAGCGCCAGCGACTGGCAGCCTGGGTCACGCATCCGGCAAATCGCCGTTTTGCCCGCGAGGCGGTGAATCGCGCCTGGGCCCTGCTGTTCGGCCGGCCGCTGGTCGAGCCGATCGACAATCTACCCAACGACGTTCAAGAGATACCGGCGATCGACATCTTGGCCGACGACTTCGTGCAACACGGCTACGATTTTCGGCGGTTGCTGGAAGTGATCGCCTCGACCGAGGTTTTTCAACTCGATAGTCGCGTGACGCCGGACGGTTCGGCGGGGGCGAGCACCGCGGCGGAAAGCTCCGCGCACGAAGCGGCCTGGGCGGTGTTTCCCTTGACGCGCTTGCGGCCCGAGCAAGTGGTCGGCGCGTTGCTGCAATCGGCGTCGCTGACGACGGTCGACTCCAGCTCGCACATCGTGGTGCGATTGGCGCGCACCATCGGCCAGAACGAGTTCATCAAGCGGTATGGCGACGGCGGCGCCGAGGAGTTCGCGGACCACGGCGGCACCATTCCGCAGCGCTTGCTGATGATGAACGGCGGCATTGTCTTCGACAAAACGAAAAACGACCTGGTGGGTAACGCCGCCACGCGGATCGCGGCACTCGCGCCCGATGACGCCACGGCGGTCGAGACGGCCATGCTGACCGTGTTATCGCGTCGTCCCAACGAACGAGAGCGGCGTCACTTCATCACACGGTTGGAGGGCGCAACGGGCGCCGAGCGGCGCGCACTGCTGGGCGATGTGGTGTGGACGCTGTTGAACACTACCGAGTTCTCCTGGAACCACTAGCCATGCGACACGATCAGCGGCATGACGATGACTTGGCGCGCGCGCTGCTGCATCGCCGCGCGCTCTTAAAGTTTGGCGGACTGGGTGGAGCCGCCTGGCTGACGTCGATCGCGCGGCTGCTGGGAGATGACGATACGACGGTTGCGATTCGCGGCGAGCCGCAGCCCGCGCAAGCGTTGATCGTGCTCTGGCTGGCCGGCGGTCCAAGCCAGTTGGAAACGCTTGACCCGCACCCGGACAAAAAGGTTGCCGGCGGCACGCGCGCGATTGGCACGGCGGCGCGGGGAATTCAATTGGCCGAAGGACTCGACCAAGTGGCAGAGCAGATGGATTCGATCGCGCTGGTGCGATCGTTAGTGAGCAAGGAAGGCGACCACGAGCGGGGCACCTATCTGGCCAAGACAGGCTATCGCCCCGATCCGACCGCCGTTCATCCATCGATCGGCGCTATCTGTTGTCACGAGTTGCCGCTGGGGGCTACTGAAATACCGCGGTACATCGCTATCCTGCCGGGACAATGGCCTCCCCGCGGCGGCTTTCTGGGCGATGCTTTTGACGCCTTCAAGGCGGACGATCCGGCCCACAAAGTGGCGGACGTGTCGGCCCGGGTGTCCGAGCCGCGATTTCGCCAGCGACTTGCGGATCTGGAAGTGCTCGAGCAAAGTTTTGCGCAAGGCCGAGAATCGACCGTCGCGGCCACGCTGCACCGCGAAACGCTGCGCGATGCCCGGCGTATGATGACCTCCGAGCAATTGTCGGCGTTCGACCTGTCGCGTGAAAGTGCGGCCCGCCGCGCCGCCTATGGCGACACCCCGTTCGGCCGCGGCTGTCTGGCGGCCCGTCGACTGGTGGAAGTTGGCGTGCGGTGTGTCGAAGTGACGTTGGCCGGTTGGGACAGCCACGCCAATAACCACGAGATCCATACTAGGCTCAAGCAGACTCTGGACCCTGCCTGGGCTGCGTTGCTTACGGATCTTCGAGAGCACGACCTCTGGCAGCGCACCTTGGTGCTGGTGGCCGGCGAGTTTGGGCGGACGCCGGCGATCAACCGTCTCGGCGGCCGCGACCATTGGACGCAAGGCTATAGCATGGCGCTGTCCGGCGGTCGCATTCGTGGCGGTCAGGCCATCGGCCAGACCGATCCGGAGGGCTCCCGCCAGGTCGAAAACCCCAAGCAAGTGGCCGACGTACACGCCACATTGCTGGCGGCGCTGGGCATCGATCCCGCCAAAGAACTCGTCTCGCCGGCCGGTCGGCCGCTGAAACTGGCCGAAGGGGAGCCGATCGTGGAGCTGTTGGGGTGATTGCCGCTGATCGAATCAGCCGATCAGTTGCCGCAGGTGAAAGTGAAACTTGCCGAGCTTGCCGCCGTAGTTGCCCGCAGAGATCACCACCACGCCGGGACCGGCGGCGGCGCGCATTCCGGCCGACATCGCCGCTGCGATACTTGGCTCGTCGATGCCATCGATCACGATCTCGTAGGCCGCATTGGCGCCGGCCGCCAGCTTCGTCGCGACGTCGGGGCGGCCGCGCAAGCTAGGGCAATAGGCCTCGGCGGTTGAGGCTTTGAGTGCTTTGTAGCGTGAGCCCACCTTGCTGCCACTGCGGGCCACACCGCCGGGAAACGGCGTGATGACGCCGGGCAATCGTTCCATGGCCGCCACGGCCTGACGGGCCGCAGCCAGCGCCACGGCTGGCGTTTCTGCTTGCAGAATCAAGTTGCCGCCGCCGATGCCTTTGTCGACGTGGACCATGCTCTCGATCAAGAACTCGCCGTCCATGACCGGAATCCGCCAGTAGCGCCGTCCGGCAACGAGCTTGCTCTTTTGAAAGCCATCGCCGAAGTAGCGGATCGTCTTCCCCAGGGGGATGCGTTTCTCACCGTGCGTCAGGCCGTCGAAAACGGCCGTGGTGGGACAGGTCATCAAGCACTGGCCCACCCGATTGGGCACGACCTTCGCGAGCGTCTCGGCCGAGAAGCCAAACACCAGTACCGCGGCGCCCGGCCGTCCGTCGGGCGTTTCGTCGACCGCCAGCAGCCGCTCCACGCCCGTTTCACTGTCGCAGGAGATGATCGAAGAGCTATAGCCGGTAAATTCGCGCAGGCCGGCGTCGAGCCAGTGTTCATCGGTGGCCGTGACCAGCAGCCGCACGAACCGCATGCGGAACGCCTCGGCAAAGGTGTCCTCGATTCGCGTGCCGTCGATTTCCACCGCGCGCTCCAGCGACTGCTTGCACTTTCGGACCGGATCCCCGGCGACCATCATGGCTCGCAGCGATCGGCATGCCAAGAGCACGGCGTGTAGGCGCGACCGAGGCGACTCGCCGTCCAACCCCCACCGCCGCGGTGCGTCGCGCGACGCGCTGTTGCCGCGGTAGCATGGCTGACATTTTCCGCTGGAAATCTGCCCCGGCCGTTGCACGCCGCTGGGCATTGAACGATACTCAGGGCTCTGGTGCTCGGAACGACACATGCGTTGAGGAGAGGATCCATGCGAACTGCCAGCGGCCTTTCGACCGATTCCAGCCACGCCACGCATTCCAGCGCTGGCTCCGTTTCGACCAACGGCGGCATCGCGCTGGACAGCCTGCCCGGGTTCGATGCGCAGAGCCTGGTTGTGACCTTGATCGGCGTCGCCGGCAGCATGTTCGTCTTCGCCGCGTGGAACGCCCTCAGCCGTGCCGCGACGGTGAAGGTACGCAAGCACTAAACACGGCGGCGGCCGCGCCCGTTACGCGAGCACTGGTTCAGGTGTACCGATTGCCGCGGCCCGAGAGACTTCCGGTTTAGCGCGGATCGCCTTGCTTTGAACCGCTCACGGCACTCCACGTCCAATGGCGGTCGCTGGTGGCGCTGACGGTCGACGGCTCGAACCCTAGCTCGACCACCAATGACCGCAGCTCTCCGACCGAGAGCGCCGCGCGCAGCGAGTCCTCGAACAATTGGCGTTGGTGGGCGTGGCAATTCCCCGCGTAGGCAGCGACCAGGCGCGACACTTCCGCATCGTCGAGGGGCCGCGCCAGATCGCGCACGAAGAGGAGCGCACCGGGTGCGACGACACGCACCGCTTCCGCCAACGCAGACCGCGGCTGCGGAATGTGGTGCGCGATGCTATTGGACATGATCGCCCGGAAGCGGCCATCGGCATACGGCAGCGTCTTGGCGTCGACAAGCTCCAGTCGAATGCGATCCGTCAATCCGGCGTGGCGGACGTTGTCGCTCGCGACGGCGAGCATGTGTCGGGCGAGGTCGATGGCGACGACGCGCGCGGCGGGAATACGCCGGCACAACTCGATGGGGATTTGTGCCGTGCCCGTGCCCAAGTCGAGCACTTCGGCATTCGGTTCAACGCCGGCCGCGGCCGAGGCCGCGAGAAAATCGTCGACGAAGCGACGGTTCACATCGGCGTGATCCATCGTGTCGTAATCGCGCGCGTCAGCGAGCGTGTCCATCGCCTCGGGCTCGAGCACGCGCGCCAGCCGCGAGTTTTCGCACGCCAGAGTCATGTTGCTCACCGGGTGATTATTTCGACGTGCCCGCCACGTCGTTCACCTTGACGTCGACCCCCAACGCGGCCTTGGCCACGCGCGCCAGCGCCAGCGCATCGCCCACGATGTGAAACGTGGTCTGCGTGTGGGAGATCGACTTGCCGGTGGGCAACTGGGCCGCGGGCGACAGCGATTCGAGTTCGAAGAATCCGCCCAGCGCGGGTCCGCCCGTCTCCGGCGGGCCGTCGTTATAGCTATTGAACACGTCGCCGCGATACGGCTCCGCCTGTCGCCCCCACTGGTTGTTGGCATAGGAGAACTCGCTCGGTTCGGACGGCGCGGAGAAGTGCACCAGCGTCAACACGCCGCCGGCCATGTCCAAGGCGCCGGCCATCGGTTTGACGCGGGACTGCGAGATGCCGATCTTCGAGCGATAGCGACCGTCGGCCAGGAACCATGCGGCTTGCGGATTGACCCGCAGGCGGTCGTTGGGGATGGTGCCAAAGTAGTCGGAGTTGACGACCGGTCCCAGCTTGGCCTCATCGCCCGCAACGTAGGGCACGATCACGAGCGTGCGCGCACCAGCGGGAAACTGGCCCAGACTCCAGATCGAAACCAGTCCTTTCTCGCGAGTCATGGCGGCGCCGCGATTGGTAATGGTGTTGTTCGTCTGGAAGCCCACCAGCTTCAGACGGCCGGCCGCTAATGCGCTCTGGGCGTCGGCGCCGAACGCTTCGGCGAAGTGATGCACCTTTTGCAGGCGGATCTCGCGAGTGACCTCCAGGTGGAACTGCGTCTTGGCCGCGTTGCCGAACTTCATTTCGCGCGTCATGCGGTAATACGGCTCTTCCTTCGACGAAACGACTTTGAAGGCTCCATCGTTGAGCGCCGGTGGCGTGATCCAGTTGACGAGGTCTTGCTCGGCGCCCGGCGCAAACCACAGGCTGAATGGTCCGCCTTCGGGTCCCAGCCACAACCGGTCTTCGCCGCCGTAGTTGTTGAAGTGCTTGTCGGGCTCGCCCTTGGAGATAAAGGCCTTGTTGATCCAGCCCAGGCTGCTGCCTTGCAGATCGCCGGTGGTCGACGTCATGACCCGGCCTTGGTATTCCGGACAAATGGCGACCCGCTCGCCGTCTTCGCCGGTGAGCTCCACGACGGAGGTATGCGCGGCCAGGAAATCACGAGCCTGGCCGTAGTTGCTGAAGTCGTCGGCTCGGCCGGTAGCGGCGGCAATGGCCGACCCAGCCACGGCTGCGAGGGTGTACGTAAAGGCCGCGCGGGCGGCGGTGCGTTGCGTCCTGTGCTGATTCATCACGTCTCCTTCCAGTGGCGTATTGCGATATGGCTGGCCGGGCCGGCGGGTTGAGGTTGCGACGGCTGGGCGTTTCTCGGTTCAATAGGGCCGGGGAAAGTTGTCGCCGTTTCGTCGAATATCCCGTAGTTCGAACGTGCTCGATGACACAGCCTTGGGTGCGTATCCGAAAGCCCGCTGCGGGGATGCGTTCGGCGAGCGGCGCGATTATAACGAATTGTCCAAACTTGTGCAGAGCGACCTAACGCGGTGGTGTAGAGTAGGTTGAGACGCGAGAAAAGCCGACTCCCGAGGTCGAGACCGGGGCGGGTGGCCGGGTCGGGTGTCTGTTACAATGCGTTGGGTCTGGGCAAGCCTCGGTGGGATTTGCCTCGCAGCGATATTTTCATACCCGGCCAGTGAACTCGTCCGCCCAGCGGCCCGTAATGTCCAATGAACAAGGCCACGCGACATCCGCCAGTACCGGCCGCAAGTCCTGATCGGGCAAGCATGTCCGACGAGGAATTGCTGTCGGCCTACCGCGATCGTGCTGATCGGCTGGCATTCGAGGAGCTAGTGCACCGCTATGAGCGGGAACTCTACAGCTACCTGCGACGCTATTTGGGTGATGCCGCATTGGCCGAAGACACCTTTCAGGCGGCATTCTTGCAGGTTCACCTGAAATGCGACCAGTTTGACGAGGGCCGGAAGTTCCGGCCGTGGCTATACACCGTAGCAACCAACCAGGCGATCGACGCGCAGCGCCGCAACAAGCGGCATAAGAGCGTCAGCCTGGATCGAAACACCCGCCACCAGGAGAACGACGAGCTGGGATCGCTGATGAGCCTGCTGGAGAGCAAAGAGCCCAATCCCGAGGATAGCGTCGAGGCGGCTCAACAAGGCGAGTGGATCCGTGAGGCCGTGGACGAATTGCCAGAGGGCCTGCGCGACGCCGTGAATCTGGTGTACTACCAGGGACTGAAGTATCGCGAGGCGGCCGACATATTGAATATCCCGGTGGGAACCGTGAAAAGTCGATTGCACTCCGCGATCCTCAAGCTTAACGAGGCGTGGATCCAGCGTGAGTCGAACTCCCAACCGTAGCCTATCAACCGTCGAACTGAAGTGATTTCTAAAATGCGAGAGCAACTCATCGGTTACTTGCTCGATGCTTTGGAGCCGGCCGAGCACGAGCAGGTTCAGGCGCAACTGAATCGGGACTCCGGGCTCAAGCGCGAATTGGAAGTGCTGTCGCGCAGCCTGCTGCCGTTGACGGCAGATCGAGAGTTTTTCGAACCTCCGGCCGGACTCGCCGATCGCACCTGCGTGTTCGTGGCGCTGCGTGCCGGGCGCGTGTCCTTGGCGCAGCCGCCCGCGACGGTGGCCCGACAATGGTCGATGGCCGACATGGTGGTGGCGGCTGGCATCTTTCTGGCGGCGTCGCTGCTGTTTTTTCCGGCCATGAGCCAAAGCCGCTTTGCCGCCCGCGTGACGCAGTGCCAAAACAACCTGCGCAGTTTCGGCATGGCGCTGAACAACTACGCCAATATTCACCGGGGCTTTTTCCCCAACGTGCCGCTGGAAGGCCGCTGTTCGGCCGCCGGAGTGGTGGCCGTCAGGTTGCGTGACTTGGGCTTTCTCGAGGGCAAGGGGATCGTGGTTTGCCCCGCTTCATCGCTGGCCGACGAAGCAGCGGTGTTCGAGATTCCTACGGCGGCGGAATTGGAATCCGCCAGCGACGAGCAGTTGCCCGTGCTCCATCGCCGCATGGGTGGCAGCTACGGCTTCAACCTGGGTTATGTGCAAGACGGCCGCTACTTCTCGCCGCGCAACCTGCATCGCGCGCGCTTTGCCGTCATGGCCGATTCTCCCAGTGCAAAGCCCCCGTACCATTCGGCCAATCACGGCGGGTGCGGCCAAAACGTGTTGTTCGAGGATGGGCACGTGCAGTACTTGACCACCTGCCGGGCGCACGGTTGCCGCGATGATTTCTACACCAACGACAAGGGCGTCGTCGGTCCGGGGCTGCACATGTACGACGCCGTGATCGGATCCAGCGACACTAAGCCATGCCTGGAGACGATGCTGATCGAGATCGCTAATCCTGAAGCTCAATAGGGTCGGCACACGGCGCCCAGCCGTCGATGCGCGTTCGGGCGCGTCGATTCACGACCCAAGAAACCGCCCCAGAGCAACTGCTTGGTGGCGGTTTTTTTTCGTGGCCGTTGCAAAAACGCAACAAGACGATCGCATTGCGCGAAGCACGCAGGCGGACGTTTTCCTGCGTAATAGCCGGCTCTGACTGCGGTTAGTGCCTGCCTCGCGATACTGGGCGGATGCTCGGCATCCTGTTTGCTCTGCCTTCTTCCAGGCACGCGACGCCCAGTTTTCTCTGGCGGCCAGGGCCCTGGTCCCCTCGGGCCCTG
>JBBDYK010000026.1:0-506 GCA_040901665.1 Pirellulales bacterium | reverse complement strand
TGGCCGCCAACTCCTTTCACTACTCGCGTGGCCACGTCGGCTGGTTTCCCATCTCGCTTGCCCCCGATCCGGGGCCGTTTTCAACATTACTTTGCCTATGCACGCGCGCGAACTTGTCGACGTCGCCGGTCTGGTGGCCCTTCATGGCCCGTTGTTGATTTGCGGTCCGCACCAGCCCAGTGCGGCGCCGCTGGAACAGTACTGGTCGACCTCGAAATTTCGTTTCGAGAATTGGACGCGCACGCTGAAGGTTTACTCCAGATTGTCGTCCGAACAAGCGGAGGCGGATTTCGAGAGTTGGGTGGAGATTCGCGCGGCTCTGGACGAGATCTTCGCCAGCGAAATTCTGACCCGCGTGTGGTCGGCGGTGCTAGTGGCGTCGGACCGTCGCAAGAAGACGAACCATGCCGAGCCGATCGCGCGCAGCGTGTTGGCGTCGCATCTGGAAGCCCGGCATCGGGCCATGGCTCAGTTGGTGCACGGCGGCGGTCTGGGCGTCAAGCAAG
>JBBDYK010000025.1:0-9343 GCA_040901665.1 Pirellulales bacterium | reverse complement strand
CCGGCGTCAGCGAGTCGAATCGGTCGTCCTCGACGAGCGTCTGCGCAAGCTGCAACTGGCCGTGGACGCTATCGGCCAAGGCGACGAACAGGCGCACCTGAGAGCTCGATTCTCCGGCCTCGCCGAACAAGGCGGCCACGCGCATGCCATTGGTCACGCCGTTGAGAATCGCTTCCCGAAATTTCGGGAACGGGAGCGTTGGGACTCGACCGAGTTCCGTCGCGGAAGCGTTGTGCATGCGTACAAGTGATCTTTTTTCGCTCACTTCGCCACCTCCAGCATCGCCGCCGCATCGCGGATCATCGTGTCTAGCTGCGGCGGAATATAGAGTCCCAAGAGCAGAACCAGCGCCATGGCGAGGATGATGGGCAGCCCGGTCCGCATCCCGTCGCGAAACTTGGCGTCTCCCGACACGTCCGGCGACGCGAGTTCCGGCGAAGGGCCCTGAACGACGGCCAAGACGGTGGTCCCCATGCCGATGAAGATGGCGGCCAGCAAGACGAGGAACAGCCCGGCGGTCGGATACTGGCCGGTGCTGAACGCCGCGTTGACGATCGTGAATTCGCTTAAGAACGGTCCGAAGGGTGGAGAACCGGTGATTGCCAACCAACCCGCCAAGAACAGGGTCCCCGATAGCGGCAGCAGGCCGATGGCGCCGTGTACCTTGTCGATGGACTTGCTGCCATAGGCCCGGTGGATGTTGCCCGCCGAGAGAAACAGCACCGACTTGGTCAGGCCATTGTTAATCAGATGCAGCAGCGCGCCGTAGACTCCGATCCCACCGATCGCTACGCCGAGGACGAGAATTCCCATGTGTTCCACGCTGGAATAGGCGAGCATGCGTTTGAAATCGCGCTGTCGGACCATGAACACGGCGGCCACCGCCATGGAAAGCAGCCCAATCACCCACATCATGCCGCGGGCCGAGCCGGCCGCCGAGCTCAGGCTGCAAATCTGGTAAACGCGCAAGATGGCCAGAAACGCGCAGGACGTGACGCCACCGGCAAGCAATGCGCCGACGAGACCCGGAGCCTCGCCGTAGGCGTCTGGCTTCCACGTGTGCATCGGGGCCAGGCCCATCTTGGTGCCGTACCCGACAAACAGCAACACAAAGGCCGCGCGCAGCCAGGAAGGAGAAAGTTTGCCGGCCACGAGCACCAGTTCGGGGAAAAATAGCGACGACTCGAGTCCGACACGGACCGCCGAATAGGCCAGAAAAAACGTGCCCAACAGGGCGAGTGCAATTCCCACCGATCCAATCAGCAGGTACTTCCACGTGGCTTCCAAACTTTTGGGATTGTGGTTGAAGTACAGCAGCGGCCCGGTCGCCAGGGTCGTCGCTTCCATGGCGACCCACATCAGTCCCAAGTGCTGTGACAGGATCATGAGCGTCATCGCCGACAATGCCACCAGCAGGTTGGCGCAGAACACGCGGTTCGACCGTTCGCCCCGCAGCGCCAGGTAGCCGGGGGCGTAGAGCATGCAGATCAGAAACAACACGCTGAGGTAGGCGAGGAACAGCTTGCCCAGCGCGTCGAGCTCGAACCACGGCCGCAAGGAGAGGGTATTTCCCGCGAGCTCCGGCGCGAAGATGGCCAGGCCGACCAGCCCCAAATGAATTGCCGCCGCCAGCGGCAACAACCACGGTCGCCAGGCGTCGGAGGGCACGACGAGCGCGATTCCCGCCATGGCCAGCGGCACCAGTATCAGCATCGCAAGCAGCATGTCTTATTCCTTCAACTCCGCCAGATGTTCGGTGCTCAGTGAATCAAAGGCTCGATTGATGTGGTGGATGATGATCCCCATGACAAAGACGGCCGTGAACAGGTCGAGCAGCACGCCGGCCTCGACCAGCACGGGCATCGCCTCCAAGAGCAACAAGCCGAACATGAAAATGCCGTTTTCCAAAATCAAATAGCCGAGCACCAAGACGATGGCCTTTTGCCGCGTCGTTAGGATCAAAAAGCCCGTGAGCACGGTCGCCAGCGAGGCGGGTACGAGCAGCAGACCGGAATGTTCGGCGGCCAGCGGCAGGGCCCCAGAGAACATGATCGCCAGACCGGTGCCGATGGCGCCGAGCACCAGCGACGCGATGAAATTCACCAGCGGCTTGATCTCGCGCTGGATGTTCACCTCGCGCAGCGCGTGGAACAGCAGATTGGGGATCACGATCCCCTTGATGAGCACCGTGCCGACGCTCAGCAGGATCTCATGGATCCCCGGCCCATGCATTACGATCGGCAATAGACCGAGGATGATGCCTTGCACGGCAACCGCGTGAATCAAGGTCCGCACGCGGCTGACCGCCAAGGCGACGAAATTCAAGGCTAGCGCTAGGATGACAATCAGGTCAACAAATTGGCCCATGTCCGTTACCTCATCGTCAAAATGACACCGAACGCAGAGAGCAAACAGGCGGCCACCAATAGCGTGGGAATGTGCACCAGGCGCAGGCGCGCCATGACCGACTCCACGACGCCGACCGCCAGCGACACAGCCGCGACTCCCGCCAGAAAAATCGCCCAATCGAGCGCCGGCATGCCGGTAGAAGTCGGCAGCACCAGACGCACGATCAGCGCGGCGAACACGAACAGCTTGAGCGCGGCCCCGTACAGAATCATGCCGAACGCCGGGCCGCTGTGGTCGAGCACCATGACTTCGTGAATCATGGTCAGTTCCAGGTGCGTATTGGGATCGTCGAACGGGATGCGACAATTCTCGGCCAAGAGCACAATGAACCAGCTCAGCAACACGAGCACCAACGAAGCGCTGGCCACACCCCAATGCGAGGTGGCGGAGGTCCCGAGCATGTCCACCAAGCGCAGCGAGCCGGACAACTTGGCGAGCACCAGCATTCCCAAAAAGAAGGCCGGCTCGGCAAAGCAGGCGAAGGTGACTTCCCGCGCCGCCCCCATTCCTTCGAAGGCGGAGCCCGTGTCGAGCGCTGCCGAGACGGTAAAAAAGCGGCCCAGCGCAAACAGATAGGCCAGCAGGACAAGATCGCCGGTAAACGAAACCGGCGCACTCGCCGTGCCCAACGGAATCAGCAGCACCGCGAAGAGGGCGGTCACCAGCGAAACGACGGGCCCCAGGCGGAAGACCCAGGTCGTCGTGGTGCTGAACACCGAATCCTTTTGGGCCAGCTTGATGAGGTCGTAATACGGCTGGAGCACGGGCGGCCCGATTCGCCCGGCAAACCAGGCTTTGGTCTTGTTGATGATGCCCAATTGCAGCGGCGCGGCCACCAGCGCCACGGCTACGTGCAACGTCCACGACAAGACTTCGGACATGATTCACGCCCCCTTATTTCCAAAGCAACAGCCACAGCAGCGTTGCGAACACGTACAACAAGTACAACTGGATGCTGCCGTGCTGGAGCACGCGCAAGCGGCTCATCAGCCAAGCCGCGAGTCGAAACGCCGGCAGCACACCACGATCCAGCACCGCATCCGGCACCTCGCTGGAAAACCGAGTTGACGCAGGAAAGAGCGTGTTGATGCGGGGCCGATTGGTGATCGGCAGGAGCACCTGAGCCAACAGTGACACGAGCATTTGAGCGAACGACGACGACGTATATTGCATCCGCGGAGTCGGCTGCATGTACGCGCAGCTCCAGGTATTGGTTGCCGATACGGCGGTGGCGCGCAGTCGAATGCCTAGTGCGACGCTGCCGACGAGGATCGCGACCACGAGCGCCACGGCCATCGCGCCCAGCGACGACAAAGGGGCGACCTCGGCCAGCCGCGGCAATTGCGCGCCGATCTCCGGGGCCCAGGCGTTGACGCCGCGGTCCAAGACCAAGGGCAGGCCTTGCGGCGCCAGTCCGATCGTCAAGCAACACGCGGCCAGCACGGCCATCGGCCCGAGCATCGCATACGTCGATTCGCGTGCCTGGTCCGAATGCGTCGATCGCGCCGTCCCCAAAAAGACCGTGGCGAACACTTTTACGAAACAGGCGACGGCGAGAGCGCCGATCAGCGCCAGCGTCGTGGCCGCGAAGGCGATGCTGCCGTAGGCTGGCTGTGCGGATTTCAGAAACGTGGAAAAGAATCCCAAAAAGAGCAAGAACTCGCTGACAAATCCATTGAGCGGCGGCAATCCGCAAATGGCCACCGCACCGATCAGAAACAGCCCGGCCGTCGCAGGCATGCGCTTGGCAAGTCCGCCCAAGTGGTCGATCTCCCGCGTATGCGTGGCGTGGATGACCGAGCCCGCGCTCAAAAACAACAGCGACTTGAACAACGCATGGTTCCACACGTGGAGCAGCGCGCCGCACAGCCCCAGCACGATCCAATCGTAACGGTTCAGCGATCGCCCCATCAGCGCCAGCCCGAGACCCATCACGATGATGCCGATGTTCTCGACGCTGTGGTACGCCAACAGGCGCTTGAGGTCGTGTTGACCCAGTGCATACGCCACGCCCAAGACACCGGAGACGATGCCCAGCCCCAGCAGCACGGCGCCCCACGCCACCGGAGGATGCGGAAAGAGCGAGGTCACGCGGACCAGGCCGTAGATGCCCATCTTGATCAGCACGCCCGACATCAGCGCGGAGACGTGACTGGGCGCCATGGCGTGTGCGCCGGGCAGCCACAGGTGCAGCGGCATGACTCCGGCTTTCAAGCCAAATCCCAACACGGCCAACGCGAACACGGCCGTCTCGAACGTGCCAGTGACCGCTTCGGCGGGTATCGAAGTGAGCGAAAACGAGCCGACGGCCGAGCGGAGCAGCGCGAAGAGGGCAAACAGGCAGAGCGTGGCAGTGTGAGTGCAAGCCAGGTAGACCCAGCCGGCCTCGCGGACTTCCCGATCGTGATCCTCCGTCGTGACCAAAAAGAACGCCGCGAGGGCCATAATTTCCCACCCGACCAGAAATAGCAGGGAATTCCGGGCGACGACCAACAGCGCCATGCCGGCGGTGACGAGTCCATAGAACAAGCGGAGCTTGCGACCGTTCTCCGGATGCGCGGCCTGCGCCCAGTATTCGAGCCCGTAGATGTTTCCCAGCAGCGACACCAGGAACACCGGCAGCAGAAAGATGGCCGACAGCCCGTCGACGGCCACGGCAAACTCGCCGCCCGGAACCGACCAGGGATAGTCGATGGGGCGGCTACTGGAAAACATCCAGAAGGCAACGAGGCCGGCGATCCCGACGACCGAACCGACCGAAGCGAGCGCCGTCGCAACGTACTGCCCTGCTGCGGAGCTCCGCGAGAACGCGAGGCCCACCACGCCGCTGACCGCGACGATGGCAATGGCGGCAAGCACGAGTTGTTCACTCATCGTACCCACCTCCACACCCAGGACCACGACAGCCCCACGACCACGGTCAAAACGATGTACGTCAGATAGACGTGGACCTGTCCCTGTTGCAAGACGCGCAGTTGTGCGCACACATTTGCCAGTCGCGCAAAGAGCGGTTCGTAGACACTCCGACTGACCGGATCCGGGGACTCGGCCTGAAACTTGCTGCGAGTCGGAAACAACCCCTCGGGGCGATCGAGCCGCACGCGCGGTCGCAACGGCCGGGGCAGCAGTTGCACCAAGAGCTCCCCAAACGACCTGGACGTGTACTGCATGCGTGGCGTCGGTCGCAGGTAACCGCAGCCCCAGGTCGGGACCTGGGCCCGCTGTTGAAAGACACGGACGGATAGCAGCGCAAAGACCATCAAGACCGCGATCCACAGCCCCACGTTGCTCCATCCAAGGGTCGCGAGCGGCACGCCTTGGGCGAGCAAGTCAAAATCGGTGGACGCCGCCGACGTGCCACCGACTTCGCGAACGACGCCGGCAATCAACTGGCAAGCCACCTGCGGCGCGACGCCGAGACCGATACACACCGCGGCGAGGACCGCCATCGGGCCCAGCATCCACAGCGACGCTTCGTGCGCATGCTCGGCTTGATCGCTGCGCGGCGTACCCAACAGCACCACGCCCACGATGCGTCCGAACGTAATCACGGCCATGGTTCCGATGATCGCCAAAATGCTCACGCTCATTAGAGCGGCCAGTCCGCTCAGTCCCGTCTCGGTCAGCCCACACTTCAGCAGGCCCAAATACATCAGCCACTCGCTGACAAATCCATTCAACGGCGGCAACGCCGAAATCGCGACACTACCCACGAGAATCGCGGCGCTGGTCCACGGAAGCCGCCTCATCAGGCCTCCTAGCCGTTCGACGTCCTTGGTACCGGTGCCGTGGAGCACGCTGCCGGCCGCCAAGAACAGCAGCCCTTTCATGGCGCTGTGGTTCCACACGTGCAGCAGCGCGGCGGTCAACCCGAGCACGGCCAGGCTCATCTGATGCTGGCTCATTCCCCACAGCCCAAGTCCCAGGGCAACGACAATCAGACCGATATTTTCGATGCTGGAATAGGCCAAGGCGCGCTTCAGATCGCGCTGCGACACGGCCAGCGAAATTCCGACCAACCCTGACAACAATCCCATCACGGCCAAGCACACGCCCCACCAGGCGGCCGGGTCTCCGAGAAACGACGCGAACCGCAGCAGCCCGTAAATCCCCATTTTGATCATCACGCCCGACATCAAGGCCGAGACGTGGGACGGCGCGGCCGGATGTGCCTCCGGCAACCAGACGTGCAGCGGGACGATTCCGGCCTTCGTTCCAAACCCGACCAGGGCGAGAACAAACACCAGGTTGGCCGAGGACGGCGTCAGCGTGTCCAAATGTTCGAACGCTGCGAAATCAAGGCTCCCCGCGCGAGCGCCCAGCAACAAGAAAGCCGCCAGCAACGCGGCGACGCCGAGATGTGCGGCAACCAGATAAATCCATCCCGCCCGTCGAACTTCCTGTTTTTCATGTTCGAACGTGACGAGCGCAAAGGCCGCGAGCGACATCACTTCCCAGGCGATCAGAAAGAGCACGGTGGTCCGGGCCAACAGCACCAGGATCATCCCGGCCACGAAGAGACAGTAGAAGAGCCATGCTCCGCCGAGATTTCCTTGGCGGCGGTGGGACCGCAGGTAGTCGAAGCCATAGATCGCCGCCAGGCAGGAAAGGGCGAGCACCGGCAACAAGAAAAATGCCGACAGGGCATCGATCCCGATGACGAAAGGCCCGTGGACCGAATCCCAGGCAAAGCTTTCCGATTGCCGACCTCCGCTATTCAGGATGCGAACCGTGCATGGCAGGGCCACCGCGCAGGCCAGCGCCGCACCGAAGGCGCCGACCAGACTGGCGACTTTCGGAGCCCGCGACAACAAAGCGGCGCCCACGCCGCTCAGCAGCAGCAAGCTCAAGGACCACAGCAGCACGGCCATGCTAGTCGGAGATTCCCTTCTCTTCTACTTGCGCCTTGGCAACGAGGCTGGCGTCAATTCGGCGCGCGTGATCGAGAATCTCGTCTTGCGGCGCGTGCCGCAACACCGCACGTCGGAAGTCCGCATTGTGGAGGGCAAACGCCAGCCGACTTAGGAGCTGCAAGTGGAAACGCACCGTCGGACAGATCATCGAAAACAAAATTCCCACCGGCCGGGCGTCGAGTGCGCCAAACTCGACCGGCCGTTCCAAGAAACAGAGCGTAATGCTTGGACGCTCGACACCCAACACCAGTGGGCTGCGGACGTGCGGAATGGCGATTCCGTCGCCCATCGCCGTCGACCCCAGCGCTTCCCGCGCGAGGAACAGGTTCAGGAGGGTTTGCCGGTCGAGATTCGCCGGCACGGGCATCAACTCGACCATGGCGCGCAGCGCGTTCTCTTTCGTCGAATCGGCCACGCCGTGATGGACGCCCCCCGTCTCCATCGCGCCAGCCAGGCTGACCGGCACGGCAGCGTCCTCGTCCAAGTTGTTGAAGAGTTTCGGTGAAACCTGGATTTGCTGCGCCGACGCCCATTCGAGCAGCTCGGCGCGGCTATACCGAAATTGTCCGTTGACCCGATGGGCCGGGAAGCCTCGAGACTTTATCCAGCGTTGAACCGTTGATTCAGAAACATTGAAGAATGCCGTCACGTCTCGGGTCGTTAGTTGCATGGGGTAGCTATTCCTTGCTCGAATTCACGTGAGTGCCTGATCGGATTGTAAACGACTCGACAGGCACCGCACTCGACGTCCGTGCCCCATTTTGCCGAGAAAGAAGTTCTCCTTTCGACATGATACCAAATACGCGATTGTCGCGTTGGGAAGGGTCCGATCCGCGAAGTATTGGCCACTATGGGCAGACATGTAGCGCCGTCGAAGCCAACTGACCGCCACGGCACAGGCCACCAGCGTCCCAGCAATGATGACGGCAAACAGAATCTGCAGCGCCACCTCCCGGCGCAGGGACCGGAGCGCCCCATCCTGTATGCCGCCGCTCACCACACCCAAGAGATAGTGCTCGCGCACCACGAGAGCCAACGACACGATGCTGACAGTCGAGGCTACGAGAACGATGACGACAATCGCTCGACCGGCAACGACACCAACGGGCGGCGCGTCCCAGTCGCGGACTCGGAACATTTGTCGGTCCTTTCCGGTTACGTCATGTCATGCTGCCACGGAGGAGCGAGATCGGGAGGAAACGTGAACGACAACCTTTCTTGACGTCATCCGCCACTGCCGTCCGGCTATAAGTCGAACAACACAACGGTTCGGCTACAAGTCGAACAATTTCAATTGGTTAGGATCAGCGGGTTCTGGCATTGGTCGATGTTGGTCGTTGGGGGCCTCCAACAGCGGGATTTTCTCGACCAGGGTGAGGCTGAGGATTTGCAGAATGTCGGACAGGCTCCGTTCGATCGCCAGTGCCTTGTCGATCGCCAGTGCCTTGCGCTGGCGCTCGTCCACATCGCCCGGCGGCGTACGATCGGATCGTTGGTTGTTTTCAGCCCAACGCCAGGTGGATGTAGCGCCCGGCCGAATTGCTTCTCGATCGCGATAGAACGACTGGGCTGCGCTCTGACCACGTCACGTTCGAACGCGACGTGGTATGTGCCGCCACGAATCTCGACACGGCCAGAAGAATCGCCAGCGTTCGAGTCAGATCCTGCTTCGGCGCGAGTTTCGTCTCGGCCATCTTCCTCGCTGCGATCGATTCACCATTTCCGGCAACAATAGCATTCCTCGATTGTCGTCGTAATATCCACTGACCGGCTCAGCTTGCATCGCGCTCTGCAGTTTGCATGTTTTCCCGATGGGCCAGATCGTCCCGTGATAGATTCCGAGCGCATCTGTCTATTGTCGGATGGCCCAATTCGATAGAGTAGTCACGGTCGTAGCTCGAAAAAGTCGGGGCGGCGAGATGAGACGTTGCTGCTCGACAGAGGACTTGCGATCGAGTTTCGGAGCTTTGCGATGCGCGTGTTGGTTGTCGTGACGGTGGTATGCTGCCTATCTGGTTCAG
>JBBDYK010000024.1:0-9372 GCA_040901665.1 Pirellulales bacterium | reverse complement strand
CATAGCCCGATGTGCCGTCCGTGACCATTACCGTTGTGTCGGCGGCATTGCCCACGTTGCCGACTGGCACGGTTGGAATCGTGACGGCCGAGGCAGAACTCACACCCGCCAGGCACGCGGCAAGTGCCACGAGCGCCAGGCGCGCCGCCACGCGACGTTGACGCCACATGCACAGCAGCCCAAACCCAAGCCCCACGATCGCCAGCACCGCCGTACTTGGCTCAGGGACGGTTGCCACGCGGAACCCGATACCGCTGCCCTCGAGCCTCGGGTTGCCGGTGCTGTACCGGGCCGAGGACTGCTGCAAGTCGCTCGAGGGGTTGAAGTACGCACCACCCCGCAAGCCCCGAAACGAGCCGCCAATCAAGGCTTCGTTCCACTCCCAGACGTTGCCGCCTTGGTCGGACGTGTCGTAGAAGCTCTCGCTCAACGGGCCGGCACTGCCGACTGTCGTCACGTTGCCGTCCTGGCTGTTCCAATCCGCGCCAGACAGATAGTTGGCGACGTTAGAACCAGGATTGCTGATGTTGCCCACGCTGTCCGCCGTGGCGACCGTGGGCACGCTGTTGCTGCCGGTGGGATAAAGCCAGTAGTCGTCACTGTCGCCCCCCTGCGCGGCGGGCTGATGATAGGCCGTCTTGTACCACTCGTCTTCGCTGGTCAGGAACCACGTCGCGCCGCCGTTGCGGGTGATGCTCAGGCCATTCGTGGGCGTAGCCGTGCCGCCCAACAGCGTGTACGCGCCGGCTTCCGTGTCGCCCGTCCCCTGACCGTTATTGAGCCAGTTGGCAAAACGGATCGAATCGTACCAACTCACATAGTTCACCGGCTTGTCGGCCATATTCGTCTTGGGCGCGTAGGTAAAGCTGCCGCTGACGCCGCTCTTCGTGATCCCGCCGGCGCTGAACCCCATACTCGCATGGTAGAGTCCCAGCGGGTCGCTGGCGGCCTTGGCGTTGAGGAAGTCGGCGTACTGGGCGTTGGTGACTTCGGTCGTGCAGATGCGGTAGTCGTAGCTGACGCCACCGTACAGATTGCCGGTCAGCGGGTCGTTGCCATTGCCCGCGTTGCCGACCGGGACCGTGGGAATCGTGGTGGCCCAAGCTGCCACCGGCGCGCAGAGACAAATCGCGCAAACGAGGATAGGCGAAGCAAAAGTGCGCTTCATTAGCGTCTCTCCTGAATTCGAACGCGGGGCGGGAATCTACAGGCAAAGCAAGCCCATGCCGACACTGCCACAATCACCAAGGCGTCGAGTCGTCGGAAAAGGGGACGGAAATTCTCTGAGGCAACTTTTTTTACGATGAAAAGCCACGACCTGACCAAAGCCCAACTCGACGCGCTCGTCGCCAAGCCGTGGGCGATGGCGAATTGCCTCAGGAGGCTCGAAATCCGGATGCACCACGAGGGCTTCCCCGCCGATGACGCGCTGTACACGCGGGTCAGCGCCGCAACGCACACTCCGGCGATCTACGTGCACTGCCAGGCGTGCGAGAAGGTCAAGCGGAAGCCGAAACCGAAGTGAAGACTATCGGAGTCGCCGGCCAAAAGCGACCAGACCCATCAACCCGATCGCGGCCAGCAGAATGCTCGACGGCTCGGGTACGGCAAGCGGTGTCAGCGCAGTTATTGTTCCTTGGTAGTAGTTAAAGTTCTCGTCGTACCCAAAAAGCCTCGCGTAGTCAAAGGCGCTCAGACTTGGCACGGAAGCGGGCAATGCCGTACTGCTGAAGGCCGTGCCGTCTTCGTTTTGGAAGAAGAGGGTGGTGAAATTCGACGACATCGAAAATAAGTCAATCCAGAGGCCGGGATTGGGAAGTTGATCGTACACGGTGTAATGCAAGGTCGGCGCCGGCGCCGAGAACGTAAATGCATTTACTTGGAATTCGAGTGCATTTGCCGGCGTCGCGACGGAGCTTTGATAATCTTGCCCGAAACCCGTCGGGAGAGCATAGGGAGCGCCACTTGTCGGCGTTGCCAGGTCATAAGTGAACGATCCGGAAAACGTATCTCCTGCGTTAATCCCGGCTACTTCTGAAAGGTCGATCGTGCCGCTGAAGGTGTAAGTCACCGCCGCGTGGACGGGAGCTGCAGTTAACGAGAAATGCAGAGCCAGCCCGATGAGGACCGAATTCCAGCGTTTGGTTACAAGCATTAGCGTCTCTCCAGAGTGCGAGCGCGGAACAGGGTGAAAGTGGCCACCAAAGCCAATGCCGGCAGCGCCGCTCACCGCTTCCGCCGGCGCCAGACAACCAAGCCGATGAGGCCGAGCGCGGCGAGGACGAAGCTAGAGGGCTCAGGGACGACGCTGGTTTGGAGTGATATCAAATTGTCGAAAAGGATGTCCCGATTGCCTGAAGTCTCAACCAGGTTGAATTGGCTAATTTCTAAAGTTGGCGTGAATGGGTTTGGAAGCGCATCTGTCAAAAGCCCCCCCGTCGGCTCCGTGAAGCTAAAGAGAATCTGTGCTCCTGGGTAAACACTGCCATTCACGAGGATATTTGGCTGACCTGCGCCCGTGCCGGCGGCCACTACAAATAAGTCATTTAGTGATGACCCACTATCTAAAACAACAGCCAAAGATGGAAAATTATTCGTGAATGTGGTGCCGCCGATGGTGACACTCATTGCCCCACCTTGGTAAATACCTCGCCCTGGGTCGCCGCCATTTTGGTCAATTGCAGCGGTGTCGTAGATAAAGAAACCAGTCGCGAGGTCGCCGACGCTGGGCGAGATCCCCATAACCGGCGCGTGCTGGACGAAAGTAACCTGTGAGGTGAAATCGACTCTGATTTGTACTGCTGAGACCTCGGTCGGGGTGAGCCCGAACGCGATTGTCAAGAACGAGGCCATCAGCGCGGGTTCACAGAGTTTCATTAGCGTCTCTCCAGAGTGCGAGCGCGGAACAGGGTGAAAGTGGCCACAAAAGCCAATGCCGGCATCGCCACAATCACTAGGGCGTGGAATCGCCGAAAAGTGGACGGCAATTCCTTGCAACTGCCACAAATTCGCTAATCGCGGGACTCTTGCCAGCCATAGGGGCGCCCCGCAATCGACCAGGAATTGCTAGCGCTCGATCGCCCATTCCCAAATCCGGCCTTTGCCGTCTTCGTCGGCGCCACCGACCGCCAGGCGGTCTCCTTGCGGTGAAAAGATCACGTCGCAGAGCTCGCGAGCCTCGACCTGTAGATTCAATAGCTCCTGCCCGGATCGCACGTCGAGCAATGTCACGTGATTGTCCGTTCCGCTGACAATTGCCAGGGTCTCGTTATCCGGGCTGAGGGCCATCCGCCTTAGTCGAATCGGGCGATTGACGAATCGCTGCTGCAACTGTCCGGTGCTGGCGTCGTAAATACAGAGGTCGGCACCTCGTTGAGCGACCAACAGCGAGCCGTCGGGCGAGAAGACGACGGAGTGCGCCATGGGCAACTCCAGCGACAATTTTCTGGTCGAGCAGTTCCACACCAGCAAGCCCCGTTCCGCCGCAATCGCCAGATGAACGCTGTCTGGCGAGAATGTCATGCTTTTGATCGAGGAGTCGCAATCGAACGTAGCTTGCTCATTGGAGTCCTTGTCAGAGATGGTCACCGACTGTGCTCCGTTGTCCCAGGCCAGGCGGCGACCATCGCATGACAGGGCAGCCGCGTGGTCTGGTTGAAAGCCGGCCTGATTCGCGATGAAGCTCGGCTCCTCGCCCTGGAGGCCCGCGACGCCGATCCCACGATTCGCGACATACGTTGCTATGAAGCCGCCATGCCGAGAGAGAGTGAGCGTGTCGAACAAATCGTGACCGCGATCCGACGTCTCCAGCACTTCGCGCCGCTCGACGTCGAACCATGTGGTGCTGCTTTCCTCGGTCGACGCCACGAGAAGCTTGCCGTCCGACGAATAGCCGACCTTTTGTACTTTTCTGGGAAGGAGCGGATAGACGGCTGACGCATCCGGGCGAGTTGAGCTATCCCACAACCGAATGAGACCGTTGCCGCCACCGCTGGCCAGCACCTTGCCATCCGGCGACCATGCCAGCGACCAGACTTGATCGAGATGACCCAGCACCACGTGCTTTTGCTGGGTATCGATGTTCCACAACTGAATTACGCCGGCTTTGTCGGCCGATGCGATCACTCGCTCGATTGGCGAGAATGCCAACGCTTGGATCCACTCCAAATGCCCTTCGGGCAGGACGCCACTTTCACTGGGCAATTCCCCCTCAACGGTCCTCAGCGGAACCGTTCGATGTCGGCCGGCACAAGCGATCAAGTCTTCGCGGGGTGAACTAGCCAGCGCAAAGTGTTGCTCTTTAAAAACGACCCAATCGTCCTTGAACTGCCAGTCCTCAGTATTCCAAGCGTGCATGGCGTCATCAGCGTCGACTGCCACGAGAACTTTACCCGAGTGACTGAAAGCCACTCCCGTGATACGCTCCTCGCGACGCTTCAGTTCCGCAAACAGCGCCAGTGTGCTCGCATTCCAAACGCGCACCGCATTGTCGCGCCCGCCACTCGCCAGCAGCTTGCCATCGGGCGAAAAAGCCAGGCACAGCACATGATCCGTATGGGCCGCAATCGTGCGCGGTTCGCCGTCACCGTTGATCGTCCACATGCGAATCGTGCCATCTTCGCTGGCCGATGCCAGCAACTCACCGCTCGGGGAAAAGACGACTTCGGTTACCTCATCGCTGTGGCCCCGCAGCACTGCCACCGACTTTCGCGTAGCCGCGTCCCACAGCCGCACCGTGGCATCTTTGCCTCCAGACGCCCAAAGGTTGCCATCGGGTGAGGCCGCCACTGAAAAAACATCGCCCTCGTGGCCTTCAAGGACGGCAAGTTCCTGGTTGCAAAGTCCACGGAGGTAATACCAACTGAACTCGCGGCGATCTTGCTCGCCCGGTTTCGGATCGTGCGCGGCAAGAAACGCGGCGACTTGCGCGATGTGGTGGTGGCGCCAAGCCTGCTGAGCACGCTGCATGTCGGCGGCATACAGCGTGAGCTTGGTATCTTCCACCGCCTGCTCGGCGACGGCGCGCTGCGCCGAAGCCTCGGCCAACGAATGGCGAAGCCGGTTATTGTAAACAAATGAGCCCCCGAGAATCGTCAATAGCGCGGCGCAAAGCATCGTCGCCAAAGCCGCCACCACAGGTCGCCGGCGCGCCCACCTGGTCAACCGTCGCACCGGCCCCAGCGGCCGCACTTTGGTGGGTTGACCGCTTAAAAACCGATCCAAGTCGCCGGCCAACTCCCGTGCCGTCGCGTAGCGCGCGGAGGGCTGCTTCTCCAAGCACTTCAGGCAAATCGCGTCCAAATCCCTGGGAATAGCGGCTGCCTCGCGCCGCGGGGGCACTGGCTCCTGCATCAGGATCTGGTGCAGCGTGCCGCGATCGTTGTCGCCGCAGAGCGGCGGGCGGCGGGTGAGCAGTTCATAAAGGACGGCGCCCAGCGAATAAACGTCGCTCGGCTCCGCAATGTCGCGCACCCGTCCTTCAGCCTGCTCGGGGGACATGTACAACAGCGTGCCGAGCATGATGCCCGTGCGCGTTTGGTCGTTGTCTCCCTCGGCCAGCTTCGCCAATCCGAAATCGGTCACCTTGGGGACGTAATCGGCGAGTGGCAACCGGGCTAGCATCGTTGGCGACGTAGCAACGTCGGCCGGAACCAACAACACATTGCTGGGCTTGATGTCACGATGCAGGACGCCGCGCAGATGCGCATGATTCAACGCGTCGGCAAGACGTGCAATCAGTTCGGCCGCGCTCCGCGGGGAAATTGGCCGAGTTTGCTCCTTAAGCCAGGCGGCCAGAGTTACTCCGTGGTAGTAAACCGACGCGATGTACGGTACCTGCCCGTCGGTTCCCGCCTCGAGCACGGGAACAATATTGGGATGATCGAGCTTGGCGACGGCGCGGGCTTCCTGCTCGAAGCGCCGCTGCATTTCAGCCGAGGCCAACGCCTCCGGTCGAGGCACTTTGAGCGCCACTTCGCGTTGCGTCAACGGATCCCAGGCCCGGTAAACGATGCCAAATCCGCCGACGCCTAAGGTCTCGAGAATCTCAAATTGAGCAACGCGTCGAACATCGTCGAGCGTGCAGCGTGAACCGCCAAACGCGACCGGCGGCAAGTCAGGAAAGGAGAGCGACTCGCGCAGCTCCGCCAGCCGATTGAGGCAGGATTTTACTCGGCTGAGTTGCGGCAGTACTTCGGCAGGAACTTGATCTTCCAGGTCGGCCGCATCCGCAATCGTCTCGTCCTGAGCACCGCCTTGCTCGTACGACATCATCCAAGCGGCCAGCCGCTCATCGATCTCTCCGATGTCATTGATGTCATTTATCATGGCGAGCCAGTTCTTCGGCCAACTTCAGTATCGCCCGCAACCAGGTTTTTCGCGCCGCTGCCGGAGTCCGCTCCAGGATCTGCCCAACTTCCTCAAACGGCCTGCCCTCGAGGCTGCGGAGCTCGATCGCACGACGATAGTCGGCGGGCAAGCGATTCAGTGCCGCATGCACAGCCAACCGGTTTTCGTCGGCCATTAATCCGGCACTGGGCGAAGGATCGCTGCGCTTCAGATCCCTTGCCAGGTCGCTGTGTTCCTGCAGCGAGACCTCTCGGTCGATCGATCGCTTGGCCGTATCGCGAAAACGCCTCTCGGCATCGCGTAGATTATTCAAGAGAATCTGTCGCAGCCAACCGCGCAATTCCCATTCCGACTCGCCATTGAAGCCCGCAAAATCCTGGGCTGCCTGTAAGAACGTCTCCTGCACCAGATCCGATTGCGCCACTTTCGGCGTTAGCTTGCCCGAGAGCTCTTCGCGAGCAACCCGCAAGAGATAATCGCGGTAGTGCTGCAACAATTTGCCCAAGGCCGCCTGCGAGCCGGCACGAGCCCCGACAATCGAACGCGAAATGTCGCCCGACTGTGCGTCGCGGTTGTCACTGGAGATCGCCACGTGCCCACCTCTCTCAGGCGAAAAACAACACCCAAATCGGACGCAAGATATTTTGGTCTACGGTCGCGGGGCTGCGCATCCCGAGCCTGCGACCGAGAATCGATCGCGCGCAAGTCTGCCAGCACCTGAAGTAGAAGTATAAGTGCCCGAAGACTTGGCGGCCATTGAGTATGCATGGCCAGCAAGCCTGTATTGGTTGGGAACCGATATTTTTGGCGTCCGATTGCCCGGCCATTTATCGCCCTGGAGGCGGGCAGGCCAAAAACGCCCGCGGACTTCAAGATTTGACGACCGCCCAAATCCCCTTGCGCCCCAGATGAGCTGCTGGAGTTGTTGATCGCCGATTTTGGCCTCCATCGACGCATCGAAACGGGACCAAGGGGTCAATCCAGAAAACTCACCTCGCAATTCAAAGTCCCGCATCGCTGTCATATCGGCGGTTTTCGATATTGCCGCACAGTTGTTGCGAATGAGGATGTCGTCGTCGATGTCGGTGACGCCGTTGTCATTCACATCGCCCGACATGCTTGGCGGCGGCGCAACCTGCTGCTGCCCGATCAGAAAGTCGGCATGGGCCACGTTGACGTCGCCGCCGAGCGACGACGCGCCGGCGCGGTCAAAGCACAGTGTCCATCAAGCAAGCCGAACGTCCATCATGCCGCAGCGCGGCGCCAAGCGGCCGCCGCCAGCGCCAGCCCTGCCAGGGCGGCAAGAACTCCGCTAGCTGGTTCGGGCACGGGGACCCGAATGCTGAAGAACTGATCGCCGGCGTAGTTGCTGAAATTGACGCCGCTCAGCGTGCCGGTGAATCCGGCGCTACCATTGCCGCCCAGATTGCCCGTGCCCAGGGCGACGCCGTTCATCATGTCTGTCGGCAGGCCCGCCAGGACCTGGTTGGAATGGAAGTTGTTGTCGCCATTGCCGTAGGCGGCGTGGATCTTGATCAAGTCGCCGAAGCCCGGATTGCCGATGTCGGCCAGGGCGATGGAGAACTCAAGTCCTGTCGTCACGGCCGCCGCTGCAGTCTGATCCGCCGCAGCCGTGCCGGCGACGACGCCGGCGCTGTTGTTATTGTTGAATCCAAACTCCAGCGTGCTGGTCAGAAACCCAGTCAGTACTCGATCGCCGACGTTGTTCAAACCATTGTTTCCTGGGTTGACAACGCCGCTCTGCACAGCGGTGCCGGCGCCTGTCGTCGCCACGCCGCCGTTGACGTCGACCAACGCGCTGCCGCCCCCGGCGCGATCGGCAATGTCCACTTCGAATACATTATCAGCACCGTCCCAACGGCCAAATAAATGGTAGTCGGCTGTGAAACCGGCGTCGAACGTCAGTCCACCGAAGTTCTGGCTTACATTGTTCGTGTCGTACTGCGGAAGGTTCGACAAGACATTCTCACCGCCGGCCTTGGAATCGATGAACACGCTTACCTTGTTGAGGTTGTTTTCGATGTTGCCCGTAAGCATGACATAGAGCCGGCCGCCGGCAATCGCCGCGTAGCCGGCGTCCAGTTCGCCGCCGCCAGTGATCCCGCCGGTCGAGTTGCCAAACTGCGTTTGCACGGTCTGCACCGCCAAGGCAGCGCCATACTCCGCGTCGATCGTCCCATCGACGACGATCTGAGCCGACGCCGGCGCGGCGATCGCCAGCGCCGCAAGAAAACCAAGCACACGCTTCACGATACGGCCTCCGGGAGAAGTCCCCCAAAAAAGTACGTGTTGAGGCAACTTGTCGGCGGCCGTCCGAACCATCGTGCAGTTCTCCGAGATGGATTGAGGCACCCGCCGGCCAAAAAAAGAACGCCGCTCGACTGCAACCTCTCACCGCGAAAGCGACGATGGGAGGAACGCAGTTGAACGGCGTTTCAGTAGCAAGCTCTTGGGGCTTGGGAGGATTACTGGAGACTCAACATAATCTCCAACCCTCTGAAGTCAAGGAGTTCTACGCGCCGACCGACGATTTCTTGGGATTTCCACAAGAGCTGGCTCCGGGTTCATTGGCTTGGTTCGCGTGACGATGTCGTTTCCTCGGCAAGTCGGTGCCGAGGCCGCCAGATTCGGCCTCGGTCGATATGACCGACGAATGCTCCAGAATTTCAATCGGTTCAATGGCCGGCTGCCTGCGAGCAGTGAGCGATGAACCAACAACAACACTGTAACCGCGTGCGTTGCCGGTCGACTTTAACAGGCTGGTTCGACAGCCCCGGAACCCAGGATATGGGTTCGAGCGCAGCACCTCGCTTCTATTCGACCGCTGCGTCGGTACGCGTCCACTGAGCAATGGGTCGGCCATCACGCCGCCACCACGACCCGGCCTGGTCCTGCGGCCATCCGGCGGGTGAGTCCTCCCACGTCTCCTGTCGCCCGTACGGAGTGAGGTCGAGCAACTGCAGAGTGGGCAACATCGCCTCGATCCCTCGCCACTTCGTTTCA
>JBBDYK010000023.1:0-9427 GCA_040901665.1 Pirellulales bacterium | reverse complement strand
CGCCCAAGCACAATCGAAAAAGCTACCCTACGCAAGGAGAAATCGATCAAACAGACGGACGAAGTGGCTCGCCCCTGGAAGCGGCTGTATTCGCCGGTAGCCACGGAATTGGCCGCGGCTGAAGATTTACTACGCGGCGAGTTGGCCAGCGACGACCCTTTCGTCGATTCGCTGGTGAAGCATGCGTTCCGACTGGGCGGCAAACGCTTGCGGCCGGCGCTGGTGCTTCTGTCCGCCAAGGCAACCGGCCAGATTGCGCCCAGCCACATCGTGCTGTCGGCCGTGGTGGAAATGATCCATACCGCCACGCTCGTACACGATGACGTGCTGGACGAAGCTAGCATCCGCCGTCACCGTGAGACGATCAATGCCCGCAACGACAACGAAGCCAGCGTGCTGGTCGGCGATTTCTTGTTCACGCATGCGTTCGCCTTGGCTAGCTCGCTGGAAACAACGTTCGCCTGCCAGACCATCGGGCGTGCGACCAACACGGTTTGCGCCGGCGAGCTGCGGCAGATCGGCAGCCGCTCCAATTTCGAGCTGTCGGAGGCGGAGTACCTGAGCATCATCGAGGCCAAGACGGCCGAGTTGTGCGCCTGCTGCTGCCGCTTGGGAGCCCACTACGCCGATGCTTCCGCCGAACGCGAGGAAGCGCTGGCTCGTTTCGGCCGCAACCTGGGCATTGCCTTTCAGATCGCCGACGACTTGCTGGACCTGGTGGGCAACGAGGATTCGATGGGCAAGAGCCTGGGCACCGATCTCGACAAGCAGAAGCCCACGCTGCCGGTGATCCATTTACTCAAACAATGCACGCCGAGTGAGCGTCGCGAGGCAATTGCCCTGGTGACGTCGCACGACCGCACAGCGCGCACACGGTTGCACTCGTGGCTGGACGAGAGCGGCTCGCTCGCCTACACGCGTGCCAAGGCCGAGCAGTTCGCCACGGCCGCCCGCGATGAGACCCGCCCATTGCCCGAGAGTCCCTCGCGCGACGTGCTGGTCACGCTGACCGAGTTGGTCGTCAGCCGCCAGGACT
The DNA here is from genome assembly GCA_040901665.1 of Pirellulales bacterium. Taxonomy (GTDB): domain Bacteria; phylum Planctomycetota; class Planctomycetia; order Pirellulales; family PALSA-1355; genus JTS-RE94. Next base: position 8,391 of record JBBDYK010000023.1, on the reverse strand, counting down.
GATCGCGCCGATCATGGGCCCGAGGTGGTTTGCCGCCACCCTCGCTGTCAGACACCTCCTGCCAGCGCTCAATCGGGCGCATGCCAGCTCCGCAACTCTTTCGAATGCAGATGGACATGACTCGCCACCAGCCATTGGCCGTCGGGCGAGAAAGCGACCGTTACAACTGGAGTTGGAAACTTTGCCAACTGAAACAGTTCTTCCCCGCTGGCCAGACTCCATGCCCGCACATTGCCAGCCAGGTCGCCGGTAACCAACAGCGGCTCGTCCGGGCAGAAAGCAATGCAATTGACCAGAGCGGCGTGCCCGAGCACCAACGGCGACTGCACGCCGCTGTGCAGATCCCACAGACAAACCTGGCCATCCTGTCCCCCGCCGGCCAACAATCGGTCATCCGGCGAAAACGCAACACACTCGACCGGGCCCGCATGAGCCGTCAGCTTATGCGAATAGATTTCTCGCTTGATGTCCCAAACACGCACGCCGCCGTCGCCGCCGATCGCCAGCAAGTCGCCGCGCGATGAGCAAACCAACTGATGCGCGGACGCGTTTCTGTCCGGCGTCATGCCTGCGGGACGGCCCGTGTCGGGATCCCAGAATCGAATATGGTCGGGCGCCGCGCGTTGACCCGAGAATAGGACTCGGCCATCAGTACTCACCGTGAAGTCGCCGATTGGAAAGTGGTTCGCCAGTTCAACGCTCTTTTTCGGCCCGCGGACTGGTCCTCGATGAAACGTGGCACGCGAACCGCGCTGCCATAACATGCCGATGTCGCTGCGACCGACGGGAACGATTGCCAACACGCCGCCCAGTGTCTCGTCAGGCTCAATACTGCGTCGAATCGAATGGTTCTGCGTGTCGAAAACAGAGATCCCAGGGCCGCCGTCGCTGGTCACAAGGTATCGGCTGTCCCGCGTGAACTCGGCGACAGCGCAGTGCATCTCTGCGAGTGTGCCAACTGCTTGCTCCTGCGGCCGTTGGTCCCAGATGCACAATGACCCGTCCCTGGCGCTGGCGGCGAAGTAGGGCATGGCCAGAGCGTACGCCGCCGACATGAGTCGACCGTGCCCACTGTCGACGATTCGCACGATACGGTTGCTGGCCCAGTCCCACTCGCGGATGACGCCCCCTCGGTCGCCGAACGCCAGCACGGGCTCGCGCGGCGAGAATGCGACCGCGCCAATTCGGTCGACCTGGCCCTCGAAAGTCGCAGCCGGAGTCCAACGATCGACGTTCCAGATTTTGACGGAGCGATGCACGCCGGCGGTTGCCAGGAATTGCCCATCGGGCGAGAAGGCGACGCACGTCACGTGCGATTGCCGGGGATGCAAGTGCGCCAGGCACAGGTCACCATGCGCGATATCGTGAACGTGGACCATCCCATCGCTCGACCCGGTGGCAAGATATAGGTCGTCCGGCGACAGCGCCAGCGCGTTGACTTCGTCGCCATGCCCCAGCGGTATCACACGAGAGTTGCCTGCGCCAACGTCCCATTCGAGTGCCACGTCGCCCGGGTTGCCTGCGGCCACGACGTGGCGGCCGTCCCGCGTCCACGCCAGGCAATTGATGTTCGCCAGCGTCTGAGCGGTCAATTCGGCGCGAAGTTGTTGCGTTGCGACATCCCACAGGCACATATGGCCTTCGCTATCGGCCGAGGCAATGGTGCGGCCATCCGGCGAGAATCGGGCCACGTTGATTTCCGCGGTGAGGGACCGCATCGTGCCGAGATTTTTTCCCGTGGCGGCGTCCCAAATGCACATCCGCCCGTCGGCCCCCGCCGTGACGACGCGTGAACCATCGGTTGAAAAATCGACCGAGTGCGCGTGGCCCTTGTGAGCACTCACCTCGATCGGCATGCCGGTCGCGCGGGCTTGCAAGTGTCTTAGCAGAAATCCGGGCCGTTCGCCCGCAGCGCCGGCAGGCTGCCGTCTCAGAATGGCTCCGGCCTTGAGCACGTCCTGCGCTTCGAGCGCCTGGTGCGCTTCCTGCATATCGCGAAAGTACACCAGTTGGCGCAGGTCGCGTTCCCCTTGCTCGGCGCGAGCGCGGGCCCGCTCGGCGACGGACAGGGCACTTTCCATTTGCGCGAAATGCCAAAGCGCGCCAACGCTGATTGCAATCGCAGCAACGAAGGCGACCGAGAGGGCGGCCGCTGCAGCGGGCCGCCGACGTGCCCATTTGAGCGAACGACCTGCGAGATTCACGGGCCGCGCCCGGGTGACATCGCCCGCCAGGAAGCGTCGCAAGTCGGCAGCAAGCGCGGCCGCCGACGCATAGCGATCGATCGGCCGCCGGGCCAGCGCCCGCAAGCAAATCGCTTCCAAGTCGCGCGGCAGTTCGTTGTGCAGACTGCGCGGCGCTGCGACGTCGCCGGCGGCAATTTGGCGCAGCAAGTCTGCCTGACTCTCGGATGCGAACGGGGGCCGCCCGGTGAGGCATTCGTAAAGAATCGTGCCTAACCCATACACGTCGGCCAGGGAACCAGGCGTCCCCAATGCCGAATCGACTTGCTCGGGCGGCAGGTAGGCTGGCGTGCCCAACATCACTCCAGTGCGCGTTCGCGCGTCATCCGCGTCGATCAACTTCGCCAGGCCAAAGTCGGTCAGCTTGGGCACCAGCTCTGAAAGCGCCGGCGCGCGTTCCACTAGCGCCGGGGTTTCTCCCGAGGCTGCAATCTTGTCGGCCGGCGCCGTTGGAACCGACTCAAGCACGACGTTGGCCGGCTTCAGGTCGCGGTGCAGCACGCCGTGACGGTGCGCGTGCTCGACGGCATCGGCCAGTTCCGCCGCCCACTGCGCTGCCAACCGAGGGCTGAGGGGTCCGCCCCGATCTTGCAAGAGCGCGGCCAGCGACCGGCCATCGCTGTAGGCGCTGACGATGTAGCACAATGGGCCGGAGCGATCGACTTCCAATACCGATACGATGTTCGGATGCGTCAGCCTTGCGGCGGCAATGCCCTCGAGCAGGAATCGTTCGCGAAGCGCTAGCGTGAACAGCGCGTCCGGGTGCGGCGTCTTTAGCGCAACGTGCCGGCGCGCGGCTGGGTCCCAGGCGAGAAACACCACGCCGTGCCCGCCGCTGCCTAGTTCGCGCACGATCTCGAAGCGCCCGATCCGGCGGCGCGGCGCGGCGTTGATTGCGTCGCTGGCGGCGGGTTGATCGGGCGCCGGCGGCAACGGCTCGTGCGCGCGTCGCACGCGATCGATCAACCGCAAGCACTTAACCGCTTCGGCCAGCTCGCGGCGCGTGTCAGGTTCAAGTTGCTGCGCAGCAACGATCTGCTGGCAGTTTCCGCGACGAGCCCGCACGCGTTCGTCGAATCGTTCGAGCAGATCGACCAAACGGTCATCCATGGGGCGAACCTCGCGATGACTGACTATGGCCTTTGGAGCTCGTCCTTGAGTTGCTCGATGGCGCGTGCCCATAACTTTCGCGCGGCGTCGGACGTTCGGCCCATGAGCTCGCCGATTTCGGCGAACGGACGCCCTTCCCAGTTGCGCAGCTCGATCACGCGGCGATAGTCCTCCGGCAGCCGCGCTAGCGCCGCGTTCAGGCGGACGGCTTCTTCGGCAGCCAGGATCTGGCTGGCTGGTGAGCGCGCGGCGCCGTCGACGAGCCCTTCGTGCTCCGCGCCGCTCAAGCCCTGGTCGAGCGAGACCTCGCGTGCGAGATTTCGCTTGAGCGTGCCGCGGAAGCGGCGATGCTCCGCGTTGAGGTTGTTGAGCAGCGCTCCGCGCAGCCAGGCGATCAACTCGGCTTCCGTGCTGCCGCGAAAGTGAACGAAGGTGCGCTTCACTTGTAGCAAGGTTTCCTGCACGAGGTCCGAGCCTCCTAGCTTGGCGCGCAGCTCCGTCGGCAGCGTTTGGTTGGCTACCAACAGCAAGTAGGGGCGGCAGGCCGTAAACAGCCGGTTGAGGGCCTGCTCGCAACCGTTTCGCGCCGCTGCGATATCGGCTGCGAACGGATCGTCGGGCATGCCGCTGGAATATGAGGTGGCAGGCACTGGGGCGGACTCGGACCGGGGCATTCGACAACGCACCGCTGGATTTTCAATGAGTGGCCGCATTGCAGAAGCCGATCAGCCGGACCGCCCTACCGCAGCCGAAGACCTATATCGTGGCCGTCCGAATGGGGGAGTGCAAGTCGGCAAAGAGTTTTTTGCGAAATCCGGAAAATCTGCGTCCGGTTCACTGCCCAAGCGCAGATAGGGAGTCCAGGGGGGCGGACGGACCCCAAACTGCCACGGATTCAATCAGCGCTCATTGAAGGCCTGCTAATGCGAAGTTCAACCAACGTTGCCCTACTCGGTCGTTTCGCTGTCGCCGTACTTCCGACGCGCTGGCCGTCGCGTACTGCCATCGCGACTGGATGCGTAATCCTGCTCGCGGCTCAGGCGGTGAAAGCCGCGCCGGTCATTGTGAACGCCGGCTTTGAAAGTCCCGACGTCCCCGATGCGAGTCTGCTGTGGGGACCAATGACCGACGGTTGGTTTTTCTCTGGCGGCGGATCGCCGCCGCAGGAATCCGCCGTGGTCGATCCGGGCGGCCTCAGTGCGTTCGACCCCTACAACGTGACGCCGGCAGAAGGCGAGCAATTCGCCCTGATCGACAAGGGGTACATCGAACAATCGATTTCAGGCTTGGTGATCGGGATCCAGGCGACTCTCAACTACTCAGTTACCGGCAGCAGCCTGTACGACTCGCACCAGCCCGAGGAATACCGCGTGCTCATCAACGGCGCCGTATTGGCGAGCCTGACAACGACGACCTATAACGCGTTTGTGACGCATTCGCTGAACTTCACTCCCGCTACGACCACAGTTTTGGTGCGTTTCGAAGCCCTCGATCCACTGGAAGATCCGATCGACCCTGAGGAATTCCCAGAGGACGAACCGGATTTGTTGCTCCTAGACAACATTGCCATCCAACAGGTCCCGGAACCGTCGACGCTCTTGCTAATTGCGATCGGAATCGCGGGCCTGCTCGCACGCCGACGCTCCCGATAGGGACGGCCAACTTTCCACGCACGACCTGAAAGTGCCTCCCCGCCGCAACGAAAGCCGCTAGTGAACTGAGCTGCCTACAGCCGTTCCCTTCACCCTCATTGCAGCCGAGCGATGAGGCGGCGGTCCGATCTACGTTGCCGCTAGCGCAGGTAGCGCGCTTTGCCCGTGCAACGAGCGATTTGGGCTCCCCTGTTCCGTTTTCGTTGGTTGTAACTCGTTTCGACTTCCCAAGAGATTCCTTCCATGCCACATGCTTCTGCCCGAAATCGTCTCGTCCAATTTTCTGCCGCACATATTCGCCCCAAGAACGCTTTCGTCCTCAGAGTCGCCATCGTCTTAGTCATGCTCAACTTCATGGCGACCCGGACGAGCGCCGAGATCGTGAACGGCAGCTTTGAATCGGGCCTAAGTGGGTGGGGAATCGGTTTCACATTCCCTTCGTCCGAAGTCGGAATCGTAGCGCAGGGAGCGTTTTACAACGCGTTCGACGGCGTTCTCCCTACCGACGGCAGTTCAATGGCGCGCCTTCTCGACGATGGCGGAGGCGGCACGGAGGCAGGGCTAGGTCAGGCATTTTTCGCAGGCGTCGGCGATACGCTTTCATTCGACTACGCTGTGAGCAACGATTTCGGCGGACCCTTCGAATTCGGCTACAACTCGCACGCCGGCATTACACTACACAGCCTGCCGTTCGGGTCCTTCTATCAGACATTGGCCTACACGCAATCGACGGAATCCACGCCCGGATGGTGGAATCATGTCGAGGTTCCAATTGAAGCCGCCGGGAATTACTACTTAAGCTTCTCGGTAAACGCGCCTAACGACCACCTTCAAATGATTGGGATGCTGGTCGATCGAGTCGTGCTGAATTCTCAGACGACGATGTTACAACCGAGCCTACCCACGACAGTACTGCCCGGCAGTAGCTCCCCCCCGGTGTTTGTTTTTGAAAGCGCACCCTCCGGTCAATGGTTCGATCCCCCCATGGCGGCGGGCTTCGCCTATGAGATGACGGGCGACTCGCTGTTCACCGGCATCCTCGACTTCCCCACCGGCTTCAATCAGCCGTTCACCGTCGCCGTGGGCGACACCGTGCTGGGGCAATATGGACCGGGTCAGAGCGTCGACTTTACAAGTTTCCCGGGCGGGGGCGTCACGAGCTTTCAAGTCACTGGATTGGATCCGGGCGCCGATCCGGAAAGCCCCACGGCATTTCCGCTCAAGCTGCTCTTCGACACCGGCATCGCCGATTTTACGATGCAAGCCATTTTGGAAGTGCCCGAGCCCTCGAGCTTCGCACTTTGCGCGCTGGGGCTTGTCGGACTGGCGTGGCAGTTCCGGCGGGCTCGTCGGAGGGTGGCGTAGTCTCGCTCGCGCAACGAGGAATTGGCGGGCGGGCGGCTTGGGCTGAGTCAGACTCTGACAGCATCATGCAGGACGAGGACGGCCGTCCGTCGAAGGTCGCCCTGCTGTCCATGATTGCGCGGAACGTTCTACGTTCTGTTGCGCCGCCCCTTCTCTTGCTGCCCCTGGCCTGCTGGCCCTAAAATGACTTGGGGCAGTTAGTTACGCGCTGCCAATTCTGGCAGACAGCCGCGCTGGCTCCTAGCGGGTATGCTTACGGTGCTGCCGGCGCGGGTCAACTTCTTGGCAATGGCTCAATCGCACTTCCATCTGCTTCATGGCTGAAGACTACTACAAAACCCTGGAAATCAGCCGCGACGCTTCGCCGGCCGACATTCAAAAGGCGTATCGCAAGCTTGCGCGCAAGCATCATCCGGACCTGAACCCGGACGACAAAACCGCCAAGGCCAAGTTCCAGGAGGTGCAGCGCGCCTTCGACGTGCTCAACGACCCTAGCAAGCGCGAGCTGTACGACCGCTACGGCAGCTCGTTCGAGTCGATGGGCGCGGGCGCAGGCGCCGCGGGGGGCGGTCCGCGCGGCGGACGCCACACCTGGAGCAACACGGGAGGCGGCGAGGAAATCGATTTCAGCCAATTGTTTGGCCAACGGGGTGGCGGCGGCGATCCCAGTGGCATGTTCGGCGATATCTTCACCCAGTTTCGCCGCGCCGGAGCGGGAGGCGCGCGCCGCGCACGCCCACAACCCTCGCGCGGGGCGGACGTCGCGGCCGAGATCGAGATTCCGTTCAACACGTCCGTGCTGGGCGGCGAGACGCAAATCTCGCTACAGCGTCCCGACGGTCGCGTGGAGACGCTCGGCGTCAAGATTCCTGCCGGCATCACCGACGGCAAGAAGATTCGCCTCCGCAGCAAAGGCGAGGAAGGCATTGACGGCACGCCGGGCGACCTGCTGATTACCGTGCGCGTTTTGCCGCATCCCTGGTTCATGCGCAAAGGCAACCACCTCGAAGTCCGCGTGCCCGTCACACTAGCCGAGGCAGCGCTGGGGGCCAAAGTCGACGTCCCCACGCCGCGCGGCACCATCGCTCTGACGATCCCGCCCGGTAGCTCGAGCGGAAAAAGACTGCGCATCAAAGGGCATGGCGTCGCCGATTCCAAGGGCGAAAAAGGCGACCTGTACGCCGAGCTGCAGATCGTGCTGCCGGCGAACTTGGACGAAGAGTCTCTGGATCTCGTCAAGAAGCTCGACGAGCACCTCGGCGGCACTAGTCCACAACAACCGCGGAAAGACTTGCGATGGTAGCACAGCTTGCCGCGCTGGAGTGTCTCGCGACGGTGTGGAGCGATGAAACGGTGCTGGCCGCGGAACAAGCGGCCGAGCCGCTCTTGATGCGCCTCGATCCTCCTCGGCGCGTGCAAGTGATCATGGCGCTTTTGGGCTTGCTGCTCGTGGCGGGATTGCTCGTCGCGTTGGTGGTAATGGGCGGGCGGCGCGCGCGGCGGATCGCGCGCCTGCGGCCACAACCATCGCGACTGGCGCGTGAGGCCTGGTATCGCAAGCCGCTGGCGCCTCCGTCGACCAGCGATCCTGCGTCCCGCGAGCCCGAATGACCTTGCTCATGACGAAGCTGCGATTCTTAGCCCGGCATCACTTGCGCAGCGGCGCCGACTTTGCTCGGGTGTATGCCCGGCGGGCGAGCGCCTCGGACGAGACGTTGTTGGTGTACGTCGATCGGAACAACCTGGCACACGCGCGCATCGGGCTGTCGGTTTCGCGCAAAGTGGGCGGCGCCGTGGTGCGCAATCGCTGGAAGCGGATTCTGCGCGAAGCGTTTCGACTGTCGGCGGACGCTTTGCCGGCCGGCGTCGACATCGTCGTCATACCGCGCGCCGGCGCGGTGGCGGAACTGCAATCGGCCAGCAATTCGTTGGTGCGATTGACGGGGCGCGCGGCTAAGAAGGCATTGCGCTAGTGTAGTGTCTCAATCAGATGGGGTTTTATCGAGGACCGCGCGGGCACG
>JBBDYK010000022.1:0-9437 GCA_040901665.1 Pirellulales bacterium | reverse complement strand
CGCGCGCCCTCCGTTACGCTACGCTACTCGCCTTTCGTGCCCGATCCACTAGTGCCTGCTTGAAACCAATCCATGAGCGACCCTTACTTTCAAAAGCTGTTTGCCCAACGCATTGGCGGCGTCAACTACGGCAAGGGCACGGCCATCTACAAGTTCGAGAAGATCAAACGGGCCAAGCGCAAGGCAAAGCAAGATCATCCCGAGCGCGAGCTGATCGACTTCGGGATCGGCGAAAACGACGAGATGGCGCCCCAGAGCGTCCGCGACGTCATGGCGCGCGAGATCAACGAGCCCGCCAATCGCGGCTATGCCGACAATGGCGTGGCAGAATACAAGGAAGCGGTGGCCCGCTTCATGCAGCGCAACTTCGGCGTCCAGCTCGATGCCGCCAAGGAAATCAACCATTGCATCGGCTCGAAGACCGCCCTGGCCATGTTGCCGGCCGCCTTCATCGATCCGGGCGACATCACGTTGATGACCGTGCCGGGCTATCCGGTTGCCGGCACCCACACGAAGTATTACGGCGGTTCGGTCTATGCGTTGCCGCTCTTGCCGGAAAACGATTTCTTGCCCGACTTGCAGTCCATTCCGGCCGACATCTGCGCCCGAGCCAAGCTGCTCGTGTTGTGCTATCCGAACAGTCCCACGGGCAAGGTAGCCACGCGCGACTTCTACCAGCGCGTCGTCGAATTTGCTCAGCGGCACGACATCGTCGTGGTGCAAGACGCCGCGCACGTCATGCTCACCTACGAGGGCCAGCCGCTCAGCTTCTTGTCCGTGCCGGGGGCGAAGGACGTCGGCGTCGAAATCCACTCCATGTCCAAGGGCTTTCACATGATCGGCTGGCGGTTGGGCTGGGTGTGCGGCCACGAGCGCATCGTGCAGGCCTTTGCCGACGTGAAAGACAACAGCGATTCGGGCCAGTTCATCGCCATACAAAAAGCAGGCGCCGCGGCGCTCGACGATCCGGCCATCCCGGTCCAGGTTCGCGCCAAGTATGAGCGACGCTGCCGCAAGCTGGTTGATCTGCTCAAGCGCACAGGCTTCGATTGCCGCATGCCGGGCGGCACGTATTTCATCTATGCCAAGAGTCCGCGCGGCATTGTGGGAGGTCCGACCTTCGAAACGGCCGAAGCGGCCAGCCAGTATCTGATCACCGAGCACTCGATCTGCACGGTCCCCTGGGACGACGCGGGCGCTTACCTGCGGTTTTCCGTCACCTACGAAGCGCCCACCGAAGCCGACGAGGACGCTTTGATGCGGGCCACCGAACAGCGATTGAAGCAAATCCAACCGTTGTTCTAACGTGTCGTGTGGAGAGCGGGACGCCGTCGAAACTACATCGCCGCCGGCAACTTCTCCAGCATTTCGGCCAGCCGAATCAGCCGCGCGCGCGATTCGGCCTGCAGCTTCTTCATTACGCTGGCGCGACGCAGTTGAATCGTGCGCAGGCTCAAATCGAGCCGCTGCGCGATGGCCTTGTCGGGCTTGCCCTCGGCAGTCAGCCAGAGCACGTCCTTCTCGTCGACCGTCAACGTCTCGTAGCGCGACAGCAAAACGTCGCGATCGCTTTGGACTTGAGAGTCATGTTCGTCCTGGGCGATCGCACGGCGGATGCAATCGATGAGCACGGCGCCGCGATAAGGCTTTTCGAGAAAATCGAATGCGCCGGCTTTCATGGCGGTCACCGCCGCCGGAATGTCGCCGTGGCCCGTGATCATGATGACCGGCACGCGAATCCGCCGGGCCCCCAATTCCTTGAGGACTTCCTGACCGCTTAGTTGCGGCAGCCGCAGATCGAGCACCACGCAGCCGGGGCGCGCGTGCTCGAAGTTTTCGAGAAACTCCGTACCCGAGGTATAGCAATCGACGTCCAGCCGCATGGACTGGACAAGCGCGGCTAGCGACTCGCGGACGTGTTCGTCGTCGTCAATGACCGTTACGACTGGGGATGTGCCCATTTTGCCCCCCTACCACAGGCAGCTTGAAATGGAAAGTGACGCCATATTTTGGATTGGCGGCCAGGCACAGCCGGCCGCCGTGATCTTCGATGATCGAGCGGCTGATCGCCAGCCCGATACCCATGCCCTTCGGCTTGGTGGAAAAGAACGCGTCAAACACTTTGTCGCGGTTGCCCGGCTCGATGCCGCGGCCCTGATCGGAAACCGAGATCCGCACCGCGTTGTCGGCCGGCTCGATGCCGATCGTGACCAGCCGGCGTTCCGGCGGCATTTCGGCCAAGGCATCATATGCGTTGTGCAGCAAATTCACGAGCACTTGCTGGATTTGCACGGGATCGACCACCACGCTCGGCACGTCGGTCGAATCGCATCGCAGCCGCACATTGCGCCGTCGCGTCTCGGGTTCGAGCAGCTCGATCACCTCGCGCAGCAGGTCGTTGACATCGACGGCCACCGGACGTCGCTCCGACTTGCGCGTGAATCCACGCAATCGGCGAATAATCTCGCCGGCCCGGTGCGTGTTGGCGGCGATCTTCTCGACCCATGCGCGGGTGGTCTCGATGGCGTCCGGCGCGTTCGAGGCCAAGGCCTGTGCACAACTCTCGGCGTAATTGGCGATCGCAGCCAGCGGCTGGTTCAACTCGTGGGCCAGGCCGCTGGCGATTTCGCCCATCGTGGTCACGCGCGCCATGTGCGCCAGCTCGGCCTGCTGCATGCTGAACATTTCCTCGGCGCGTCGCCGGGCCGAGATGTCCATGAGCGAGCCCACCATCCGCACGGGCCGGTCGGATTCGTCGTACATCACGAAGGCCCGCTCCAGCACGTTGGCGTAAGTGCCATCGGCCCGCAGAAACCGATACTCGATGGCATGCTGCTCGCTTCGTTGCGAATGCAATTCGGCAATCTGCGCGCAAACGCGATCGCGATCCTCCGGGTGCGTGCATTCGATCCACCAGTTCAAATCGCTGCTGACTTCGTCCGCGCGATAACCGAAGGTCGCTTCGAAGCCTTCGCTGCGCCACACGCGACCCTCGCGCATGTCCCAATCCCAGATAACGTCGCGCGTCGCCCGAGCGGCCAGTCGAAAGCGCTCCTCGCTGTCGCGCAGGTCTCGCTCGGCCCGCTTCAACCGGGTGATATCGAGCACCGAGCCTACCATGCGCACTGGATTGCCGTCGCAGTCGAAGATCGTGAAGCCGCGGTCGTAGACGTCGGCGTACGAGCCATCGCGGCGGCGCAGGCGATACTCCAGCAGCCATTGCTGGCGACCCTCGACCAGCGGAGGTGGCATCGATTGCAGCACGCGCTCGACGTCATCGGGATGAATGCGCTGCCGCCACCATTCGATCGCGCCGACTTCCGCGTCGTTCGGAATACCGTACGCTCGGTGATATGCGTCGTTGCGCCAGATGTGATTGGTGCGCAGGTCCCAGTCCCACACGGCCTCGTCGGTGGCGCCTGCCAGGAGTTGGAACCGCTCCTGGCTTTGGCGCAACTCCTCTTCGGCGGCTTTCCGCTGGGTAATGTCGTGACCCGTCGCCAGGAACACGCCCTCCGCCGGACAGGACACGGCTTCCCACAACACCCACTTGTCGGTTCCGTCCTTCCCGCGAATCCGCACCTCGACGCCGTGCACCCCCTTTCCGCTGGCAAGCTGCGCAAACGATTCAGCCATCCGAGCGCGATCGTCCGGATGCACCAACTCGTCCATGGGGATCGACGTCATCTCGTGTTGGGTGTATCCAAAGGCCGCCAGCGCCGCCGGATTGACCCGTTTGAGCCGGCCGTCGAGCCCGCCCACGCACACGAGATTGAACGACTGTTCCAACAGCCGTTCGCGATCATACGGCGACGGACGCGAAGACTTTCTGCTTGTCTTCGAACGCGTGCGCATCGGGGCACCGTAGCTCGTTGACTTGAGCAAGGCCGTGCGGACGACCTGGCCGTTGGGTGAAACATGAGGGGCTGACGCCATCCGCGCGCTTCCGCCTGCGGGTGACGATCCGCGTCCCTTATGTTCAATTTCGTCGAGCCGCCATGCCGCGTCAACCCAGCGAGGGCCCCCATGGCACCCAATCCGCGGAGACTGTGGGCCCGACAATCGACCCGAACTGGGCGATTCAGGCGATGCGGTTGCAAGGGCGGCGAACTAGCGGGACGAAATCACCAGCCCCAGCCGGCGGCCGATCTCCACGCAATGACCAGTGACCAGCCGCCGACCGTCCACCTGCAATTCCAGCGGCGCCTGGTAAGACTTGCCGAACCGCAGAATGCTGCCCGGCGCCAACTCGACAATCCGTTGGACGGCTAGCCGCGTTTGCGCCAGGACGACCTTCACCGGCACATTCACCCGCCGCAATTCCGCGCGGCAGTCTGCCGACGCCGGCTGGCGCAGCCTTTCGACGAATACGGGCTCTGCGCGCTCGAAGACCGCCGCCGGTTGCTCCAGTGGCCAAATCAAGAGCGCGGGGGCCGCCGGCCCATCGGCCAGCGTCAGCGACATGCTTATGCACACTGCGTCCGCAGCGCACCGGCCACACGCTAGCGCAGCGGCAAGATTTAGGATGCCGGCTGCCGCGCAGTCGCGCGCCACAAGTCGTCGCGGCAACAGCGCAGTGCCCAACTCTTGCGCCATCGCCGCCAGTCGACCCTGTTGCAGTCCGTCGGCCATGAATACCCACTCCGGCAGCACGTCGTTCGATGCGCTGACCAGGAGCACTGCCGCCCCTCCCGTCGGCATCAACACCATCAGCCCGGGGCCTTGGAGGGCACGCTGGTTCGCTGGCAGTTGCGTCCGCCAGGCCGCAAGATTGGTTGACTCGCGAATCACCAGTCGCACGGGAATATCCAGCGCCCGCGACAGGGCCCAGCCAGCCCGCAACGCTCCGGCGCGGCAAGCGGCCAGCAACTCGGCGGCAATGTCCGGCGGCAAATTGCTGTTGGGTTTCGAGTTCGACACTTCGGACCGCTTTCGGCAAGGCAGCGAGCGTAGTCGTTGGGCCAGGGAATACGTCATTGGGCGCGATGGGTGCCGTACGCCGCGCTTATCGACACCGCGGACCTGCGAACTTTGTACTTTCGGCCCGGTCGTGCGGCGGACCACACCTTGATTTCGCCGCCGCCTTGGGCAAAAATGGTCGTTTCGCTCGTCCGCCAAGCGATGCTAGCGTGGCGGGCAAACGCATCCCATTCTCAATCGTCGAGGCGCCAGCAGGCCGTGGTCGACAACATCGAAAAGCTGAAGCAGGACTTCACCGACAAGTACGTTGTTGTCGACGCCGCGCGACCCGAGCTGAAGCGCTTTGAGGGCTATGTCGGGCAGGTGAAAACCGTCAACATGAGCGGTCGCGCGCTCGTGCAGTTCGACGCCTGGAACAACATCGGTTGGTACGATATCGGGCTGGATTTTCTCAAGGTCGTGCCCAAGCCGGCGGAATCGGCCGGGGAAAAGAAGAAAGAAGCGCCCAAGGCAGCCAAGCCGGCAGCAATGCCGGCCGCGGAAGCGGCGGAAGCGCCAGCATCCGGCGAAAAGAAACTGTCACCCCTGGAATTGGCCCGCCTGCAGGGCGCAGCCAAGAAACCGGCGGCCCAGCCCGCGGAAGCTGGCGCTAAGAAATCCACGGCTGACATTCTGGCCGCCGCCCGGGCCAACAAAACAGCGGCGCAAGCCGTCGCCAAACCCACGCCCGCGGGCGATCAATCGAAGTTGAGCACTGCCGATATTCTGGCCGCTGCGCGCGCGAAAAAGGCGGGTGACGCCGCAGCGGCAGCAGCGCCCGCGGCTGTAGCAGAGGCCCCGGCTGTAGCAGAGGCCCCGGCGGTCGAAGCAGCATCTGCGGTCGAAGAACCCCCCGCGCAAGTTGAAGCACCCAAGCCGGCTGCGGCGAATGCGGCGCCCGCGGCGTTTCCGCCCGGCCAGCGGCCCACGGTGCCGCAGATTCTCGACTGGTGCCGCCAGCACGACGCCAAGTAAACTGTGCGGCCGGCAGCAATCCAGGGCATTCCAGCACGGAAGGATCCCGCATGCTCAGCGACGAAGTTCGCGCTCGGTTGGCGCAACTGCATGCCGTCGGCCAGGCGACGCATGGCGAGCAGCGTGCCCCGGTGATGGCAACGGGACAATGGCCGCCGTTGGCCGGGATGGCCCCGCGCGTTAGCGACAAAGCCTTGGATGATGACCTCTTGGATGATGGCATCGAGTGCCACAACCCCTCGGGAAGTCACCTGCGTTTTCGTCGCCCGCTGACTGATTACTGGCCGGCCGTCGAGAGCGCGCTCGTCGGCGTGAATCGCTCGCCGGTCGCCCACAGTCATCCGGAGTTGGCGGCGCTGGCCGGCGCCTTTCCACGCGATACGCTGTTTCTCGATCTGGAGACGTGCGGGTTCGCCGGCTCGATGGTGTTTTTGGCCGGCGTCGTTTGGCACGACGAAACGCTGATGGTCGATCAGCTTTTCGCCCGCAACTACGCCGAAGAGCGGGCCCTGCTGGAAACGCTGTGGCAAATCGCCGGGCGCAATCGCGTGCTGGTGACGTTTAACGGCAAGAGCTTCGATTGGCCCATGGTGCACGACCGCAGCACGCGACATCACCTGGGACGCGACGCGCGCAAGCCCGGCCAGCCGCCGCCACATGTCGACCTCCAACCGCGGGAGGCCCTGGCGCGCTACGATTCGCGGCCCGAGTTGGTGCACTGCGACTTGCTGCACCATGCCCGACGGCGTTGGAAGCGGCTGCTGCCGAACTGCCGGCTGCAAACGCTCGAATGGTACGTCTGCCGCCGAGCGCGCCACGACGACTTGCCCGGCGCGATGGTTCCCGCGGCGTATCACGAGTTCGTGCGCACCGGAGTAACGCACCAACTGGGCTCGATCCTGCGTCACAACGCGCTCGACCTGGTGACGCTGGCGCACCTGGCCTGCCAGTTGTTGGTCGACGCCGAAGCGGCGCCGGTGGCCAGGCGAGCCTGAGAGCGCCGCGCCAGCCGGTTGCCGTAGCCAACATCTAAGGACTGCCGAGCTGCCCACTGGAACTCGAGCTGGCGCGCAAAAAAAAGGGCCGCGGCGCCTGACATTCCTGCCTGGCGGCCCGCGACCCGATGTAATCAAACCTCTAGCCCAATGCGACGGAGGAGTCGCTGCGAGAAGAGCGGGGTCTGGCTGGTGCTGAGCACTAGCCGTTTGGTGACCCAAGCCCACGCATAAATTTAGGTCCTCCCGACGGATTATTGGCTGTTAGAGGTTTGAAGTTCGTTACCCACCAGGGCCGCAATGGCTCCTGCGGTGATTTGTATGACACTACATCGGCAGTTGGCCTGCCGGGGGTTCGTCCGAATTTCTCGTTCGCCCCACTACGCACTATTATAGCTTGCAGCACGGCCGCAGACAGCAAGCGGCGGCAAGTTTAGCAAAGCGCTCAGCCAACGCCAGAGCAAATGTCTGCTCAAATCGCATGCCACGCAGTCAATTCCAGACGGAATCCTGCGCGACAATCTCAAGAATGGTCGGCGAGCGCGCAGTTATTTGGGATGAAACCGCGCAATCTGGCCGAATGAATCGGTTTGTTGCTGTTGCAAGCGATCCTGCTCGCTCCACAAGAAAGCGTCCACGGCGTCTTCCAGCTTTTCTTGGGATTCGTAGATCCCGGCCGTGATCAGACGCTTCAACTCCGCAATCTTGGCGTCGCGCGCGGCTCGTTCGACAGGTTGGGCCATGGGTCACCTCCAGGCTCAAACTTCAGGAAACCGCCTGACTGGCGCGTCCGATCCCGGACGCTCCCTGCTCAGTCGCACGCCATGCTAGCAAATCCTGGCCGAAAGAAAATCCGCCCGATTGGGTGCGATCGAAATCGCCAAAAAATGGCCCTGCAAAAACGGCAAACCCGCCGCAAAAGCCGTAACTTTCGCGGCGGGCTCGCTTCAGATCTGCGTCGTGGATAACTTGTCGGTCGATCCGTCCACCCGACTCTGCGGGCCGGACTACTCGGCCGGCTTTTCCACCACCCAAATGTTGCGATAGGTGACCGGGTTGCCGTGCTCCTGCAACTTGTACGGACCCTTGCCCGGCTCTTCAGTGGGAGCCCCTCCCGGAGTCAGCTTTGGCAGCTCGTAATCATCGTGGATCGTCACGCCGTTGTGCTTGACCGTCACCCGGGCGTTCTTCACCTTCTTGTCACCGTCGAACCGCGCGGCCGTGAAGTCAATGTCGTAAGTCTGCCACGACAGCGGTGGATAGCACATGTTCACGTCGGGCGACTTGAGCTGGTAAAAGCCACCGCACTCGTTGTCGAGCCCTTCCAGCCCGAACGAGTCGAGAACCTGGCACTCGTAACGATCCTGCAAGTACAAGCCGCTGTTGCCGCGACCCTGGCCGCGGGCCGAGGGCACGAACGGCGTGCGGAACTCCATGTGCAGCGTGAAATCTTGAAAGTCGTCCTTGCTGCTGCGGGTGCCGGCCAACAGCAAATCATCTTCCACGATCTTGCCCCCCTTCCAATTGGCCAGGTCGGCCGACTTGCCGCCGAACAACACCATGGCGCCCGCGGGCGGCTCGGCGCCGAGCGTGGGGCTCTTGCGCTCGACTTTTTCCATCGTGCCGATCTCGTCGCCGGTCAGATCGTGCACGGTTAGCTTTCCGTCAACAATCTTCGCCGTGCCGGCGTCGCCCGCGAAGGTAATCACGCCGTCGACCGTTTCGCTGTCGCTGGCGATTTGCGGGTCACCCTGACGCCAACCGTCGCCCGGCAGTCCGCCGATCAGAAACACGCCGTGAAACTTGCCATCGCCCAAGGCGATCACTTGCGCGCCGACTTTCATTTCCTGGTCGGGGGTCTTGACCGTGCCCTGATATTCGCCCTGGATCTTGAAGTCGGGTCCGGCTTTCTCCGGATCGGTAAACGAACGGCTATCGGCCGCGAACGCCGCGTTCCCAATCAGGCTCGTCATCACCGCCGCCAGCAAACATGGCCGCCACATATCAGTTCTCCTGCCAGAGTCGAATTATCTCGCGAATGTCGCTCACAAGCAGCCCATTATGACTGCCGCGATGCGCGCTCGCAACTGGTCCGACATTGCGACACGGACAGTCCGGCCCCCCGGCTTTGAGGATTATTCAACTGTTAGACCGCGTGCGGTGCGTGTGCGCAAAAAAATCCCCCGGCGGAGCCGGGGGCTGAACGATGGATCGGACTTTTTTTGTCGGCGGGATGAACGGCTAACCAAAGAGCCGCGTCACGGGCTCGGCCTTCACCAGCTCGCGCGGCTGGTTCAGGTGGTTGTAGACGATGGTGGCCGGATTGATGCCGATGGCGTGATAGACCGTGGCGATCAATTCGATCGGGTGAACGGGATTTTCCAGCGGAGACGAGCCCGTGGCGTCGCTCTTGCCATAGACGAAGCCGCGCTTGATGCGGGCGCCGGCCATCACGGCCGTGTAGCAGTACGGCCAGTGGTCGCGGCCGTCGTCGCTGCTACCGTTGCC
>JBBDYK010000021.1:0-9486 GCA_040901665.1 Pirellulales bacterium | reverse complement strand
AGCGCCAGCATGCCCGGCACGCGGCGGCCGTCGAGTCCCTTGGGCACGAACAGGTAGCACGGCACGCGGTCGCCTTGATCGGCCGCGAACGAGAGCTTATAGCGCGTGAAGGTGGGGCCGTCGAACGTCTCGCTGATTTCGACGTCGAGCGGCGGCAGCTTCGAGCGGTCGGGCAACTTGCCCATCGCCTGTTGCATGCCCAGCAAACAATCGGAGCGGCGCTTGGCCCAATCCTCGGGCGTCTTGATCACATGCTCGCCCGACGCATCGCGATAGACGCGCAGATTGCGGTGGCTGACGGGAGCCGAGGGCGCCGCTTCTTGGGCGGGCGCCGCTGTGCGAGTGACCAGAAAGACTATCAGAGCGAACAACAGCGAAGCGAACGATTTCATGATTTCTCGGCAGGGCAGGGCGGTTCGTAGCGGGCAGGTACGTCTAGTAAGCGCGACGCTCGCCGCGCAAGCAAGGGCCAGAGCGGTGGTTTCGCCCTTCTTCGGGGGAGTGGGTGTTCGGAGGGGCGGGCCGAATGTTACGCCAACAGCTCGGGCACGATGCTGCCCGCCGGCACCAGCCGATGCGGGCGATTCTGAGCGTCGTGCAACTCGAAGTCCGGCGGAATGCCCAGCGCATGATAGATCGTGGAAATCACGTCGCCGGGCACCAGCGCGTCGCGGGCCGGAAAGGCGCCGATCTTGTCGCTGGCGCCGTAGACGAACCCGCCTTTGAATCCGCCGCCCATCAGCATCAGGCTGTAGCAATAGTTCCAATGATCGCGCCCGCCGTCGCTGGCATTCACTTTGGGCGAGCGACCGAAATCGCCCAGCACGGCCACCAGCGTGCGCTCCAGCATGCCGCGCTCGGCCAGGTCGTTCACCAGGCTCGAGCAAGCGGCGTCAAACTGCGGCAACAGCGTGTTCTTGAGCTTCTTGAAGTTCGAGCCGTGGGTGTCCCACGTGGCGTTGGCATCGGGCGCCCAAGAGAGCGTTACCATGCGCGTGCCGGCTTCAATCAACCGCCGGGCCAGCAACACACTTTGACCATAAATGTTGCGGCCGTAGCGCTCGCGCACGGGCTCCGTCTCGTCGCCGATGCGCAACGCCGTTTGCGTTTGCTCGGAAGTCAGCAGTCCCACGGCACGGCGGCGAAAACCGTCCATGCTGTCGTATGCGGCCACGCCCGGCCCGCGATCGAACTGCTGGTCGATGGCTTGGAACAGCGCCTCGCGCGCCGAGAGCCGCTCGACTGACACGTCGGCCAGCAACGTCAACTCCGGCACGGCGAAGTCCGCGGCATTGGGATCCTTCAACACGAACAGCGGATCGTACGCGCGGCCCAACAGTCCGCCGAAGAAGCCCGATTGCGGCGGACCGCCGGCGCCTTCCTTGGTGATGTACGGCAAGCAAACGTGCGGAATGATGGGTCGCTCGGGCGGACGCACCATGCCCAGCACCGACCCCAGGGCCGGATACTCGCTGGGCTCGCCCCCGACCGAACGAATGTTGTCGCCCCGATCGTGCCCGGTGAGGCTGGTATAAACGGCCGCCGCGTGTGCGTTGTTCACGTTGTGGTGCATCGAGCGGACGATCGTCGCATGATGCGCCAGTTGCGCCAGCTTCGGCATGTGCTCGCTGAACTGGATGCCGGGCGCCGTGGTCGCGATCGGCTTGAATTCGCCGCGGATGCCCTCGGGCGCCTCGGGCTTCATGTCCCACATGTCCAGATGGCTGGGCCCGCCGTTCAAGAAGATCAGCACGCAGGCATCAGCCCGAGCCTTCAAGCCGTTGGATGCCGCCACTGCCTCTGCCGCCAACAGCTTAGGCAGCGAGAGACCCATCAATCCCAATCCGCCGATCTGCAACATCTGCCGGCGGGAGATGACGGGCTGGCAACCACCGTGGAGAAAGGCGGGAGGCTGGAGGCGAGAGGCGGGAGAATCTGAGCGAGCAAGGTGCATGGTGAGATTGCCGTGCGTCGCGGGTGGGTTAGTTCGAGATCGCGCTTGCGGGGCTAAGGATCGTGCGCGTCGTTTGGTGTGCGCGTCGAGTTTACCACAGGGCGGCGCGGAAATCGAGCAGGCGGGACGAACGGGAGCCTATGGTGCCGAGGCGGATGAAAGCTTCTCCGACGCCTGCGCCCTGGCCTTCGCCAGCACGCTTTCGATCGTCACCGGCTTGCCGCCTTGGCGCTTGCTCTCGTCGGCGGCTTCCATGAAGGCGTAGATCTCGATCGTCTCTTCGGCGCTCACCGGCGGCTTGCCGGTTTTGAAGAACTTGACGATCTCGACGACTAGCGGCTCGTAACCGTCGTAACCGCCGCTGGGACCGATTCCCTTGGTCCCGTAGACCGTGGCGCCGTAGCCGTGCGAACCGTCGCGCAGGCCGCGGAATGTGCCGAGGCGACCGTCCTTCCAACGGCCCACCACGAACTCGGTGCCGGGCGTTTGCACGCGGGTCACCTCTTCACAACCTGTGCCCATGATCGTGAACAGCGTTTCCACGCCGTGAATGCCATACCAGAACAGGTCGGGGTGATGCGGTTCGAGGGTACACGGACCGCGCGCTTCGCAACCCACGATCTCGCCCAGGTTGCCGTCTTCGCGCATGCCGATGATGCCCTTGCTGAATCGCAGCGACGAGCTGGAGAAGCAGGGCACTCCGTATTTCTTGGCCAGCTCGAAGATGGTCACCGCGTCGGCCAGCGAGCCGGCCACGGGCTTGTCGATGAACACCGGCTTCTTGGCTTTGAGCACCGGGATGACTTGCTCCAAGTGCGGACGGCCGTCCACGCTTTCCAGCAGCACGACGTCGACCTTCTCCAACAACGCCTCGATCGACGGCACGATCTCGATGCCCATCTCGGCCAGTTGCTTGGTGTAACCCGCCACGCGGTCGGCGCTGGACGGGATGTCGGGACTGCCGCCGGGGAAGGCAGCCACGATTTTCACGCCCGCCAGATCGCCGGTGGCCTCCGGACCGTTGAGCAGCTTCGCAAACGCTGGCGCGTGCGACGTGTCGAGGCCGATGATGCCGGCACGCAAGACCTTGGTCTCGTTGCCGTTCTTCGCGTCGGGTTCTTCGCTCATGGCCGTTTCCATGCCCATGGTCAGCAGGGCGCCGCACAGAAACCAGGACAGCATTTTTCGCATGCCGGGGGCTCTCCGATCAAGGGCTGGCCGCGCGCCTATCGTACGTGTCAAGCGCTCTCAAACCGGCCAACGCGACGTGTCCAGTGTCGGTTGCCGCTGCATCCCGGTCAACTGCCCTCTCCTGCCGCCTACAGCCGACCGCCTCCCGCCTATTCCCCCACTCCCTTTCATTCGCGGTCGCAAGGTCTTAAAATTCAGCGTGGTTTGAAAAGACCTTCTCAACCAATCCACCCAGGCGAGCGGCTAGCCGGCGGATCACGAGCCACCGTGGTCCGGGCTGCACGGCAGCGTGTCGCGAGGGTTCCCTATTGCCCGCGGAGGCACGATATCCATGGCACGAGACTATGAAAACCCCGAAGTGCTGGTGAGTACCGCGTGGGCCGACGAGCACAAGCACGATGCAAACGTGCGGGTGGTCGAGTCGGACGAGGACGTGCTGTTGTATCAACAGGGCCACGTACCCGGCGCCGTGAAGATCGATTGGCACACTGACCTGCAAGACCAGTTGATTCGCGACTATATCGACAAAGATCGCTTCGCCGCGCTGTGCGCGAGCAAGGGCATCGCCAACGATACGACGGTGGTCTTTTACGGCGACAAGAACAACTGGTGGGCCTGCTACGCATTTTGGGTGTTCAAACTCTATGGCCACGCCGATTGCCGCATCATGAACGGCGGGCGCAAACGCTGGGAGCTCGACGGGCGAGGTTATACGCGCGAGCCCGAGCCGCAATTTCCGC
The DNA here is from genome assembly GCA_040901665.1 of Pirellulales bacterium. Taxonomy (GTDB): domain Bacteria; phylum Planctomycetota; class Planctomycetia; order Pirellulales; family PALSA-1355; genus JTS-RE94. Next base: position 5,601 of record JBBDYK010000021.1, on the reverse strand, counting down.
GGACCAACTATGCGGCGCAAGGGCCCGACAATTCGATTCGGGCGTTCCGCGACGAGGTGATCAAGCACCAGCGCAGCGGCAAACCGCTGATCGACGTGCGCTCGCCGGGCGAGTACACGGGGGAATTGCTGCACATGCCCGACTATCCCCAAGAGGGGGCGTTGCGCGGCGGCCACATTCCCGGCGCGGCCAATATTCCCTGGGCTCGAGCCGTCGGCGAGGATGGCACGCTGAAGTCTCGCAGGGAACTGGAAAAGATTTACGTGAAGGAAGCCGGCTTGAAGCGCCGCTCGCCGGTAGTGGCTTACTGCCGCATTGGTGAGCGATCTAGTCACACCTGGTTCGTGCTGCACTACCTGCTGGGCTTTCCGAAGGTGAAGAATTACGACGGATCGTGGACCGAGTGGGGCAACACGGTGGGCGTGCCGATCGAGAAGGGGCCCGGCCGCGTCGCGCCCCGCGAAGAGGCTGCGCGCGATGAAGTGGCAAGGAGCACGTCGTGATTGGCTCGCTCAGCGAAAAGGTCGACGCGCTGTCGGCCGAGTTCGAAGAGCTCGAGCCGCGCGAGCGGTTGGAGTTGTTGCTCGAATTTGCCGAGAAACTGGCCCCTCTGCCGGCGGAATACGAGGCCCAGCGCGACGCCGGCGCCGGACGCGTGCACGAGTGTCAGACGCCCGTGTTCCTGTGGGCCACGATCGACGCGGGGCGCGTGCACGTGCACGCCGACGTGGCGCCCGAGGCGCCCACGGTCAAGGGATTTGTCAGCCTTCTTGTCGATATTTTCTCGGACGCCACGCCCGAGGAGGTGCTGGCCTTTCAACCGAATCTGGTCAATCGCTTCGGTTTGGCCGGTTCGCTCGGCATGGTGCGCATGCGCGGCATGACCGCCATCGCGCACTCCATTCGCCAGAAAGTGGCTCAAGCGCTGGCGGCCTGAATCTTCTTCACGTTTTTTTCTCGCGCGCGGTGAAAATCTCTCGGGGAATAGTGGCCACCCCCGCGCGCGAATCCATCTGCGGAGCAGCAATGCCACATCAAATCCAAACACGTTCGCGGTATGCTGGCGCGGGGTGGACGAAATGCTCGGGCGAGAATCCACGCGGCGATTATTTGAAAATATTTTCACTGGCATCTCGAAATGTCGGGACCGCGAAGTTAGCATAGTTGGACGGTAGGGGTTTTCATCTGCATCATTTCTTCGGGCAGATGCGGAACAAAGGCGGTTGTCCCAATCTCATCGATTCCCTTGTTCAAGGTAGCGTAGGCGTGCCTCGGCGCGCCCACGGAGGAGATCAGACATGCTTGCGTATCCTCGCGTCGATTTATCGCTCGACCGGCTGAGACGGTTTGGTTGGGCGATGGGCGACTTGTGCGTCGAGCGGCCGGACGGTCGTGTGTGGATTGTCACCGGCCAGCGAGGCAGACATTGGATCATCGCGCAAGCCCCCTGCCAGGCTGCCGCCTGGTGGCTCGCCTGGGAACAGGCCCACAAATTGGCGCGCCCCGCCAAACGAAAACGGCGCACTGCTTAGACCCAAACGCGCTCGTGCAGCGCTTTTGTTCGTCGCCGGTGATGAGTTCGCGGGAGAACGCAACCTCGATTCTGCTTTGCCGAGCTCTCAATCCAACGGATGCCGCGCTTGAACCAGGGCAACGCATCGACCGGCGACCAGCAGCCCCTGTCGCGCAGCCAATTCGCGACAGGGGCGCTTTTTTTGGCGCGCCCAACGGCGATCTAGGCCCACCGCCCCGATTGCCCACTTTCGATCACGCGCTCGATCGCGCGCATGTTCGCTACCGCGTCTGCGAGCGGCGTGGGCACGGGCTGATCATTGAGCACGGCCTGCGAGAATAGCTCTCCCTGGATGGTGTACTGGTCGCAGATGTCCAGCGAGATCTCCTCGGTTCCGCCGGCGTGCTGGTGACGCATGGTGCAGGGGCGATCGGGCGGGGCGTTGAACGGGATGTCGATCTCCACGCGACCCGCGGTGCCGAAGATGTTGACCCGCTGATACGGCGCCACCTGCGTGCCACAAGTGAAGGTGGAGGTGCCGGCACCGAAATCCAAAATGCCCGAGGCCAGCCGGTCGACCTTCAGAACCGGATCGTAGTCGACGATGCCGAACACCCGCTGCGGCTCGGCATCGAAGACAAACCGGGCCAGCGAGACCGCGTAGCAGCCGATGTCGGCCATGCTCCCGCCCCCGATGTCGGCCTGGTTGCGGATGTTCGCAGGGTCGTCGTTGTAATAGGAAAAAAATGTCTGGATGGTGACGAGCCGACTGATGCCGCCGGCGCCGACGATCTGTTTCGCGCGCCGCCACTGCGGATGATGCCGATACATGAACGCTTCCATCACCTTCAGCTTGGGAAATTGGCCGGCGGCATCGACAAGCTGTTGGCCCTCGGCCGACGATAGCCCGATGGGCTTCTCGACGAGCACGTGCTTGCCGGCCTCGAGCGCGCGGATCGACCAGGGCACGTGCAGGTGATTCGGCAGAGGGATGTAGACCGCGTCGACGTCGGGATCGGCCAGCAGCGACTCGTAGGAATCGTGTACTCTGCCAATGCCCAGCTTCCTGGCCGCCGCTGCGCCACGTTCGGCGCTGCGCGAGGCGATCGCCACCACCTGGCAATGCTCGCCGTGCTGCATGGCGGGAATGACTTTGTCGACGCCGATCTTGGCCGTGCTCAGAATGCCCCAGCGGACTTTGCTCATGGTGTTCTCGTGCATGGATTGGGAACCAGGGCGCAGCGCAGTTCGAGCCCGCGCGTAGGTACAACTTACTGGCAGCGGCCGGCGGCGAAAAGTGACTCGTGAATATCGGACGCGGCGCGGGTGCGCGGCCATCCGCTTTGACAAATATTGCCGAGTGGTGTACACACAGGCATTCACTTGTCGCGGGATGCTGCATTCGAGAATCCGCTTGCGGACGGACTTCTCGCAAGGAGGCCGGCGTGTGTTACTCGCAACGGACGTGAATCTGGCGCAAAGCCAATCGATCTTCGACCCGGCGTCGCCCGCTGCGCACTCGATCGTTAGTCTGGCCATCCTGGTGCTGGCCGTGGCGGGCTTGATCTTCGTGATCGTCGAAGGCGTGCTCATCTATTGTGTCTGGCGGTTTCGCGCCGACGCCGACTCCAGCGCTCCCGAGCCGCCGCAGGCCTACGGCAGCCGCGCGATCGAAATCGCCTGGACCGCCGCGCCGACCTTGATCGTGCTGTTTCTCGTGCTGGCCATCACCCGCACGCTGTGGGAGGTCGAAGTCGATCCGCCGAAGCCGATGCCCGACGATCGCGCGCTGTTCATTACCGTGACCGGCCGGCAGTGGTGGTGGGAGTATACGTACGAAACCTACGACAACCGTCCGCTCGGTTTCACCACGGCCAACGAGTTGCACATTCCCGCGGGCGAGCCGGGGCATCCCAGGCCCGTCTATTTGAAGCTGGTTGCGGCGGACGTTTGCCATAGTTTTTGGGTGCCCCGTCTGGCCGGCAAGATGGACCTGATTCCCGGCCGCGCGAACCATCTCACGCTCGAAACGGACACGCCCGGTTTGTACCAGGGGCAGTGCGCCGAGTATTGCGGCACGCAGCATGCGCACATGCTGCTGCGCGTCGTCGTGGAAGAACCTGCCGCGTTCGATCGCTGGCTGCAAGAGCAGGCGCAACCGGCCGTGGACGACCCTGCATTGACCGCGGACCGCGACGCATTTTTGGCGCAGTCGTGCGTCAATTGTCATCGCGTGCGCGGCACGCCCGCCGACGGCAGCTACGCTCCGGACCTGACGCACTTGATGAGCCGCCGCACATTGGCCTCCGGCATGGTCGAAAACACGCCAGAGAATTTGGATCGCTGGGTCGCGGATCCGCAATCGATCAAGCCCGGCTGCCTGATGCCGGCCTTCGGCCTGGGAAGCGAGGACCAGGCGGCGATCGTGAGATATTTGCAGACGCTCCGTTGAGCAACGTCGCAGGAACCGTTTTGTTCATGGCATTCGCACAGTCAACTCGAGCGGTCGGACAGGGCGACCTGGGCGCGGCTGCGCGCCCGGGCATGGCCACGTTGCTGCACGCCTGGACCACCACGGTCGACCACAAGCGAATTGGCATTCTGTACGTGCTGATGAGCCTGGTGTTCCTGGTGATCGGTGGCGTCGAGGCCCTCTTGATGCGCTGGCAGTTGGTCGTGCCCGATAACCAGTTTCTCGGTCCGGATACGTTCAATCAACTGTTCACGATGCACGGCACCACGATGGTGTTCTTCGTGGGCATGCCGATTCTGATCGGGGCGGGCAACTACCTGGTGCCGCTGATGATCGGCGCGCGGGACATGGCGTTTCCGCGGCTCAACGCTTTTGGCTTTTGGATCACGCTGTTCGGCGGCTTGCTGGTGTACTTCAGCTTTGCCACCGGCGGCGCGCCGGCAATCGGTTGGTTCGCCTATGCTCCGCTGACCGAGCGCACCTTTGCCCGCAGCGCCGCCACCGATTTCTGGGCGCTGGGGCTGTTGATCAGCGGCATCGGCACGGTCACCGCGGCGGTCAACTTCGTCGCCACGATCCTCGGCATGCGCGCGCCCGGCATGACCATGCGCAAGATGCCGTTCTTCGTGTGGACCATGCTGTGGACCGCGTTTCAGATGCTCTTGGCGTTGCCGCCATTGACCGCGGCGCTGGTCATGATTCTGTTCGATCGGCAACTCGGCGCCCGTTTTTTCGACACGTCCAACGGCGGCTCCGCCTTTCTCTGGCAGCACTTGTTCTGGTTCTTCGGGCACCCCGAGGTCTACATCTTGATTCTGCCGGTGTTCGGCATTGTCTCCGAGGTGATCCCCGTCTTCTCGCGCAAGGTGCTGTTCGGTTACGAGTTCATGGCCGCGGCGACGATGGCCATCGCGTTCATCAGCTTCGGCGTGTGGGCACATCACATGTACTGCGTCGGCATGAGCCGCACGCTCGACCTGTTTTTCGCTACGGCCAGCTTGCTGGTGTCGATTCCCACAGGCATCAAGTTTTTCAACTGGCTGGCGACCATGTTCGGCGGGCGGATTCGCTTTGCCTCGCCCATGCTGTTCGCGTTCGGCTTCCTGTCGATGTTCCTGATTGGCGGGCTCACCGGCATCATGTTGGCGGCCGCTCCGTTCGATTTTCAATTGTCCGACAGCTATTTCGTCGTCGGCCACTTTCACTGGGTGCTGATCGGCGGCACGTTGTTCGGCACGTTTGCCGGCGTGTACTACTGGTATCCGAAGGTAACCGGCCGGATGCTCTCCGAGCGGCTGGCGCGTTGGCAATTCTGGTTGCTGTACGTCGGCTTCTTTCTGACCTTCGGGCCAATGCACGTGGCCGGCATGCTGGGCATGCCGCGGCGCATCTATACCTATGGCATGGACGATTGGACCATGTGGAACCAGATCAGCACGCTCGGCGCCCTCATCCAAGCGCCAAGTTATTTGATTCTGATCTATAACCTCGTCGTCTCGTTGCGCCACGGCGAGCCGGCGGGCGACGATCCCTGGGACGCCTGGACGCTGGAGTGGACCACCACCTCGCCGCCGCCGTCGTACAACTTCGAAACCACGCCGATCGTACACAGCCG
>JBBDYK010000020.1:0-9489 GCA_040901665.1 Pirellulales bacterium | reverse complement strand
CAGGGCCGTGGCTTTTTCGCTGGACATCGTGCTAGCGTTCTCGGTGCAGGCGTCGCGATTCGTGACGCGGCGAATGGTCCGCAGGCGGCGCCCAACGGAGTTACACCCCCGGGCTACCCATTGGCCTGGGGCTCGGCGGGTGGCTCGAGGCCAAACTGTACCAGGTAACGGCGTTCCTGTTCGCGCATCGCCGCCCGCTCATCGGGTGATGCGTCGTCGTGCCCCACCAGGTGCAGTGTGCCGTGAATGACATAGAGCAACAACTCGTCGTCGGCCGGCCAGGCATATTCGGCCGCGGCTCGGGCAGCCGTGTCGGCACTGACGATCACTTCTCCCTCGAGTCGGTCGCCCTCGCGTTCCAGCAGGAAGCTGAGCACGTCGGTCGGAAAATCGTGGTCGAGAAATCGGCGATTGAGCTGGTGGATCGTCGGGTCGTCCACCACGGCCAGGCTCAACCGCGCGTCACTGACGCCGGCGTCGCGCAAGATGGCCTCGGCCGCCTGGTGCATGCGACGCGCGTCGCACCGGACGGACGACTGCCGATTGGAGATTTCGATGGTCAGCATGCCAGGCAACCTATCGCGGCTAGCCGGCCGTGCGCTGCTCGGGATATTTAATGCGGCCATGATATACGGCCGTAAGCGACTTGATCAGACTGTCTTCCATCGTGGCCAATTCCTGGAGCGTCAGGCCGCAGCAATCGAACTGGCCGTCCAGCAGTCGCTTCATGGCCATTTCGTGGACCAGGCTCTCGATCCGCGCCGGAGTGGGCTCGACCAGCGCCCGGCTGGCGCTTTCGACGGCGTCGGCCAGCATCAGCACGGCGGCTTCCTTGGTTTGCGGCTTGGGACCGGGATAGCGGAAGTCGCTCTCGTCGACTTCGCCACCGTCTGGATTGGCTTCGTTGCGTTCGCTGGCACGGCGATAGAAATACTCGACCAGCGTCGTGCCGTGATGCTGCTCGATGAAATCGATGATCGATTGCGGCAGGCGGTGTTGTCGGGCCAGATCGGCGCCGTCCTTTATGTGAGCAATGATGATCAGCGTGCTCATGGCCGGCACCAGCGACTCATGCCGGTTGACGTCATGCCCTTGGTTTTCCACGAAGTAGCCGGGCTTGAGCATTTTGCCGATATCGTGAAAATACGCGCCCACGCGCACCAGCAAGCCTTGGGCGCCGATCGACTCGGCGGCGGCCTCGGCGATCGACGCGACGTTGATCGAGTGGTTGTAAGTGCCCGGCGCGCGACGCACCAGCTCTTGCAGCAGCGGATGGGCCACGTCGCCCAGTTCCAACAGGCTGAGCTCGGTTTGCACTCCGAACATGCTTTCAATGAATGGCAGCAACCCCAGCATCAGCAAACCGGCAAACATCGACCAAAGTCCAAACCGCATAGCGTCGGGCCAGATGGTGTTCCACGGCTGAGCACTGAGGGTTTCGACGCCAATCGTGGTCAGCACGGCGACGATTCCCACGGCCAGGCCGACGTAAATCAACTTGCGTCGATTGCGAATGTTACCCACCAGCAGGATCGCCGAGGCCGCGGTGGCATTGAGGATCATGAACGTGGTCAGCCCTTGACCGGTGGTCACCACGATGATGAGGGCCGTAGCCGCGGCAAACAGCAAGGCCAGCTCGCGGTGAAAGGCGATCGAGAGCGTCATGCCCATCACGATCAGCGGCACTAATTCGGCGCGCACGTTGTCGGCAGCGGCGGCCACGGAGAGCCCGACGGTGACGACGATCAACGTCAGAGTGACCGCAAGCTTGCGCCAGTTTTCCAGCAGACGCGGCTCGTAGTGCCAAACATAGACGCCGCACAAGACAGACAGCGCGACGAACATGCCCACCACGGCCAGCGAGTGTGCGATGCGGCGGCCGAGCCCCAATTCTTCGAGAAACGTCTCGTGCTCCAGCGTCAGCAGGCCCATCGTGTCGTCCTTGATCGGCAGTCCGGCGGGGGCCAGCACGTCGCCAGTAGCGATCGGCGTGAATTGCTCTTCGACGCTGTCCTTGGCCTTTTCCTTGGCCGAGGCGGTGGCGGTCGTGTTCAAGGACAGCGTGGTCGGCAACCGACTGCGCAGCCAGGTAAAAATCCGCTCGGCCACGATCGGCGACTCGAGCCGCTCGGCCAAGCCGCGCTTCAGTTGTTCCGCTTCGCCGATCAGCACATCGCCGACCTTGACGATGTCCGGTTTCTGCGGTTCGACTTTCGACTGGACGACGATCTCTTGTTGATTGCCCTGGTTGGGTTCCTGTGGCAACTTTTGCAGCAAGCCGTGCCGCTCGTAAGGGGCCATCGCTTCGGCGACGGCCTGGTCCACCTTGTCGAGCGATTCGGGCGTGGAGAGCGCGTCGTGAAACTCCTGGAACTGCGTTTCCTGCTGTTCGGGCGTGGGCGCCGCGGCGCCGGCGGCCGGCGGCGGGAAAAAATCCTGCCAGACTTTCTTGTCGAGCTTTTCGATTTCGGCCAGCGATTTGGCGCCGGCAACGCTGGTGAGCGTGTTGCGCAGCGCCGCGCGCAACTGCGTCAATGCGGCCTGGTTGTGGTCGTAAACGTAGCGGACCTGCTGTTCCGCGGCGGCCTTGGCCAGTTCCGTGCGTTCCGGATCGGCGCGCCGGAACGCCACCTTGGCCACGATGTTCCGCTGGGGCGTGAAATTGCGGTGGTAGCCCAGCGGCATCGTCCACGAGGCCGTCACCAGCCACAAGGCCACGATGGCCAGCACGCACAACCCCAGCCGCACCAACACGTCGGTTTGCTGCAAGTACTTCCAGGTGCGCTCGAGCGAGCCGGGAGGCAACTCGAGGGCCGCCACCCGTTCCAAACGTGTCCGTTTCTGACCGCCATACGACATGATTCGTCCTTGGACTTGCTCGTCAGTCCGTGCTAGCGCCGCTTCCTGGGCTCGTCGTCTTCGTAGGCGCGGACAATGTCCTGCACCAGGCGGTGACGTACGATATCCTCGTTATTAAGCGTCACCTCGCAAAAGCCCTTGATGCTGCGCAGCCGGTGCAACGCGTCGATCAGGCCGCTGCGCGTGTGCGTGGGCAGATCAACCTGCGTGGCATCGCCCGAGACCACCATCTTGGTGCCCAATCCCATGCGCGTCAAAAACATCTTCATCTGGGCCACGGTCGTATTCTGGGCTTCGTCCAAAATCACGAAAGCGTCGTTAAGCGTACGACCGCGCATGTACGCCAGCGGGATCATCTCGATCAAGTCCTGCTCGGTATGCCGTTTGATCTGGTCATAGTCCATCATTTCGCGCAACGCATCCAGCAGCGGCCGCAGGTACGGATTGATTTTGGCCTGTAAGTCGCCGGGCAAGAAGCCCAGACTTTCGCCCGCTTCGACCGCCGGACGCACTAGCACGATCTTGCGAATGATTTCCTGCTTGAGCGCCTGCACGGCCATGGCCACGGCCAGATACGTCTTGCCCGTGCCAGCCGGACCTACGCAGAATACCAAGTCATGCTTGGCGATGGCATCAACGTAGCGAGCCTGGCCGGCAGTGCGGGGGCGGACCGGGCGTCCGGCCATCTGCAGCTCGATGGGCGCGTGCTCCAACTCGTCCGACTTGCCGGTGACCTGCGACAGGACTTCCGCCACTTCCGCGGGCGTCACCGCGCCATAGCGGCTTGCCAGGTCCTTGAGCCGCTCGAACACCTCGGTGGCATGCGCCACCGCTTCGTCCTGGCCCTCGATATGGATCCGATCGTCGCGGCTGGAGACGGAAACTCCCAGCGAATCGCGGATCTTTCGCAGATGCTGGTCGCGAGTGCCGAAGAGCGCTAAGAGCGACTTGGTATCGACCAGCGGAATGGTAGCTTCCGACATCCAACAAGCGGCGGCTAAAAACCGGTCGCCCCGGAAAGGAACAAATGCCTCGTTACACTTAACTATACCGGAAGCGAGTGGCCGGACGATAGATATTTCACCGACCGGCCGTAACCAAGCCGGCGGAAAGCACTTGGACAGATTGTGCCACAACGTAATCGTGCCCCGAGGGGTTGGTTCGCCCGGCACAGGAGTCCGCAACTGCCTTCCGTCGATCGGCAGGCCCGGCAAATCCCTCACGTGATTTGCATGATCGTACATAAGTACGCCACCGGTGCCGCGAACAAGATCGAGTCGACCAGATCCAACACGCCGCCGAAACCGGGCATCCAAGTGCTTGAATCCTTAGTGCCCAGATCGCGTTTCAAGAGCGACTCCGCCAGGTCGCCCAGCAAGCCGGCGCCCCCGACGGCCAGCCCATAGAACAGCCAGCCCAACGGCCGCTGGGGTGGATTGCAGCCGAGCCACAGGGGCAGGTAGGTGAATGAGAACCAGGCGCCCAGGCAGGCAAAGGCAAGCGCGCCTGCGGCACCTTCGATCGTCTTGCCCGGGCTCAGTACCGGCGCCATTTTGTGGCGTCCGAAGAGACGCCCCACGGTGTAGGCTCCGATGTCGGCAGCCTTGACCACCACGATCAGCGCCATCAGGTTCATCATGCCCGTAACGGGTCCACCCAATCCACGTAGTTGGGCCACCAGGCTCAACAGCAATCCGACGTAGGCAACGGCCAGCGTGCCAAGCGCCACATTGACAGTCACGCCACCCGGTTTGCGATAGCGGCTCATCTCGCCGATGAATGCCCACAGGACGACCAGCGCGAAGGCCAACAGCGGCCAGCCGAGTCGTTCCGCGGGTTGATCGTCGGGCGGCCGCAAGACGAACAACGGGATCGAATTGCTGGCAATCACCAGCAGGGTTCCACCGTAGATCACGCCAGGCAGCGGTTGATAGCCGGCCTGCGCCAATAGCGTGGCCATCTCATGCGCGGCGCCCAAGCCCACCAGCATCGCCAGCGGCAAGAGCCAGGCGCCGGGCGCCGCACTTGTGAAGTCGAGCCGCGCCAGACCAACTAGCGCCGCGATCAACACTGCTCCCAACAACAGGCGCCATCGCAGCACAGTGAAATGCTCCCGCGGGTTAACCGTTCAGTCCGCCGAAGCGGCGGTCGCGAGCCGCAAAATCCCGAATTGCCTGGTGCAAGTCGCCTTCGCGAAATTCCGGCCAGCAATGCTCGGTGACCCAAATCTCCGCGTAGCTAATCTGCCACAACAGAAAATTGCTGATCCGCATCTCGCCGGCCGTGCGAATCAGCAGGTCTGGATCGCGCATGCCGGCGGTGTACAAGTGCCGCGAAATCTGCTCCTCGTCGATCGCCTGGGCATCGAGTTGCCCGTCGCGCACTTCTTCGGCGATCTTGCGGACGGCATCGACCATTTCCAATCGGCTGCCGTAGTTGATCGCCAGACAGAGGCGCATGCCGGTGTTGGAGGCGCTCATCTCAATCGTCTTTTGCATCTCGCGCTGCACGGCGTCGGGAATGTCTCGGCGACGGCCGATCACGGTCACGCGAATGTTCTGCTCCATGATCGTCGAGCGCTCTTCGATCATGTACTGCTCGAGCAAGTGCATGAGAAACTCGAGCTCGCGCGGCGGCCGCTTCCAGTTCTCGCTCGACAAGCAATAGAGCGTCAACTGTTCGACATCGAGCCGGGCACACTCCTCGGTGACGCGCCGCACGCTGGCCACGCCGCGGCGGTGCCCTTCGATCCGTGGCAGCCCCTGGCGCTGCGCCCAGCGACCGTTGCCGTCCATGATGACGGCGATGTGCCGGGGTCGGGCCTCGGCGGCCACGCCCAGTGGTTCGGCGGCGGACGTTGTCGATGGCTCGGCCACCTGCATCACCCCGTAGGAATACGACGAGAGGCGCGCTTGCACGCGCTAGCTTTTACGCTCCGCGAAGATCGTTTGTTCGCGGTCCGGCCCGATGGAAACGACTTCCACCGGACGACCGATCAACGTGCTGATTCGATCCAGATAGCTGCGCGCGGTGGCAGGCAAGTCCGACATTTTCCGCGCTCCGGTGATGTCTTGCCGCCAGCCTGGCAGCGTTTCGAGCACGGGCACTGCCCGCCGCAGGTCGTCCACGTGGCTGGGGAAGTCGGTCACGCGCTTGCCGTCCACTTCATATGCCGTACACACCTGGATCTGCTCGAGCTCGCTCAGCACGTCCAACAGCATTACGGCCAGGCTGTCGACTCCGCTCAACCGCGCGGTGTAGCGAACGGCAACCGCATCGAACCAGCCGCAGCGCCGCGGCCGCCGCGTCACTGTGCCGTATTCGTTGCCGCGGTCGCGAATGTGTTGGCCGATTTCATTGTCCTGCTCGGTGGGGAAGGGACCGCCGCCGACGCGCGTCGAATAGGCCTTGACCACGCCAATTACTTTGCTGATCCATCGACCGGGCACCCCCGAACCGCTCGACACGCCGGCGCCCGAACTGTTGCTGCTAGTGACGAAAGGATACGTGCCGTGGTCGACGTCCAGCAGCGCGCCTTGCGCGCCTTCGAAGAGCACTTGCTTGCCGCTTTCCACCGCGTCCAGGAGATAGGCCGTGGTGTCGCCTACGAACGACTTCAGCCGTTCGGCATAGCCCAGGTACTCGCTGGCGATCTCGCTGGCGTGGAACGGCTGGGGCGCGATCAGCGGGCCGACGGTTTGATTCTTGGCCGCGGCAATGTATTCGAGCTTTTGGCGAAAATCGGGGCGATAGAGATCGCCCAGACGCACGGCGAACGAGCGGGCCACCTTGTCCCGATAACAGGGGCCGATGCCCCGCATGGTGGTGCCGATGTTCTCGCCGCTGGAAGTGCTCTTATCCAGAATGGCATCCTCGGCGACGTGCCAGGGAAAAATCACATGTGCCCGATCGCTCAGCATCAGGTTGTCGGCGACCTTGATGCCGCGCGCATTGAGCCCGTCGATTTCCTGCAGGATGCTGGCCGGGTTCAACACCACGCCGCCAGTGACGACGCATTTGACGTGGGGGCTCAAGATGCCACTGGGAATGAGCGACAGCTTGTAGGTTTGATTGCCGGTGACGACCGTATGGCCGGCATTGCTGCCGCCTTGATAGCGGACGACGATTTCGTGGTCGTCGGTCAACAGGTCGACGAGCTTGCCTTTGGCTTCGTCGCCCCATTGCAAGCCGATCACGCACGTAACAGGCACCGTGAAACCTCATCCGCCGAGAGAAGCAAAAACCAACAAATCCCAGGCGCAACAGCGACCGGAGCCGGCCGCGCCCAAGCCCCCAAGTGTAAGTGCGGCCTGCCACGGTGGTCAAGGAGAGTATGCATCGGACAAGTGGCAGGTTTCGCAAGAATCCAGCCCCGCCGACAGCCGAGTTCTGCAGTCGATGCAACAACGTCCACCGGGGCGCGTTGGCGCGGATGTCCATCGCCCTTCACCCTCGCGGATACTGCCGGCAGTATTCGTAGATCGCCATCGTTGCGGCCGTGGCTGCGTTGTAGCTGTAGGGCAGACCGTACACGGGAATCTCCACCACGGTGTCGAGCAACGCCAAAACGTCGTCCGTCAATCCGGCGCGCTCGTTGCCGACCACCAGCGCCGTCTTGCGCTCGAATACATAGGTGTGCAAGTTCTCGGAATTGGTGGTCTGTTCGAGGCCGACCAGGCAATACCCGGCGGACTTCAGTTCCTTCAGCACGGGCGGAAGCGTACGGTGCACGTCGATCTCGATCGCGTTGGCGCCGTCGCGGGCAATCTTGTCGATTACTTTGGCGGCGCCGCAGGCGATGACCCGTGTCACCCCCGCGCAGCTTGCCACCCGCACGATGCGCGACAGGTTGACGTTGCTGTGCATCGGCGCGCAGGCCACGATCAGTTCGCGCGGCCGTTCCAGCTCGGTGAGCGGTTTGTGTCGCTCGTGGACGAAGCGGGGCATCGGGCGCATACCTGGTAGTTGAATTCGGCGAACGACCGCATCGTAGGGAGCCGCCATGGGGGAGTCCAGCCTGTAGCCCGGCGGGCTGGTCACGATTAATTGTGGCGAGCGATTCCTGCGCTCTACGAAACGCAACTGCTTTTGACCGCTGCATCGCCCCACGAGTACACTATCGACGAGTCGATGAGGATTTTCCACGATCGAGGAGGCCGCGTGATGCGATGGACTATTGGGCTGATCGGACTGCTGCTGTTGGCCGGCTGCGGCAAATCGCCGGCAACCAATGACGCGGCGGACGTCCGTCCCGCCGGCGAGAACCCCAATGGCGAACGGGCCGTGACTTCGTCCACCCCCATCAACACGGACATCGAGCTGGCCATTGTCGACTATCAGGGCATCATGGAACTCATCGCCGAGAAGCGCGGCAAGGTGGTCGTGATGGATGCCTGGGCCACGAGTTGCCCGCCGTGCATGCAGGAGTTTCACAACCTGGTCGACATTCACAAACAGCACGGTCCGGACAAAGTGGCCTGCATTTCGCTGAGCTTCGACTACGAAGGCATCGACAAGCCGGAAGATCAAGCGCCGCGCGTGTTGGAGTTCTTGCAACAAGAGGGAGCGACGTTCGACAATCTGATGTCGACGGAAGAGTCGGACTCGTTGTACAAGAAATTCAGTCTGGCCGCTGTGCCGGCCGTGTTCGTCTATGACCAGGACGGCAAGCTGCGCAAGCGGTTCGACAACGAGCAGGCCAAATCGAAGGAAGAGCACTTCACATACGACGACGTGAAGGCTCTGGTAGCCGAGTTGGTGACGGCGAAGCCGGCCAGCGAAACCGCGCCGGCTGCCGAGAACAAGGCCGCCGACGAGCAGCCGCTCGAAGCAGCGGCCGAGCCGACGAAAAAAGCCGCCGATCAATAATGCTCGATTACGAGCGAGTCAGCATGTATTCATCCAGCCGGATGCGGCTGCTGCCTTCGGGCATGCTGGCGAACAGCATGTCGAGCATTCGGGAAAACTGCCGCGTCTTGAGTCCATAGAAGTTGTGCTTGCCCTCGCGACGCCGTCCGATCAATCCGGCCACGCGCAGCAAGGCCAGGTGGTGGCTCACAGCCGGTTGGCTCTCGTGCAGCAACTCGCACAAAGCCCGCACGTGCAACTCTTCGCGCTGCGTCAGGTAATACAAGATTCGCAAGCGCGTCTCGTCTGACAGCAACTTGAACAGTTTGACCAGGTTGACCACCAGGTCTTCCGAGACTTCCAGGTCATGCGTGGCGGACGCCTCGATGGTCGACTCGCACGCGCTTCCATTACAGTTGTCTTGGGTGAGAACCTTCCCCATGGTTGTCCTCGCGAATAAAGCTCAGCGAACGGAGCGAATTTCTCTGGTAGCTGCGAATGCGAACTAGAAATCCATGAAACTACAGCATCCCCCGGCAAGGTGACCAAGAGGGGGCGACAGCTTAGTTTGCAGTCCCGTCGAATCGACAGCCGAAATGAAAAGTCGTCTCACGTGCTCTGCCGCGCGTCCGTCCCACAGAACGTGGAAATGTGTTTCGCGGGCGCGTCGAGCACGCACTTTTGAACACCGCCCATTCTAGCGAGTACCGCTAGTAATGGAAACAGTCCGATGTTGTCCACCATTAGAAATGTCCCCTTGGAAGGCACCATTAGAAATGACCC
>JBBDYK010000019.1:6228-9543 GCA_040901665.1 Pirellulales bacterium | reverse complement strand
CGCCTGACGAGCGCTCCCTAGTTCCGGCGCTCAATCAAGACGAACGTGCCACAGTGGACCCACGAAGCGCCGAGGCAAGTCTGAAACGTGAACCACCACGACGCGTTAGAGCCTATGGCGCTCGGGCGAGAAATGCTTCCACCTGGTCGGCATCCAGCACGCCGAGTCCGGCGGCCTGCATCAGGTAGGGCGCGGCGCGGTCGTGTTGCCCGCTAAAGTACAGTTGCATGCCCATCGAGGCCAGCAGATTGCCGTTGAGTGGAGTCGCTTGCAACCGATTGGCCAGCGTGCGGTCGGTTTCCGCCAGCGGACCGGCGCCGCAGATTTCTCGGAGCGCGACACGATCGTCGCCAGCCGTGCCTTGCAATTCCAGGCCGCGCCGAAACGCGCGGACGGCGCCCTCGAAGTTGCCTTGGGCCACCAGGGCCAGACCAGCGCGCATGTGGGGCTTTGCCAACGTGGGAGCTACGCGCGACGCCGCCCGATAGCGCTCGACGGCAGGCAGGTATTTGCGCTGGGCAAAAAGCGCATCCCCCTGCATGATCGCCTTCTCGCAACGGGCCGCCACGGCCGTGCTGATCGTCGGGGCTTCAATTCCGAGCGAATGCGCTTTTTCGCCCGCATCGCCCGCGGTCGCATTCGTCTCGCCCGGCAGCGTCGACTCGGACCAGCGTCGATACGCCGAATATCCGGCGGCCTGTCCACGGCCGCCGCGACCGTCGCCGAACGTGTAGGAGAACCAGGAGAAAGCGGATGCTCCGTCGCCTTCGGTGCGAGGCCCGTTCGCCTCGTGATGAGGCTCGAGCTTCAAACTGCCCGGCTGATTCGGTCGGTGCATCGACGAGCCAAAGCGCGCCGGGCCGGGCTTTTCCAGCGGCAAGCTCACTTGCGCCCAGGCAGGCACGGTCCAGCCCGACAGGCAAGCGCCCAGCAACGCGCACGATAGCCAAGGCCGACACATGTTGCGCTCCCTTCGGTTCCCTAGCAATGTCCACCCGTCATTGTACTGAGGCGGGCTGGGCGTGCAACTTTGGCGCGATCTACGGCAATGAACTCACGGACGATGGCGATGCGCGTCGCGGAATATTGCCGAGTCAACAGTCGAGCGTGTGCTCCAGTTCCCAAGCGGATACGTGGCCGTTGTACTGTCGCCACTGGGCCCGCTTGAGCTTGAGGTACGACCGCGTGAAGGCCTCGCCCAGCCCGTGGCCCAGGACGCGGGAGGATTCCAAGGCTGCAAGCGCGTCGAGCAGGTTGTCGGGCAGTCGCGGCACGCCGCTCAGCGTGTGGCCATCGACGTACATGTTGATATCGTGCCGCTGCCCGGGATCGCGGCGCTCGTGCATGCCGTCGAGCCCCGCGTGCAACAGGGCCGCCGGCAGCAGGTAGGGGTTGGCCGAGCCGTCGGCCAGGCGCAGCTCGAGTCGGCCCGGATCGGGAATGCGAATCATGTGCGTGCGGTTGTTGCCCGAGTACGTGATGGTGTTGGGCGACCAGGTGGCCCCGGACGTGGTGACAGGGGCATTGATTCTGCGATAAGAGTTGACCGTGGGATTGCTGAAAGCGCACAACGCCGCCGCGCAATGGAGGATGCCGCCCAAAAAATGGTAGGCCAACTCGGACAACCCCAGCTCGCCATCGTGGTCATAGAATGCGTTGTCTCCGGACTCGGTGCTCCACAGCGAGACGTGCGTGTGGCAGCCGTTGCCCGTGAGATGCGCAAACGGCTTGGGCATGAACGTAGCCAGCAGCCCCTGCCGTTCGGCCAGAGTCTTGACCATGTACTTGAAGAACGTGTGCCGATCCGCCGTGGTCAGGGCGTCGGCGTATTGCCAGTTCATTTCGAACTGGCCGTTGGCGTCCTCGTGGTCGTTCTGATAGGGATTCCAGCCCAGCGTTTGCATCGCGTCGCAGATCTCGGCGATCAGGTCGTAGCGGCGCATCAGCGCCTGCTGGTCGTAACACGGCTTGGCTTGCGAATCGCGCGCGTCGGCTACTTGCGCCGCATCCTGCGAAAGCACGAAGAACTCGCACTCCACGCCGGTGCGCAGCTCGTAACCCAGCGAGTGAGCTTTCGCCAGCGCGTCTTTGAGAACGTTGCGCGGCGCCTGGGGCACAGGTTCGCCGTTCATCCACAAGTCGGCGGCCACCCAGGCCACCTCGGGCTTCCAAGGTAACTGCATGACGCTGGTGGAATCGGGAATGGCCCACACGTCCGGATCGGCGGGCGTCATGTCGAGCCAGGTGGCAAAGCCCGCGAAGCCGGCGCCGGTGCGGCTCGCCTCGGCAATGGCCGCGGCCGGCACGAGCTTCGAACGCACCGTACCGAACAAGTCGGTGAACGACACCAGGAAGTACTTGATGCCGAGTTCCTGGGACAGCCGTTCGAGTTCGCAGGGCATGGTCTTCATGATTGCAACAGCTCTTGGATGGCGGCGGCGATAAAGCGCTCGTCGGCGGGGCTCTTCAGTGGGTTGCCGGCTCGATGCCCCCACACCGACTCGATGGGCTTGAAAATGGCGTGGCGAATCTGACCGGCCTCGCGCTGGCTGTCTGCGGCCGTGAAGTACAGGTCGGTGCTGCAAGGCATGATGAGCGTGCGCGCGCGTATCGCGCCCAAGGCACTTTCCAGGTCTCCCCGGTATGTGTCGTTGGCGCTGATGTCGCTGCGCTTCCAGGTTTCGATCATCGACACCAGGTTGCCGGCGTCGCGGCGCAAAAAGCTGGCTTCCCAGTCGCGAATCAGGAAGTCTTCGAGCGACTGGTAGCCGAGCTTCAGGTAGACGTGCTCGCGATAGAAGGCTTGCGACAGCGCCCAGCCGGCATACACGCGCGCCATGGCCCTCAGCCCTCGCAGCGGCTTTTCCGAGAAGCCTTCGCCGGTGAAGGCCGCGTCGCAGGTGAGCGCCGCGCGAATGCCCTCCAAGAACACCAGGTTGTGGGGAGACGTCTTGGCCGATCCGCAGACGGCCGCGATGCGATCGACACGATCGGGATACAATGCGCCCCAATGCAACGCCTGCTGCGCGCCCATCGACCAGCCGTAGACAAGCGCCAGCTTTTCGATGCCGAAGACCGTTGCCAGCATCTGCTGCTGGGCGCGCACGTTGTCGACGTGCGTGAAAAGATCGAGATACTTGCCGCCCAGAGGCTCGGGCAGGTTGCTGGGCGAGCTCGACACGCCGTTGCCGAACATGTTGGCGATGACGATGAAGTGCCGCGTCGGATCGAGAATGCGCTCGGGTCCGATCAACCACTCGATGTCGTCGTGCGTGGCGCCGTAGGACGTGGGATAGAGAATGGCGTTGGTGCGGC
>JBBDYK010000019.1:0-6218 GCA_040901665.1 Pirellulales bacterium | reverse complement strand
CGTGGTTCAACTCGCCGTACGTCTTGTATACAAGCTGAGCCTTGGGGAGCGTGACGCCCCGTTGCAGCGCGAACTGGGCCAGCTCGAATACCTGGTGGGATGACATCGAGGTTGCCTGCGGATTAGTCGTGGTCGGCGGCCGGGCCCAAGGTGCGAATCACTTCGAAGTTGGCCGCCGGATAGCTCGGCGCCACGTGGGTAAAGCGCTGCCGCAAGCTGGCATGCGCCGCGGGCAGCCGGAAGAACGGAATCGAGGGATAAAGATGATGCTCCGCATGAAACGGCATGTTCCACATCAGGAAACGAATCGGCCAACTCGCCAAGGTCGTGCGCGTGTTGGTCAGTCCGTTGGCATCCTGGCTGCAGCCGGTGTGCTCGACGATCAATAGCGCCCGCAGCAACGGCTGCGCCAGGACGGCCGGCAGAAACCAGTACCACAAGGCCAGCGGCGATCGAGTTGCAACCGACGCGGCGGCCACGGCCACGTACAGCGCCAGTTGCGCTCTAGCCGACCAGGCGATTTCACGCCGCGCGTGCGCGGGTATGTACTCGTGCTGCGACATCCGGCCGAGGGCGAGCGCCATCAATTCGCGCGGCTTGGCCAACCAGAAAGGAATTCCGCTCAAGTGCACAACGTAGTCGGTCAGCGTGTGCGGCTTGGGATCGGATAGCTCCGGGTCGCGCTCGGGGTCTTGCGTGTAGCGATGGTGCCAGGTGTGGTATCGGCGGTAGTAGTTGAAGTTGTAAAACGAAAGCGCTCCGGCGAGCCAGCCCACCAGGTTGTTCAACCAGGGAGTCTTGAAGGCCGTCTTGTGTACGCATTCGTGCATCGGCGCGAACATGGTGACGATGGTCGCTCCGTGCAGCAGCATGGCCGGCACGAAGACAGCCCAACGATCCCGGGCAAGAAAGACCAATGTTCCGGTGGCGGCCATCGTCAGCAGGTGCAGCCCGATGCGCAGGGCGCCACCGGCGTCAGCGCGACGGCTCAGTCCGCGCAACTGAGCCATGTCGAGCGATTGCCGGCCCGGCAACTGCAGGATGTCATCGTCCGCCAGATCGGCCGTCGCTTGGTGTGCCATGAATTGCGTCGAGCACTGAATCGTGGAAGTGGGCCACATGCCGAACTCCCGTGGAACAGCAAGCGGCGTGCCGCGGCCGATTGGAGCCATTGCAGCCGCGTCTCAACTCGCTATGCGCGCAGCACTTGCCGTCGTGCGATCGACACGAATAAGAACGCAGTGCCGCCCGGCTGTGCAGCGTGTTGCCGCAACTCTGAGCAGCCGAGAGATCGCCGGGGGCGACGCGTTTCGTCAGGCCAACAGCTCTGGAATGACCTTGGCCGGTTCGACGGTGGTCAACCGCTGATCGAGGCCTTGGAAGCGGTAGGCGAACCGCTCGTGATCGAAGCCCATCAGCTTCAACACCGTGGCATGAAAGTCGCGCACCTGCACCGGGTCCTTCACGATGTTGTAGGAGAAGTCGTCGGTCTCGCCGTGGATGGCGCCCCCCTTGGCGCCGCCGCCGGCCATCCACATGGTGAAGCAGCGCGGGTGATGATCGCGGCCATAGTTTTCCATGGTCAGGCCGCCCTGCGAGTAGACGGTGCGGCCGAACTCGCCGCCCCAGATGATCAGCGTCTCGTCGAACAGCCCACGCGCCTTGAGATCTTCGATCAGACCATGGCATGGCTGGTCGATATCGCGACACTGGTCGGGCAGGCGGCCGGCGACGTTGGAGTGCGTGTCCCAGTTGTTCAAATAAACCTGCACGAAGCGGACGCCGCGCTCGACCATCCGCCGCGCCAATAGCGCGGTGTTGGCAAATGTGCCCGGCTTGCGCACGGCGTCGCCGTAGAGCGTGTCGATCCAGGCGGGCTCGTCGCTCAAATCGGTCAGCGCCGGCACGCTGGACTGCATGCGGAAGGCTAACTCGTATTGTTGGATGCGGGTGTGCGTTTCGGGATCGCCCACCTGGCTGTAGTTGAACTCGTTGAGCGCGCGCAGGCCGTCGAGCGTCGTGCGGCGCACGTCGGCGGTGACTCCCGCCGGGTTGTTGATATAGAGAATCGGATCGCCGGCGGTGCGGAACGAAACGCCCGCGTGCACGCCCGGCAGATAGCCGCTCGACCAGAGCCGGGCCGAGATGGCCTGCACCTGCTCGGTGTTGGTGGGTTTGGCGACCATCACGACGAACGTGGGCAGATCGTCGTTCAACGAGCCGAGTCCATAGGAGAGCCACGAGCCCAGGCAAGGACGGCCGGTGATCTGGTTGCCGGTTTGCAGATAGGAAATGGCCGGCTCGTGGTTGATGGCCTCGGTGTGCATGCTGCGGATGAAGCAGATGTCGTCGACGCTCTTGGCCAGGTTCGGCAAGAGCTCGCTGACCCACATGCCGCTGTTGCCGTGCTGCGCGAACTTGAACTTGGACGGCGCAATCGGAAATCGCTTCTGGCCCGAAGTCATGGTGGTGAGACGCTGTCCCATGCGCACCGAGTCGGGCAGGTCTTTGTCGTAGTACTCCTGCATCTGCGGCTTATAGTCGAACAGGTCCATCTGCGAGGGGCCGCCGACCATGTGCAGATAGATCACCTGCTTGGCCTTGGGAGGAAAGTGCGGTCCGAGTGCGGCGTGAACCGGCGCGGCGCCGGCCGTGGCAGCGCCGGCCCGAGAGAGACCGCCACCCATGAGCGATGCCAGCGCGGCCGTGCCCAGGGCATTGGCGCCCCGGGTAAAGAACTGGCGGCGGGTTTCGCTGCGAACCCAATCTTCCAAATGCGGGTGCATGATCGTTGGTCTCCTCGGGCGGGAATAGGGGACAGTCCCCGCCGGTTTAAATCTCTTTAGCCGTTTGCGGCCGATTACTTGGTCAAAACCTCGTCCAGGTTCATCAACTCATTGGTCAGCATGGTCCAGCCCGCCAAGGTGGCCGGGTCGAGCGACGCGTCGGGCTGGGCCTCGCCGGTGGCGATCAGTTTCTGCGCGTCGTCGCCATGCTCGCGATAGTAGGACAACAATTTCGCCAGCGAATCAGCAACGATGGGGCGTTCCTGATCGGTGAAGGAGCGCGCCAGCAGCCGCTGGGCAATGAAATCGATGCGTGCATTGTCGTCGCCGCCGCACTCGCGCAGCGCCCGCTGGGCCAGGTGACGGGCCGCTTCGACAAACTGCGGATCGTTGAGCGTGACCAGGGCCTGCAAGGGAGTGTTGGTTCGTTCGCGCTGCACCGAGCAGACTTCGCGATTGGGCGCGTTGAAGATGTCCATCGAGGCCGGCGGGGCCGCACGCTTCCAGAACGTGTACAGGCTGCGACGGTACAGATCCTCGCCGGCATCCTGCTTATAGTCCCGCGTGTTGCTGCCGATCATCGCCACGGCTTCCCATACTCCGGGCGGCTGATACGGCCGCACGCTCGGTCCGCCCAGCCTGGGCGTCAACAAACCACTAGAGGCCAGCGCGTAGTCGCGCACCGCTTCGGCATCCATCCGAAACCGTGGGCCGCGCGACAGCAAGCGATTGGAAACGTCCTTTTCCAGCTTTTCGGGCGTCACCGCCGCGCTTTGCCGATAGGTCGCCGACATGACCAGCAGCTTGAAGAACCGCTTGACGTCCCAGCCGTCCTCGCGGAACTCGATGGCCAGCCAATCGAGCAGCTCGGGATGCGAGGGAAGCTGCCCGGCCACGCCAAAGTCGCCCGCGGTCCTGACCAGTCCTGCGCCGAAGACCTCCTGCCAGAAGCGGTTGACCGTCACGCGGGCCGTGAGCGGATGATCGGGGCGCAACAGCCACTGGGCCAGGCCCAGGCGGTTCTTGGGCAGATCGGCGGGGAAGGCGGGCATGATGTCCGGCGTGTCGGCTTTCACCTCGTCGCGACGCTTGTCGTACTCGCCGCGGAAAAGGATGAACGCCATCGCCTCGTCCTGCTTTTCCTGCATGACGTGCGCGATGGTCGATTGCGATTTGATTTCCGCCTCGCGGGCTTCCAGTTGCTGCTTTCGCGCGGTCAACTGCTGATGCGTGGCGTCGATCGTTTTCAACCACCAGCCAAACAGTTCGTCGACTTCGCTGGGCGTGCGTCCTTCGGGCGGCTTGGCCACCAGAAAGGCCATGCGTGCCGCGCTGTTCAGGTCGGCCACCTCGGTCGCCGGCAATGCGCGGTCGTAGATTCGCAAGTCTTGCAGAACGATGTCGTTGAGCCGCGCGCCGCTATTGCGCTGGGCCAATTTGAGCGGCACTTCGGTGCGGATCGAGTTCTTCAGCGAATTGGTCGCCACTTCCACTTCCTGTTGCTGGCCGTCCAGATAGATCTTCACGCTGTCGGCGTTGCCGCCCGCTTCGTAGGTGACGGTGATCGTGTACCAGCGGTCGGGCTCGAGCGGGGTCTTGCCGATGACCTTCATGGCGTCGTCGGGCCATTGGTGAATGACGTGCGTGGCGGGGCGGCCGTCGTTGAGCCAGATGTCCCAGCCACGGTAACCGTTGCCGTCGTCCATCCGCGACAAGACCGCGCCCGTGAGGTCCTTCTTGGGCACCTTGACTCGCACGCTACATGTAAACGCCTGGTCCTTCTCGAAGTTGCCGGCGTCGTTCACTTCGAAGAGCGTCTCGGCCTGGGTCTTCAGGGCCTTGGGCGCGGTGATGCCTTCGTCCCATTGCGGTTGGCCCTCGACGGTCACGCTGCGCGGCTGGCCGTCGACCGAGAACGTCAGCACGTTGCCGGCATTGTCATTGAGTGGTGCATGAAAACAGAGCCCCTGCGAGGTGACTTTGGTTTCGACGGTGCTTGCCGGCGAAGCGGCCAGCCAGCCGTCGAAATCGGCTCGACCGGAAGCCCGACGGGCGTCGACTTGTTGGCCGGCGTCGGCCACTTGAATTTTGAGCTCGTCCCACTCGCGGCGATTGTCGTCCGGCGGCACCATCACGATCGGCGGCGTGTCCTTGATGTTGCCGTCCATCGCGCCTTGGGTGGTGTTGTTGAAGAACGCGGCCAACTCGTAGAACTCGCGCTGCGTGAACGGATCGAACTTGTGGTCGTGGCAGACCGCGCAGCCGGTGGTCATGCCCAGCCACACCTGCGAGGTCGTTTCGGTGCGGTCGCGCGTGTACAAGACCAGGTACTCGTCGGCGATCACGCCGCCTTCGTTGGTGGTCATGTTGCAGCGGTTGAATCCCGATGCGATCACCTGGTCCAGCGTGCGGTCGCTCAACAGATCGCCGGCTAATTGCTCGATCGTGAATTGCGAGAAGGGGATGTTGCGATTGAACGCTTCGATGACCCAATCGCGATACGACCACATCTCGCGGAAGTTGTCGAAATGGATGCCGTGCGTGTCGGCATAGCGGGCCACGTCCAGCCAGTAGCGGCCCCGATGCTCACCCCAGGCGGGTAGCGACAGCAAGTGATCGACGTAATGCTCGTACGCGTCGGGCGACGTGTCATTGACGAAGGCCTCGACCACGGCCGGCTCGGGCGGCAGGCCCGTCAAGTCCAGGCTGGCGCGACGAGCCAGTGTGCGACGGTCGGCCTCGGGCGCAGGCGCGAGCCCTTCGGCTTCGAGCCGGGCAAGGATGAAATGGTCGAGCGGGCTGCGCGGCCAGGCTTTGTCCTGTACTTCTGGAACGGCCGGGCGCACCGGAGCGATGAACGACCAGTGCGGCTGATACTCCGCGCCGGCCGCGATCCATTGCTTGAGCACTTCCACCTGCTCGGGCGTGACGGTCTTGTGCGTCGTCGCCGGCGGCATGCGCAACTCCGGATCGTCGGAGGTGATGCGGGCAATCAACTCGCTTTCGTCCGGCTTGCCCGGCGCGATGGCGCCCATCTCGATGGCGGCATCGCGTTGGTCGAGCCGCAGATCGGCCTTGCGCGCCGCGCTGTCGGGACCGTGGCAAGCGAAACAATTGTCCGCCAGAATCGACCGCACGTCGCGGTTATAGCCAATCGTCTCTTCGCCTCGGACGTCGGAGACGAACAGCAAAGTCGCAGCCAGGCCGAACAGCCAACACGTGCGTTGCATCACGTCGAACTCCCGGGGAGAGCAGATTCAGGTGGGACGATGCTGTCGCGGGTAGCAGGCCATGTGCCATCTTTGGGGAGGGAAGGCGGGGGCACATCGCCAGGGCCTCATTATAAATCCTCGCCGGCCAGAAGCAAAGCAGCGATTTGTGTTGTCCACCATTAGAAATGTCCCCTTGGAAGGCACCATTAGAAATGACCCC
>JBBDYK010000018.1:7172-9557 GCA_040901665.1 Pirellulales bacterium | reverse complement strand
CGGCTGCCGGCGTCCAAAGTGTTTCGAAATCTGGACCGCGTAGGCAACCTGGTTTCGGCATCGATTCCGCTAGCGTTGGCCGAAGTCCGCGCCGCGGGGCGCCTTGCGCCGCCGGCGACAGCCTTGCTGTGCGGCTTCGGCGCGGGTGTTTCCTGGGGAACGGCCATCGTGCGTTTCTAGCGAATGGAAAGGGGCGAACTGCCGTGGTTTCAAGGTTCTTGCGTAGTCTGGCACCGCGGCCGATTGCCTCGCTGGGCCGACGACTTCGAAAGGCATACCGTGCGCGCAAGCGTAACGGCACGCCGGCGCTGGGCGAGGCGCAATTCCGCGATCTGCTGGTAGACCGGTTGCAGATCGACCGCTGCGATATCGTGCTGGTCCATAGCTCGCTGGACGGCCTGCGGCTGGACTTTCCGTGGTTTCGCTTGCTGGGGCTTTTGCGCGACGTCGTGGGGCCACGCGGAACGCTTTTGTTCCCGACCTACCCGCGCGGACTTTCGTCGGACTTTCTCCGGGAAGGTGCTGCTTTCGACGTCCGTGCCACACAGTCGTACACCGGTGCTTTGTCCGAGTTGGCCCGCCGAACCGCCGGCGCCGTGCGCAGTCTCCATCCCACGAAGTCGCTGTGTGCTCTGGGGCCTGCGGCCGAGGAATTGTGCGGGACACATCATCTGTCCCGTTATCCCTACGATGCAACAAGCCCATATTGGAAACTCGCACAGTCCGGCGGCAAGACGATCGGTTTGGGAGTGTCGACGGCGCGAATGTCGCTGGTACACGCCGTCGACGATTTCTTCAAGGAAACGTTTCCCGTGCAGGTCTATCTTCCGGGCGTTTTTCGAGCGGCTTGCATCGACGCCGCGGGCCGAACCGTCGTCGTGGAGACTTTTGCTCACGACGTGACGAAAATGCGGCACGACGTTCCGCGATATTGCCGCCGCAATCTACCGCCCGAAATGTGCCAAGACTTGAAGATCGGCTCAACGGAGTTCTTTCGAGCCGATGCGAAGCCCTTGCTCGAAGCGATGGTTGCGCGCGCGTCTCGTGGAATCACGATCTATCCGCGATCGGTTCAAACCAGGAAGGACGCCTCGCGATGCGCCTCGGACTGATCTTTTCGAATGACTGGGAGCTGTTCGGAGATGGCTCGGGGGACTATTGGGAAATCCAGCATCGGCGTCTGAAACAGATGCTCGATGCGGCCGCCCCGTTTGGGGCGCGGATCACGGTGATGGCCGAAATCGGTCAGCAGTGGGCGCATCGGCGGTTGGGTGAGCGCGAGCCGTGGGCCCGCGAGATTGCCGACGCCTGGGACGCCATGCTCGTGGAAACGATCCGCCAGGGATCCGACGTGCAACTCCATTTACACCCGCAGTGGATCGGCGCGCGACGATGGGCGGGCAAGTGGCGTTTGGACTTCGAGCATTGGGCCTTGTCGAGCCTCGCGGCCGGTGAAATCTCCGCGGTGCTGGCGGACGGTAAGCGCTATCTCGAGACGCTGTTGCAGCCCGTGCGGCCGACATATCGCACGGTGTTGTTTCGCGCCGGCGCGTTCTGCATCGAGCCAGCCCAGCACGCGATCAGCACCCTGCGCGACGCGGGGTTTCTGGCCGATTCGTCCGTTACCAAGGGGCTGTACGATTCGAGGTTTTACGACTATCGCAACGCGCCCAGCCATGTGCTTCCCTGGCAAGTCAACGAGATATCGGTGGCCCGCGAGGGCAACGCGACCGGCGTTGTCGAACTACCGATTCTGGCGACGCGTCTGTGGGATCTCCCGCTGCTACGGAAAGTCGGCCTGTGGCACTACACGCGTTGGCTGGCGAATCGCGATCGATCGTATCTGCACGAGCGGGACGCCTACGTCCGTCGCCTTTACCCGACTTCCCAAAGGCCCGTTGCGGCGAAGCGGCGAGGGCTGATGCAACTCGTAGTGCGCGCAATGGGCGCCGTGCTACGGCCGCACGCGATCAGCCTAGACTACGACGCGTTGCCCGCGCCGGTGTTCGTCGATTGCGTGCAGCGGTTGCTGAGCGATCGAGAGTTGCGATCGCTCGTCGACACGGATGAGATCGTACCAGTGATGGCGCTGGGGCATACGAAAGTAGTCCCAGACGTCGAAAACTTCCAACGAATGCTCGCGCAGCTTGTCGACAGATTGGGCGATCGCATCGTGTTTTGGAGCGGTCAGGCCGCGGCCGAGTATTGGTCGTCCAAATTAATGGAATCTGGCGACGACGCGCCCGCGCTGCAAACCGCCAAGGCGCAGGGGCGGCGGGTGGCATAGCGGCTCGTGCGCCGCTCACGGCCGATGGCTAGCAGCCTGTTGAACAATGCCTTCGTGGCATTTTTTAACCTCGCCAAGTGCGGAGCAAAGCTCCGCAC
>JBBDYK010000018.1:0-7162 GCA_040901665.1 Pirellulales bacterium | reverse complement strand
CCCCCCCCCACGGCTCGCAAAATAACGACTTACGTCGCTATGTTGTCGTCGCATCCATGCGACGTTGCAGACCGTTGCATTCTTCAACAGTCTGCTACGCGGCACGCTTCGTTTCACGCGGCAGATCGCAGGCCGTCGTGACATCATCGTCGCCAAAGACGCGCAAACCCGCCAGTGGTACCGACTGCGGATATCTCGCCCAATGGCGGCCGAAGCGCCGCGCGGCCGCGACCAGCAACTGCCATTTTGCCGACGGGGCCGATTCAGGATCGGCCGACTCCATGCGCAGCCGGCAACGGCCGTTGGCCGCGGAGCCTACCGTCAGCTCGACGGAGATGGCGTCCTCGTCGAGATCGTGCTGCGCGCTGGTCGTCCATTCGCACAGGCGCGCTGCTCCCTGGCCTTCGACACAGAGCCGCAACCGCCGAAGCGATGCCGTGTCGCCGACCTGAACCAGCGCGCTCCAGGCGGCGTCGAAGGGCATGCCACTGAGTCTCAGGGGCGTGGGCAATTCGAACGATTCGACGTACAGCCTTTCGCCGAGCACCCGCCGGCCCAGCGCCCATTCGTAGTGACCTACGAGGCGCGCACGCACCAACAGCACACCCAGAGCGCCGCTTGCGATCCACGCCACAGTGTCCCAACCCACGATCCGGCTCACTGTGGCGATCGTCCCCGTTAGCAGGCAAACGCCGAACATCAGCCGCAAGACCTGGGTCTTCTGGAAGCCGCGATCCAGCAAGCGGTGGTGGATATGTCCGCGGTCTGAACAGGAGATTCCCTGTCGGTTGAGCTTTCGGCGGATCACAGCCAGCGCCGTATCCGCGATCGGCACGGCCATCAGCACGGCCATGATGGTCAAGCTCGACCGGCCGCCCGAGTCGACACCGGCTTGCAGCGTCAGCATGGCCAGCAAGAGACCGATCACCATACTGCCGGCATCGCCCAGGTAGATCGTCGCCGGTGGGGCGTTGTAAACCAAGAACCCGGCGAGCGCGCCGACCACCGCTACCGCCAGCAGGACGGTGGCGTCGCCGCCAGTGACGAATCCAATTGCCGCGATCGCAAGCGCAGTACACAGGCCGATCGTGGCCGCCAGGCCATCCATGCCGTCCAACAGGTTCACAGCGTTGATGCAGCCCACGAACCAGACCACGGTTAGCGGAAATCCCCAGTAGCCGACGTCCAAGGTCAGCCCGCAAAAGCCGAGCTTGCGCATCCAGAGACCGGCGCAAAGCAAGGGCAATACAGAAATCGTCTGTCCCACCAACTTCCAACGAGGACGCAGAGTGCGAGCATCGTCAACGGCGCCGAGCAAGCACAGCATCCCGAGCGCAAGAAACGCCAGCGGAATCTGCGCCGTCCTGGCATGCAGCGATGAGGTCCAAACGAGTGACGCCACGGTCACAACGAAGCTGCCGAGAACGGCAATGCCGCCCAACAGAGGGACTGGCGTCTCCTGCAACTTTCGTTCGCCATCGGGACCGTCGACCAGCCCGATGGTTCTCGCGAGCCAGCGCGCCAGCGGCGTGAGGCAGAGCGTGGTCAACAACGCAACTGAAAAGCTGAGAGCGACGACGCCGACGCCCAGCTTCCCGCCTGCGGCCAAACCGAATGCCTCGAGCGTCATCGGTCGTGTGCTCCGTTAGTCATCGAATTTCTGAAATGGATTCACTCAATTCCCCTGGCGGCGCCGCGTCTCACCGGCTCACGGCCGGCTCTCGCGCCTGCGACGTACCAGACTGTGCGACTCGCCCACGGACGGCTCGGGCCATCATCTCCTCGACCTGTTGATTTTCCGGCTGGCGGCGGATGCACCAGCGCAGTTGCTCTTCCGCGTCGGAAAATTGGCGACGACCAAGCAGGAGCGCAGCCAGCGCATATCGCGACCTGAAGTCGCTCGGATTCGCTTCGGCGGCGCGCTGCAGGCAATAAAGCACCTGGTCCGGCTCGTGCAGTCGGCGGTAGACGTCGCCCAGATTGTGCCACAGTTCCACGACCCCGTCGTCGCTGCGTGCGGTGGCTTCCGCGTGGCCCAACTGCGCGTAATACTCCAGCAGCGGCGCCAGTTCCGTATCCGACACGCCATCGGCCACGTAGCGGGCGAGCAGCAGCCGCGCGACGGACAATCGAGGCTGGAACTGCTCGACGACGAACGGCACCGGAATCCGGCAGCGCACCAGCAGGTCCGAAAGCGCGATTTGCACCACGCGATCCTTCGTCAGCGCAGCGCGCCAATAGCCGACCGCTGAGTCCAGGTTGCCGGTGAGTGCCGCGTCGCTGCCGGCAGCCAGCAGAATTTCGCCGGAGTGCGGCCGTACGTTCAACGCCTGCGCGATGCACAGAGATTTGGCGGCCTGCGGCGCTCCATCCAGGAAGCACAGCTCGCCCAGGTAAACGTAGGCCTCTCCCTGCAACGGGCAAGACTGCAACGCACGCCGCGCGTGCCACGAGGCCGCTTCCAAATAGCGGCGCCCGTCCCCAACCGCACGTGACAACCATTCGTCAAGCGCCGCGCGGTTGCCGAAACGAGATCGAACGGCCGCATCGCGGATCTGACTCAACGGCATCGCGTTTTCGGCCGACTGCTGCATTTGATCGAACCGACGCAAGCAGGCTTGCGACAGCCGCAAGTGCGCTCGCGCATCGCCCGGCGTCCAGTGGATCACTTGCCGCAAGTTGTCAAACACCGTTTGATCCGGCGCCGCCGCCCTGCCGGTCGACGCTTCCCGCGTTAGCGCGTACGTCATGTAGCGGTCCCAATGGGGCGCCGCCATCGTCGCGCAAAACCGGTTGCCGATCATCCAGACGCCCAGCGGCACGATGCAAGCGATGGCCGCGGCGCACGTCCAACGCGATATCGCGATGGTCCGTCCCGATGTAGGTTGCACCCCAGCCTGGCCAAGCTGATACAGTCGCAGCGCGCAGCCCACCAGCACGATAGTGATCGCCATCAGCGATGGTATGTACCACACGAAGTCGACGAGCGAGTGCGCCACGCTGGCCGCCAGGCTGGCCACAACCGCCGCGGCGCACAGGTAAGCACGCTGCGAAGCCGGTCGCCGCAACGACGCTCGGCACCAATAGCCGCACAGCGCCAGTCCGATGAGTAGGAGCACGAGGCCAGGTACGCCGGCCTCAAGGGCTAGTTGCAACGGCCCGTTTTCGGCATGCGTCAATTCCAGTTCCACGGGCTCTGAGAAATAGATCGGATAGACGTCGCGATGGCTGCCGATGCCGGAGCCCAGCGGATAGTAATCGTGGCAGCCGCTCAAACACGCTTCCCAAAGCATGCGCCGATGTCCGAATCGGTCGAGCGTCGCGATCGATCCGCCCACAAGGTCGCCCATGCGCGTGGCAACCCGTTGATAGCCGTGAATCGTCAGCGCCGCGGCAATGAGCGCCAAGGCCCCGGCCAGCGCCATCAGGAACCTCTTGCTCAGCAGCCCGGCGCCAATCAAGGCGGCCACGCATACCAGCGCGGCGACCGACATGGCCATCACCCCACCGCGCGATAGCGTCATGAGCCCAGCGAACAAAACGACTCCCAGTGCCGCCACGCTCAGTGCTGGCGCCAATCGCGTCCATTGCGGGCCGCGATTTACTACTTCATCGTGCGGCGCGCGGCGGCATTCGCTCATCGTCCGATGGACCAGCCAGACGAGCGGCCCAAGACCCAGCGCCACCAGATGTGCGAAGTGATTCTTGTTCGCAAACGGCCCCTTCACGGCGTCGTGCGTATCGCGGAACGGATGCTGATAGATCCACAAGAACTTGCCGTTGCCGGCAACGTACTGCGCGATTGCCACGACGGCCAACAGGACGACCGAGATGGCGAGCCAGCGCAAGACCATTTCCACGTCCTCCACTCGGCGGACGCGCTGCACGGTGATGCCGAGCAGCAAGCCGTACGTCAACAGCATGACCAGCGCCGCAACGGTGGCGTCGGGCGTCATGGTCACGCGATTCCACGAGCCGAGACCGACGGACGCCTCGCCGTCGGATTGCCAAAGTGGCAGCAACTCGGCCATGCGCGGTGAGAGGCTGCCCAGGAGGGAAGCGGGCAGCGGCGTCAATTGCAGCAGGACGAGCGCCACAGCCGCTGCCAGCAAGAATTCAGCAGGCGACCGCGTCCAGGACGGCCCGCCGCGCAGCAGCATTTGCCGCGCTGCCCAGGCCACCGCCACCAGCACCGCCAGTGCGGCCAGGACGAATTGTCCCAGCGGGTGCCGCCCCCCCATGAACCATGGCGCTGCCAGTATGACGGCCGACAAGCCCCAGTCGACAACCGACAGCAGGAGCGCTTCCGCCGAACTGCCGATCCGTGCCGCGGGACGTGCGCAGTCTGAAAACCGATCGTGCGACGACATGCTTCGGCCCTCTCAGGCAACTCGGCGGGGAAGGGTTTGGGATCTGCGATCGTTTTCGAGCGGCGCATCGTCGGCGTTGCCTTCGATTGCGTCGATTTCGTCGGAAGAGGCTTCGCCGTAGCTGTATCCGGCGCCGTAGCCATATCCCGCGCCGTAGCCATAAGCATCGTCGCCACTCTCGGCGGAGATGCGATTGGCGACGACGCCGAGCAACTTCACGCCGACGGCCGTCAGCGATTCGACGGCGCGAATCACCAGGCGTCGTCGATTTTTGCCTGGCTGTACGACGAAAACGACGCCGTCGACGAGTCCGCCCAGGATGGACGTGTCGCTGGCCACGAGCGTCGGTGGACTGTCGATGAGGATCTGGTCGTAGTCGGTTTCGGCCCAGGCCAACAAATCGGCCATGCGCGGACTGGAGAGCAGCTCGGAAGGGTTGGGCCTGCGCGGTCCGGCGGGCAGCACGTCCAAGCCCGGCAAACCGGTCGAGCACACATACTGACCGACGATCTCGCGCGGCGCTACGGACCCAACCAGAACGTCGGAAAGACCGCCTTGCCCTTTCATCCCCATCCGCATGGAAAAGCCGGGGCGCCGCATGTCGGCGTCGATGACAAGGATTCGCTTGCCGGAATGTACGCAGGCGACGGCCAGGTTGGACAACACGGTTGTCTTGCCGTCCTGCGGCTCGGCGCTGGTGACGACAATGCGTGTGGCATCGTGACTGCCAAAGGCCAGCGTCGTGCGCAGGGTGCGAAAAGCCTCGGTCTCCGGGCTGTCGGGCGAAACGTGCATGGAGATCGCTTCCAGTCCCACGCCCGGCAGGTCTCGCATCTTGCGGACCACGGCCAGGAGCGGCGCCCCCAGTTGGGACCGCAATTCATCCGGCGAACGCCAACGATCGTCGAGCACGTCGAGCACGTAGACCAGCCCCAGCCCCAGCCCCAGGCCGCCGGCCAAGCTGAACACGACGATCAAGGATGCCTTCGGCCAGACGGCTCGCTTCGGCAGCACCGGTTCGCTGACTATGGCCGTGCGAATGTCGCCGTGATTTTGTTTCAGATCGATGCTGGCGATCTTGTTCAACAGCACGTCGCGAAATTCGTGCAGGAACTTCAGATCGTGCTCCAGGATCTGCAAGCGTTCCATTTCGCCCGTATAGGCAACGGCTTCGGTCCTGGCGGCCTCGAAGTTGGCATGAAGCGCACGCTCGTGCTCCCAGGTTTCCTTCAGGCGCTGACGGACCATCTGCAGTAACACCTGGCCGAGTTGCCCGTCGCGCAGTTGGTGCATGCGCTGACCGACGCGGGTTCGATACTCGGCGAGATATTGGCGCGTGACCCGGACTCGGTCGACGGTTTCCACGACGCGCGGGTGCAGCGGACCGTAGTAATTTCGCAACGTGGACAGTTGGGCTTCGTCCTCCAGCAGGCTCTTCTCCATGTTGGACTGCGCGACGGCGTCGCGGCTGCTGAAACCCAGGCCGGACAATAGCACCTCGCGGCCGACGGACGCTTCCAGTGCCAGGAAGTGCTGCTGCAGATCCTCTCCGTTGCGCACGGCCGACTCGACGGCGGCCATCGTGGCCTGCAGTTCCAGCCGTTTCTGCTGTATGCCGATGAGCGCCTCGTTCAGCGCCACGACGCGCTGCACCATGGGATGCACCACTTTGCTGTCGCTGCGGATGCCCAGGTCGCCGCCCTTGCGACGGGCTTGCGATACCTCCTCTTGCTTGAGCGAAAGCTGCTGCTCCAGTTGCGCCTTGTCCTTGGTGAGCGCCGTAATGATCTCGCCGGCGGTTCCCCGGTGCGTCGCTTCCATGAAATCGAAGTACGACTTCAGCACGGCATTGACCACCGCAACCGAAGCCTCGGCGCTCTGCGAACGATAGGACACTTCGATGATATTGGTTTGCCGCGCCGTGATCGCCGTCAGATTGGCGCGAAGGGCGTTGACCCAAGTATCGCGGTTGTGCGGATCCAGATCGACGCGGTCGGCGGGCTCTAACTGCGCCAATGCCCCCTCCAACACCGCGGTGCTGTGGAAGAGCCGTTCGTAGGTCGGCATCAAACCCTGCCGCATTCCCTCGGGAGTCATCGACGTGCTGTTGACGTCGGTGCCGGTTTGCAGCACCAGCAGCGAGGCCTTGGCTTCGTACAACCGCCCGGTCGTCGCATAGTACAAGCCGCCCAGCGACATGCACACGGCCAGCGACGCGATGACAACACCTCGCCAATGACGCACGACGCGCGCGAACTGCATGATCGCGTGCGCGGCGTGCGTAGCACGCAGGGGAGGCGGCGCGTCTGCTGCGCGAGGTTCGGTGGTCATACGAATCTACCAGAGGAAGGGAATGATCGCGGTAATCGAATAGGGAGCGACCGTGCGTATCGAGTCGGTGATCAACGTGGTTGGGGTGGTCTCCACGCTCACCACGTCATCCGGACCGAGACGCAAGTTGCCCTTGCCGAATCGCTTTGCTTCGCGGATGCTGACGACGATCACGGCGGGTTGGTTCTCGCCCGGCGTGTGCCGCGCAATGTGAACTTTGTCGGCCCACTGCGTGCTGGTTCCGCCCGCCAACGCCAGCGCATCCAGCAGGTTGAGCTCTTTGTTGGTCGGCAACTCGAACCGGCCGGGCTTGCTCACCAACCCGATCACGTCGATCGATTGCGGCTCGCGTCGCTGCACCATCACGACGTCGCCGTCCTGCACATAATGATCGTTGCGGTCCTGTTTGGCTGCCTCGATCAAGTCAACGTGATACGAAACGGGGCGGAGCATTGTCGCAG
>JBBDYK010000017.1:0-9590 GCA_040901665.1 Pirellulales bacterium | reverse complement strand
GCCGGCCAGGTTGCTCCCTTGGGCATGGCCGATGAACACGCCCGTGTTGCGCAGCGGCAAATTGAACGGATCGAGGCCGCCGTGCCGCAATGCCTCGCAGGCCGTCTGGCACATCAACAGGTGGGCGTTGTCGACGGCGCGCTCCAATTGCGGCGGGATGGGACAAGCCTGGCGGTCGAACTGGCGGCTGGAGATGATCGCGCCCAGTTTGGCGTAGGTCTTGCCGCGCTGGCCCCGTCGCGGATCGTAGTACAGTTCCTGGTCGAGCCGCTCGTGCGGCAGCTCAGCAACGGCGCAGCCGCCGCTTGCGAGCAACTGCCAAAACTGTTCCAAGTTGTCCGCGCCCGGCAGGCGACACGCCATGCCGACGATGGCAATCGGAGTACTCGTATGATCGAACTGCGTTTCCATGCTCTGTTACCCTGGTCATCTCCAGCGAGCGCGGCCAGGCGACAAGCATGCTTGCCATCCGGGCCCGCGAAACAAAGTCGCGGGAGATTTTGGTTCAGCGCGTCGGCTGAAACGTCATGAAAGTGAAACGATGGACTGAAGGAACCGGACGTAGTCTTCCTCGTTCGCACGACCGCTTTCGCCGCCTTCGATCAGGACGCGACCGGTGCGCACCGATTGCTCGGCCGTCGAGCGTCCCTCGACCAGCGAGGAGAACGTGTGAGAATTCAAGTGAAACTGGACGCGGTCGTCGGGCACCAAACCGGGCTCCACTGCGACCACCGTCCCCTCACGCATCACGAGGCGCCACTGACCTCCGCATCGGCCAGTGACCTGAAAGCCCACCGCGTCGGACGGCGCCGTGCTGGGCACGATGCGCCGAGCGGACGAGGCCACGCGTCGGAGATGTTCCAACGCCTGGAAACCGGGCTCGGGCGACTCCATCCGCTTCAGCACGAAGTTTTCCTTCACCGGGTAACTCGCGATGCGAAGCAGCATCTCTTCATCGATTTCGGGACAAGGCAAGTGCGCTAAAGCGCGATCCGTGTTCGTGCGATCGAACACCGGATCATCTCGCCAATGCGAACGATAAACCTCCATGTATTGCTGAAAAAGCGCCTCGTAATCGACAATCTGCTGTTCGGTAAGCTCGCCGACGAACCGCCGCGACGAGTACTTCTCAATGGCGTCCTGCACGATCTTTTGAATCAATTTGACCGTGACCGGCCGGGGATTGGTCAGGTGATAGGTCTCGCGATGAAGCTCGGGATGAGTCACCACGTGGACAATGGCCGCTGAGAGCCAGTCGACCGGCACCAGGTTCTTGCCCTCGTCGCCCCGCAGTCCCAGCAGCCGGAAGAAGCGTTCGCCCATCAGTCGCGTGGGCAATTTGTCCGCCATGACATAGGCCAACTGCAGCGGCAAGTAAAAGCCGTGCGTCGAGACGGTATATCCAGACTGCGAATCGCCCGCCACGCTGGCCGGACGATAGACGGTCAACTCATCCAGGTAGTCCGCGCCGCGGAGCATCTTCTCGGCGGTCAACTTGCTGACTTCGTAGACGTTGCCGTTTTGCTGTCCCAGGTCCAGTTCGTGCTCGTACACGCGGCCGCCGCGCAGTCCGCAAACGTAGGCCGTCGACACGTGATGAAACTTGCGGATGCCGGAACTGCGGCAGACGTCCAGCACGTTTTGCAGGCCCTCGTTGTTGCTGCGAAAGGGCTCGCCGTGCTTGTCCTCGCGAAACGTCATGCTGGCGGCATTGTGCAAAATGCGGTCGCAGTTGTCCCGAATCCAAGCCAAATCGTCGGCGCCGAGGCCGAGCATCGGCTGGCGCAGGTCGGCCTCCAAGACGACTGGGCGGGACAAGCTGCGCCCCTCAAGCCGCTCCCAACGCTGCATCAGCACTTCCACGCGCTGGCTCGCAGGCTCCACCCGATTGGACCGGCAGAGCACGGCCACGGGCACGTCCGCCAGGATCAAGTCGCGCAGCAAATAGCGGCCGACCAATCCCGTTGCGCCTGTAAGCAGGAGGTACTTCATGGGCAAGTGCTAGCTAGCAGGGGCCTGCTGCCTTTGGTGCAGCGTCAAGCGCATCCATCGTCGGACCACTTTATTAACTTAGGTCGCCCATTAATTTAGGTCGAACAGGCGAACTTAGACGGTCCGGTAAGCAACCGATGATACTCGGTATTTTTCGGACAGTCAACATAGCGTAACTGCGTAATTTGCCAGGGCTTAAAGTATGCTTGCTGAAGCGAATTTGACGGACTTGCGGCATGGTCCAGCGAGTTGATCCTTGCCTCCCGTCTCCGGCTATGCGAATCACGCGCCGAAATGGGCACTCTACCGTGGTAAGCCGACCGGTCACGATAGGGGTGCCCCCGCAGGCATGAGTACGGCGCGAAGGTTGCACAGCCAAAACGACTCGCTAGCCGAGTCACTGCGCTGCCACGAGAGGAATATCCGGATTGTGACGCCAATGTCGCCTGACTGCACGGATGGCGAACAAACTGGTGCTTGATTGCGCGGCACGCATTGGCAAGAACCTCACACGATCGAGCTGCCAGACGACCGAAACGGGCAGCGATTCGGGCGATTTGACGGACTTCCATCGCGATGATAGCATACCTGAACTCTGGGCATAATGGATAAACTAGAATGAGTTTGCGGCTACAGTAGTGCCATTGCGCGCAGGCACGTTACGTGCTGTCACATCGATTCACCCCAACGAGAGCGCGATGATAGATTCGACCGCGACGAACGGAAACGCTACCAACGGTGAAGTGGCGACCGCGCGCACGCGTGGCACCGCCGAAATGGGTACGCGTCCGGGTCGGCTGATTCTGGGCGATGCCCCGTTGGTGCCGGCAACGCTGTGGAGATTTGCGCAGCTTGCACTCGATCCGGCGACACGCGTCAGCATCGAATACTCATCCGCCACCATTGGTCGAGTTCGTGAAGCGTCGGACCTGCTGGAAAAGATTGTCGCCTCGGAGGAGCCGGTTTACGGCGTCAACACGGGTTTTGGTCATTTCGCCAACATCGCGATCGAGCCGGAGAAGGTCGCCGCCCTGCAGAAGAACATCGTCCGTTCGCACTGCACCTGCGTCGGCGATCCCCTGCCGCGAGACCTGGTCATGGCGCTGTGCGTGATCAGTCTGAACACCCTCTGCCAAGGCTATAGTGGCGTGCGCTTCAGCACGATTCGCAGCGTCACGCAAATGCTCGAGGCGGGTATCCTCGGTTGGGTCCCCTCGCAAGGCAGCGTGGGCGCTTCGGGCGACCTGGGACCCGGTGCCCATGCGATGTTGCCCCTGTTGGGCGAGGGCTATTGCACCATGCCCGTCGGCGGTCGTATCGAACGCGTTCCGGCCGCCAGCGCGCTTAACCGTGCAGGGCTGGAGCCGATCGAACTGGGTCCGAAAGAAGGACTGAGCCTGATCAATGGCACGCACCTGACTACGGCACTGGCTGTGAAAGCCTGGTATGAGGGCGAATACCTTCTAAAAGTGGCCAACCTTGCGGCGGCTATGACCATCGAAGCTCTGGGTGGCGACCGTATGACCAGCGCCGAGCCGACGATGCGAGCCCATGGTCACCCTGGCACCATCGAATGCGGCCGGGCGCTGCGCTATTGGCTGGGAGAGACGTCCGAGTTGTCCGAACGACACCGCGACAGTCATTGGATTCAAGATCCCTATTCGCTACGGTGCGTGCCGCAGGTACACGGCGCCGTCTGGGAGGAGATCGACCACAGCGAGACCGTGCTGGCGCGCGAAATCAACGCCATCACCGACAATCCGCTGCTGTTCCCGGACGAGGGCGTTGTCCGCTATTGCGGCAATTTCCACGCCATCTATCCCGGCCGCGTCAGCGACCGGCTGGCCAGCGCGTTCGCCACTTTGGCCAACATTTCCGAGCGGCGCATCAGCCAGGCCATGCGTCCGCCGCGCGGCCACCTGCCTACGTTTCTGATACATGACGGCGGATTGAACTCGGGCCTGATGATGGCGCACGTCACCGCGGCCGCGCTGGTAAGCGAATCCAAGTCGCTGAGCTTTCCGGCCACGGTCGACTCGATTCCCACCAACGTCACGCAAGAGGATCATGTTTCGATGGGTCCGGTGGCCGGCTTCAAGGCACTGCGCATCTTGGACAATTTACGTCGCGTGTTGGCGATCGAACTGCTCACGGCGGCGCAGGCCCTGTACTTGTGCCGTCCGTTCAAGTCATCGGCACGGATCGAAGAAGTCTACGGCCGCATTCGAGAGTTCGTGCCGCCGATGGACGAGGATCGCGTGTTGACCGACGACATCGACATGATCACCGAGAAGATTCAAAGCCGCGAGATCCTGCCTGCCTGATTTCGTCGCGGCGCCGCGCCCACTCCTGCCCACTCCAGTCCCTCGATCATCGGCACGACGCCATTTCGCGGCCGCCCCAGGGAAGTGCCTGTTCAACGTTCAACCGTCTGCGATAATGGCCATGTTACGTCAGCCGAAGCCCCAGGGCGTAAACATGACTGCGGCGCCGATCCTGGATGCGGTGGAAAACTACCGCGGCACGATCGTCGATCTAGATGCCCCTCAGATCATCACGCCGGCGCGATTGGTCGCCGCCTGGCACGGACTGGCGCGGCGGATGGTTGAGTCGGGGCTGTCGTCGGGCGATCGCGTGATCGTCGCGGTCGGCAATGGGCCGTTATTCATCGCCGTGTGGGCAGCCGTGCTGGCGCAAGACGGCTCGCCGCTGTTGGTGCACATGGACACGCCGCCGGCCGAATTGAAACGTATCGCCGATCGCTTCCACGCCCGCTTCATCATCACGGACTCCCAGCAGGAACGCGACTTTGAGTCGGCCGGCATCCAGGCCAGCACCTTCGCCGGCGCCGATTGGGCCGAAGTGGTGTGGGGCGACACGGGGACCGCGGCCGAAGCAGCGGACTTCTTGTCGTTGCCCGGCGTGCCTTTGCACCCCACCTCGGGCACGACCGGCCAGCAGAAGATGGCCGTGCGACCGGTGACCGCCGGCATTGCCGAAGTCGAACACTACGTCAGCACGCTGGGTGTCGGCGCCGATGACACGCTGTTGGCTCTCTCGCCGATGAGCCACGCCTACTCACACGGTTGGTGCGTTTTCACGCCGCTGATAACCGGCGCCAACCTGGTGACCATGAGGCGGTTTCGCCCGCAGGCCGTATTCGAAGCTTGCCGGGATCACCGGATCACGATACTGCCGGCCGTGGCGTCGTTGTTGGACACACTGATGTTTGGCGCCGGCAAGCGGCTGCACGCGCCCGAGCGGCGTGTCATCACCGGCGGAGCGCCGCTGACCGAACGAACCGCACGCAACTTCGAGCGATTCTCGGGCTCGCGCGTTTGCCCGCTCTACGGCACGACCGAAACAGGCGCGATCGCCGTGGCGCGGCCCGCTGGCCCGCTGGCCATTGGCGGCTATGTGGGACCTTCATTTCACGGCGTCGAGATCGACGTGCGGCCGCCCGAGAAGCCCACGGAACTGAGCGAGGGTATCGGCTCGGTACACGTGCGCTCCCGCTCGCTCATGGCCGGGTACTTGATCGGCGAACGACTTGACACCTCGTGCTTCCAGGACGGCTGGTTCAATACCGGAGACTTGGGGCGCATGGTCGAGGGCGCCTTGCATCTCTATGGCCGTCAGGCCGAAGTGATCAATCTGTCAGGCATGAAGGTCTTGCCGCGCGAGGTCGAAGAAGTGATTGCCGCGCTGCCCGGTATCGCGGAAGTGAAGGTCTATCCCGGCAGGACGCGCTACGGCACGCTGCAAGTGCGCGCCGCGGTGGTGGCCGACGACGATGTGGACGCCCAACAGATCAAAGCGCATTGCGAGCGCCAACTCGTCTATTACAAGCGGCCCGCGCGGGTGACCCTGATGGACGCGCTGCCAAAGTCGGCCAACGGCAAGGTGATTCGCGACCAGCTTCCATAACGTACGCTTACGGTACCCTTGGCGGCAGGGCGGGGGCTGTGCCGGCGATTGCCGCCTGTCGCGATCGGGCGGAGAATCGACTCGATGAACCTGGGCAACTGGCAACTTGACTCGATCAACGGCGGCACCTTCTCGATCGATGGTGGCGTGGCGTTCGGCGTCGTGCCCAAGCCGCTGTGGTCCAACGTCATCGCGCCCGATGCGAACAATCGCGTGCGGCTGGGGGCCAATTGCCTGTT
Source organism: Pirellulales bacterium (assembly GCA_040901665.1). Lineage (GTDB taxonomy): Bacteria > Planctomycetota > Planctomycetia > Pirellulales > PALSA-1355 > JTS-RE94. The sequence goes on along the minus strand of JBBDYK010000017.1, from coordinate 3,432 downwards.
GGCCCGCGATGGGCGTCGCACCGTGCTGGTCGATGCCGGCTACGGCGACAAGTACGGCAAGCTCGATCGCAATTTCTGGGAACTGGAATGCGGTAACCCGGTGGTCGACAACTTGGCCGCTGTGGGCGTGAGTCCGGAGGATGTCGACCTGGTGGTGATGACGCACTTGCACTGGGATCACGCGGGCGGACTGACGCGCTACGGCGACCAGCGGACCATCGTGCCAACCTTTCCGAATGCTCGCTACGTGATCGGACGCGAAGAATGGAACGACGCGTTGGGTCAATCGCCCGAGCTGGAAACCGCGTATCCCCTGCAAAACTTGACGCCATTGGCCGATGCCGGCACGGTGGACTTGATCGACGGCGACGAGGAAATCGTGCCCGGCTTGCGTGCTCGTCAGACGGGCGGCCACACGCGCGGGCATTTGGCCTTCTCCTTCACTTCGGCCGGACAAACGGCCTTCTTCATTGGCGACGTGTGTGCCACGACTCTGCACCTTCATCCGATGTGGAACCTGTCATACGACACCTATCCGCTGGTGACGCGCAAGGTGAAGCCCCAACTGCTGGGTGAAGCCGCAGACGGCGACTGGCTGGTGATCTGGCCGCACGACATCCGCACGCCCGCGGGCCGCGTGCAGCGCCACGCAAAGCGCGGTTTCGAAATCGTCGACCGGCGCGAGCGATTGTAGCGGGGTCGGCCGCGTCAACCGAGGCGCTCAACGGCCCTCGAACGCCGGCGAGCCGAGTTGCTTGCCGGTACGGAACGTGAGGCCGGCCAACGCGTCGGCGGTGGTGAAAATCTCGGTGACATGGTCGATTTCTTGCTGCAAGCCGTCGGCCAGCGAGATTTGCATGCCGTGGTCGATCATGGCTTCGGCCAGCCGCAGCGCAATCGGCGCCTTGCCGGCTACGAGCTTCATCGCTCGGGCGGCTGCCGCTTCACCGCGCGTGTCAACCGTGCCGCTGCGCAAGTCTTCGGCGCGGCTGCGCGCAAAAAACGACTCGACGACGTCGTGATCGGGCGTGCGAACCGGGCGCGCGGCATAGTTGTGTTGGCCGAGCGCCGCTGCGCGACAAACGCGGTCCAACTGGTCCGGCGGCACGACTTCGTCCACCAGACTGATCTTCCAAGCCTCGGCAGCCGAGAGCGTCTTGCCGGTGAAGATCAGCCACTTGGCCAGCCCGATGCCGAGCTTGCGCGGAGCGCGCTGCGTGCCGCCGAAGCCTGGATAAATGCCTAGACCGGTCTCCGGAAAACCAAAGCTGCCGCCGGGCGCCGCGATGACGTGGTCGCAGGCCAGCGCGATTTCCGTGCCGCCGCCCAGTGCCGCGCCCTGCACGCGTGCGATCACCGGCTTGGGCGAGCCGTCGATCGTGTTGAATAGCCTGTGGCCGGCCTCGGTGAATTTGACGATCCGCGGCACGTCGCCCGGCATGTTGCGGATGAAGAACTCTATATCCGCGCCGACGACGAACACCTTGCCGGCGCCGGCCAGCACGATGCCGCGCACCTTCGGATCGGCAATCGCAGCGTCGAACGCCAACTGCAGTTGATGCAGCACGGCGAAGTTGATGTTGTTCAACACGTCCGGGCGATTGATCGTGATCGTGGCGACGCCATCGGTGGCGTCGACACTCACCAGCGACAGGGAAGAGCCGGATGCGGAAGCCATGGGCGGATTCAGAAAGGGCGGGATCGGCGACACGGCCGCCGGAATAACCGGTGCAACTGGGATCCGTGCGATTCTAATTGCCAAAGTGGCGTGCAACAAGAAGCTGGCTTTCCTGCCCGCGCGCAAGCAGAATCTCTTGGATGAGAGTAGCGCCCACGATCACTCCACAACAACGCAATAACACGGGAACGCACGCTTGGCCAATCGCTTCGTACACTGGCTGAAATCGGTCGTCGCATCGCTGTACTGGCTCTCGACGGTCGGCCACTGGGGCATCAACGGCGTGTTCAATGCGCTGTACAGAGGCCAATCGCAAAGCGAGACGTTTCGCGGCATCTATCGCGAGGTGTTCGGGCCCGAGTACCCAGAGGAAGTCGACAGCACGGGCTTTCTCACCGTCAGCGAGTTAGGACGCTTTGCCCAGGACTTGCACGTGAGTCCGGGTCAGAAATTCGTCGATCTGGCGTGTGGACGTGGCGGAGCGACGTTGTGGCTGGCCCGGCAGACAGGGGCAAGCGCCGTCGGCGTCGACATTGCCAAAGTGGCCATTGCCGACGCACAGCGGCGCATCGCCGCGTTCGGCGTGGAGGGGCGCGCGCGCTTTCAGGTGGGCGATATCGCCGACACGCGGTTCGCCGATGGCGCGTTCGATGCGGCGATGAGCATCGACGCGCTATTCATGGTTCCCGACAAAACCGGCACCTTCCAAGAAGCAGCACGTATTCTCAAGCCGGGCGCCCGCTTCGCGTTTACGACCTGGGAACTCGACGAGCCGCAGCGCGTGAAGGACTATCGCCCGTTGCTGGAATCCAACGGTTTCGAGATCGTCTCCTACGACGAATGCGCCGGCTGGCTCGAGCGACAGCGGGGAGTGCACGAGCGAATCATCGCCAACCGCGACAAGTTGATCGCCGAGATGGGCCAACAGTCCGCCTCCGTCTGGCTCTCGTTCTCGCAGATGGAGCTTCCCAAGCTCAAGCTGATGAAGCGCATCTACGTCGTGGCACGAAAGCGGTAACAACCGTCCTGCCCGACATTTTCCCATGACTTCCGCTTCCCGTTCCGCCAGCCTCCCACCTCCAGCCTGTCTCACTCGTAGGCGATCGCCGACAGAAAATCGAGCCGCGCGGCGCGTTCGCCGGGCAGCCAGGCGGCAAGCATGGTGATGATCAGGCAGGCCACGGCATTGGCGACGACGAGCCAGGTGTGCAGCGTAAAGGGAATGGCGTGGCCCAAGAGCGGTTCGTTGCAGAGGTGAATGATCCAGGCGGTGGTCAGTCCGGCCAGGGTGCCCAACAGCGTGCCGAGGATGCCCAACAGCAATGACTCGCAGAAGATCATCCGCCGCATCTGAGGGCGCGTCATGCCGATGATGCGCAGCAGGCCAAGTTCGCGAGTTTGCTCGAAGACACTCATCGACAAGGTGTTGGCCACCGCCAGTCCGCCAATGACGAAGCCGATGGCCAGCAAACCCCACAGTGCGCCGACGATGCCGGCGATAAGCACGTCGAGTCGACCGCGAATCTCGGCGAAGGACTGCACGCTGATCCCTGCGGATTCCACGAGCGGCTTGAGCTTTTCGGCGAGCGGCTCGATGGGTGTATTGGGTTTCGCTACGACGGTGATAATTTGCGCGCGGCCGAGCGTGATCCAGTCGGCCGCCGGAAGTTGATCGACGAAGACGGCCGTGCCTCCCAGCGTGTAATCGCGCACCGTGGCGGCAATCGGCAACGAGAGCTCTCGGCCTTGCAGTT
>JBBDYK010000016.1:0-9603 GCA_040901665.1 Pirellulales bacterium | reverse complement strand
TCACGAACAGCACCAGCACCATGCCGATCCACAGGCCGGGCGAGCGCTTGAAGAGATCCCAGGCCTCGCCGATCCAGCTCATGCCGCGGCCCGCGGCAACGCCGCGCCCCGCATTGCCCCAGGAAATGCCGGCCGGCAGCGACGAACCGCCGGCGCACGTACAGGTCGTGCCGGCCGAGGCGCTGCTCAAGCCGGGCCAGGAGCAGAAGTTCACGGTCAATCTCTACAACAGCCGCGGCCAACTGCTCACGAGCCAGCCTGCGAAGTTCGAGCTGGCCGGCCCCGGCGAAGTGCGCTCGTACGGCACGTATGTGGCGGCCAGCGCGCCGGCGCACACGGCGACCATCGTCACAGCCAAAGTGGGCGATCTGGAGGGACAGGCCCGCATTCGCGTCGTGCCCGAGCTGCCCTGGAAGTTCGATTTCGAAAGCGGCGAGGTGCCGGTTACCTGGGTCGGCGCGCGCTATCGCAATATCATCCGCGACGTCGACGGCAACAAGGTCATGGTCAAAATCACCACCATCCCCAAGGGCACGCGCAGCCAGTTGCTCATGGGGCACGACGACTTTCATGATTACACGATCCAAGCGGACGTGCTGGGCGTGACCACCGGAGGCAAGACTCCCGACATCGGCCTGATCGCGCAGCGCTATACCATGGACCTGATGGGCGACCACCAGGAGATTCAAATCCGTTCTTGGACGTCGCAGCTCGATCGGTTCTCGAAGACCGTGCCCTTCAAGTGGGAGGGCGATACCTGGTACACCATGAAGTTTCGCGCGTCGAACGAAGGTGGCAAGGCGGTCTTGAAAGGCAAAGTCTGGAAGCGCGGGCTGGAAGAGCCCACCACTTGGTCAATCGAGGCCGTCGACGAAACGCCCAACACGGTCGGCAGCCCCGGGCTGTTCGGCAACGCGCAAGTCGCGGAGATCAATGTCGATAACGTTTCCGTCGTTGAGAACGAATGAACCGGCTGATGCCCGACCGCCTGGACGCGTCGAATGACTCACGCCGATCGCGAAGCCTATTTCCTTTGGTCGCTATTCATCGGGAGAGATGATTCACTATGAAGACGGCACGCACTACTTTGATTTTATTGCTATTCGCCGGCATGATTGCTGGGGGCGGCGCCGGCTTGCTGAGCGGCATGTATCGCACAAGACTACTAGCCGCAGCGCCCGAGAAAAAGCCGGCCGTAAAGCTGGACAACCCGCCGCAGGGCGTCGGTCCGAGCGACTGGGGTCAATGGGGCGGATCGAGCATCCGCAACAACACGCCCGAAGGCAAGAACATCGCCACCGAATGGGAAGTCGGCTCGTTCGACAAGGAAGGCAAGTGGGTCAAAGACGACGCGCACAACATCAAATGGGTGGCACAGCTCGGCTCGCAATCCTACGGCAACCCGGTGGTCGCCAACGGCCAGGTGTACGTCGGCACGAACAACGGCGCCGGCAATCTGAAGCGCTATCCCGCCAATATCGATCTGGGCGTGCTGGTTTGCTTTGACGAGAAGGACGGCAAGTTTCTCTGGCAACACTCGAACGAAAAGCTGCCCACCGGACGCGTCCACGACTGGCCGCTGCAAGGCGTGTGCGCAGCGCCGATGATTGAGGGCGATCGATTGTGGTACGTGACCAATCGCGGCGAGGTGGTCTGTCTCGACACCCACGGCTTCCACGACGGCAAAGACAACGGCCCGGTGATAAACGAACCCGGCCGCTTGTTCGACATCATGAAGAACGACGACCCGGCCATGGACAAATTGGCCGGTGTGCTGGCCGCGCTCAAGCAGGGCAAGATGAGCCCGGAGCTGGCCGCCCAGTTCGCGGCGGTGGGGTTGGACGTGCCGGCCGATGCCAAGGTGGCAGCCGACGGCGCGAACGTCAAGCTCTCGTTCACGCCGGCCAGTGGCGTGGCACGCGAGGTGCGGTTGCAAGTGGCTGGGCCAAAGCTTTCGGCATTCAAGCTCATCAACACCGACGACAAGGACGAAGCCGACGTCATCTGGCGCTTGAACATGATGACGGAGCTAGGAGTTTCGCAGCACAACATGTGCAGTTGCTCCGTCACCGCGGCCGGCGATCTGCTGTTCGTCAACACGTCCAACGGCGTCGATGAAGGACACGTGAATCTGCCAGCGCCCGGCGCGCCCAGCTTCGTGGCCATGGACAAGAACACCGGCAAGGTGATTTGGACCGATGGCTCGCCCGGCGCGAACGTGTTGCACGGGCAGTGGTCGTCGCCGACCTATGCCGTGCTGGGCGGCGTGCCGCAGGTTTTGTTCGGCGCCGGCGATGGTTGGCTGTATAGCTTTCGCGCCGACAGCGGCAGCGACAGCGGGCATCCGGAGTTGCTTTGGAAGTTCGACTGCAATCCCAAGGAATCGAAGTACGTGTTGGGCGGCCGCGCCGATCGCAATCATCTGATCGGCACCCCAGTCGTCTATGACGGATTGGTCTATATCGGCGTCGGCGAAGACCCGGAGCACGGCGAGGGGGTGGGCCATTTGTGGTGCATCGATCCGACCAAGCGCGGCGACGTCAGCCCGCAACTGGCCTTCAATGTCAACGATCTGAGCAAGCCGATTCCGCACAAGCGGATGCAGGCAGTGAATCCGGAAAACGGCGAAGTCGCCCGCGACAATCCCAACTCGGCCGCGGTTTGGCACTACGCCTCGCACGATGCCAACGGCAACGGCAAGCTCGAATTCGAAGAAACCATGCACCGCACCTGCGGCACCGCGGCTATCAAAGACGGGCTGTTGTTCATCGCCGACTTCAGCGGCCTGTTCCATTGCGTGGACGCCAAGACGGGCATCCCCTATTGGACGCACGACATGCTGGCCGCTGCCTGGGGTTCGTCGTTAATCGTCGACGACAAAGTCTATGTGGGGGACGAGGACGGCGACATCTCGATCTTCAAGCTCTCGAAGGAGATGGACCTGTTGGGCGAGGTTCCCATGAGCAGCTCGGTCTATAGCACGCCGGTGGTGGCAAACAACACTCTGTTCATCGCGGACAAGGACCACCTGTTCGCCATCGTGAACGAGGACGAGTAGCGCCCGGGCGGCAATGGCGCCTGGATAGGTTGGCACTGGCGTTTCGCCGGCTCGCATCAAGCGCAGCGAGTGTCCGGCGGGCTGGTGCCTCCAGCACTGGCAAGGTGCCAGTGACCCTCTGCGGCTGCCCATACTGGTATCGCCACGCGCTTTGGGCTATGGTAACTGGGCCGTGTCGGCCCCGGTTGTCGCGTGGCGGCGTTCCCGGCGGACCTGGTGCGTTCAAATCCGCGCGATGGTATTCGCATGAAGCGCGTTCTCAACATCGGCCAATGCGGCATGGATCACGCCTCCATCCGGCACGTGATCGAAAGCCAGTTCGAGGCCGAGGTGGTCGCCGCGCACGATGCGCCCAGCGCTCTCGACCTGTTGCGCTCGGGGGCCTTCGACCTGGTATTGGTGAATCGCGTGCTCGATGCCGATGGCACCGACGGCGTGGAGATCGTCGAGCAGATGAAGGCCGATCCGGCGCTTTCGGCCATTCCTGTGATGCTCATCACCAACTATCTCGAGCATCAAGAGCGCGCCGTCGATGCGGGCGCCGAACCCGGCTTCGGCAAGCTGGGGCTCGACAGTCCCGAAACCCGTCAGCGGTTGGAAGCTTTTCTTTGTCACAAGCAGTGATCCGCCGCTGGTAGACTGTCAATTCGATTGAATTGGGCAGCTTCAGTCGACATTCCACTAGGGCGAATCGAGCATCAATGCTTCGAGCCACTCGCGATAGGAGCCGGTGGCGCCGCCCAGCAACTCCGCCTTGACCAGGTGAAATCGTTCGGGATCGAAGATCCGCAGCGCCAAGGGCGTGAGACGATAAAAGGCGCAGTTGTGGTCCGTCTCTTGATCGACGAACTGCGACACCGCGCGCCGAAAGTCGCCGGCGATGGCCGAGCCATAGTCGTGGCACTTGGCAACGGCGCTTAAGAAGAGAATCTTGGGCACCTGCTCGTGGGGGCTTTCCAACGCGTATTGCATGCAATACTCCAGGATGTTTCGCTCGCCCCACAGCGAGTCCTTCGATAGCACGTCGTTCTGCACCAGCGACAACATCAACGTTTGCCCCAGGCACGTCAGGTAGTTCGGCGCCAACAGTGCATCGGGGCGGGCGTAATACGCCATGCGCGGCCCGGCGGAAACATCGCCTGCCGCCAGGCAACCGACTATGTCGCGCTCGATAGTCAAGATCGTCGCGCCAAAGCGCTCGCTAGTGGCTGAGTAGCGAAAGCGCTCAATCACCTGGACCAGCATACAATCCCAAATGGAGAGATCGATATCAAGCGTTTCGTCATTCTGGCAAACCGTGCCCGCGACGGCGTAGCGGGCACCCTCGGAAAAACTCATGATTTGCGCTGCGTCCCAAGGCTTGCCGACCACCACGGGGCCGCCGCCGCGGACCACCGGCAACATGAAGCGAGGTTCGAGCGCCGTCCAAAAGAACAGCGATTCCGCCAGGTAGGCAGGCAGGCTGCGGGTGGTCCGGCCCAAGTCGTCTTCGCGTTGGGCCATCGCCTGCCGCTGATCGGTCGGCGTCGTGTTCGCCAACGGAACCAACACGACCGAATCGCTGCGCTCGACGATGGGCTCAAACAGCCATGTCGGATTGTGAAGCCCATACGACCAGAGTGGCTTGTCGAACGGCAGCACTTCGATGCGGATCGATTCCGTTTCCTGAGCCAGCAAGCGGGGCTGCGCCGCGCGCATTTTGTCGAATACGTTCGCAAACTCAAACAAGCGTTCCTTCAGGGGCGGGAGATCGGCCGCGAACATCGCCTGAAGTAGCTTCTCGCCTTCGGCCAAATTGTTCGTTTCCACGCAGGCTTGTAGCAGATTGAGACCCGTCAACGGGTCGCCCAACTTGGGATCGTAGCCCGGCAGCACCAACTCGATTACGGCATCCGTTTGGCCATGATTCCCCAAATCGCCCGATATCATCGCCAACACGTGCGGCTCGCCGGCGGCGAGTTTCAAGACGTGCTCGTAGAACCTTCGGGCGGCGGCCAGATCATTCTGATCGAGCGCGTGACGCGCCAGCCAAAGCTGGGGGCGCCAGCTTCCTTCGATGGCGGCCGCAGTGCTCATCGCCTTCCAGAAATCGTCTTCGCGTCCCGAGTTGTCGCGCTTCGTGGCGCAATACCAGAGCAGGCCGTTGTCCTGATTGGGATCGAGCTCGATGCCGCGCCACAAGGTCGCATCGGCCTCGGCCTGGCGACCTTGGTCGGCAAATATCTTGGCCAGATTGGTAAGAACGACGCCACTGGGACCTTGCTCATCGACAAGTGCCGTCAACAGGCGCTCGGCCGCGTCCGGATCTCCCGATTTCGCCAGTACGATGCTGCGCACTGTGTGCGATCGCTGCCGATTGGGATCGATTGCCATCAGCCGGTCGGAGGCCTGCACGATTTGGTCGATGAAGCCATCCTCCAATGCCTGCACGATGCTGTTGTACAGCTCGTCGGCGTCGTCCCAGGCGGCTTGCAGCGCATCGGGCAGCACTTTGCTGGCCCACTCGTCGCGAGGAACTTCGAGCCGACGACCGAACGCATCGTACACCGTGATGGTCGACGGCAGGTCCGCAGCGGCCGTGGCGGGCAATTTCCTCTTGCCGGAAAAAACCAATCGCAAGCGATCCAGCAATCCCATGACTCATCCTCCGGCCGGCAGCATATACCGCCGAAGGCTTCTGCGGAACACGAGGATGCCCGTTAGGCGCCAGGCAAACCGGCCGCGCGACCTTAGCGCGACTTGACCTTCCAGACGATGCCGCCGACGGCGCCAGCGACGAAGAACGTGATCAACGTCGCCGTGGCCCAACCGAAGCCAAGGCCGAACTTCAGCGCGCCCATGCTGACCCACGAGGTAACGACGAAGGCGATCAATGCCTGATCGCGCTGCTGTTTCTTGGCGTCTTCGGTCATTGGCCCCGCGGGAGCGGCGGGCACCGCAGGCGCCGCGGCCGGGGCGCTGGCGGCGGCTGCCACAGGCTCGGCGGCCGCCGGGGGCGGCGCCGGCGCCGAGCCGTCGCGCGGCACGTATTTGGCCAGCACTTCGTCGATGTTCGAGGGCGAACACAGCACCGTCCGCACGGGCATGTTGAAACGCAGCCGCAGCTCTTCCTCCACGTTCGGGTCGAGCATGTTCGGCGAGGCGATCAGCAACTGCTTGTCGTCAACCATCACGGGCACGCACGAGTGTTGCCGGGCGATTTGCGGTGGCACTTGCGAAATCAGCGTTCGATTGAGCGGAATGTCGCGCAGGTCGAGATAAGGGAGGCCAATCGCTTCGGCATAGGCTGGCAGCACCGCCTCGTACTTGGCCAACCGCTGTTGCACCAGCGCGTCGCGCACCTCGACGTTGATGGCCTTGGCGAAGTTCCGGGCCTTGTCGAGCGCCGCCTGGTCGACGACCTTCGTGGCCAGCAGAATCTGCTCGAACGAGCGCCGCTTGCCGTCCGAAGTGTCTTTGCGTCCCAGCGAGGCGTCGTAGTCACCCTTGCGCCGCGCATCCGTCAGGCAAAGCATCGCGCGGGCCAACTCGTTGAGCAAGTCTTGCGATTGCTTGGCGAACTCGCCGGCCGCGTATTTCCGCACGTGCGCGTTCATCGCCCGGTAGTGCTCGCGCACCTTGCCCGGGTTGTCCTCGAACTGCTTGAGCCGCAACAACTGGTAGTGGCTGAGCGGCCGGGCGGTCTCGGCAATCTTCAGCCAGTCGCGATAAACGTCGAGCGTCTTAGTCATGGAATCCGGGCGATAGTACGCAGGAAGGTCGAACGGGCTGCTCTCTTGATCTTAACCAGTCAAGCAGTATTTAGTCGACCTGGTAGGAATCCGCAAGGCTGACGAAGGCGTTGAGTTGTGTGTCGGTGAGTCCGCCTTTTCGCTCGATTTCGATGGCTGCTTCCTTGCCGCCCGTCTTTTCCTGAGCACTGACGCGCACCCGGCCCGAAGAGTCAAACGCATAGATCACCTCGACCGGCGAGCCCTTGGGCAGGTTGTCGGGCAAGCCGGTGATGCGAAAGTTTCCCAGCATCGAGCAGGCGTCCGGGTCGGGGGCGTCGCCCTCGATCACGCGGATGTTGACGCGCTTCTGGTTGGGTTCGCTGGTGGCGAACGTGCGCCGCACCTCGGTCGGCAGCCGGCTGTTGCGCGGAATCATGACGTGATTGACCATCTTGCCGGTCTTGGGGTTGCGGGCCATCACGCCCAGCCCGTGCGAGTTCACTTCTTCCTGCTTCACCGTGCGCAGCAACTTGCGGACGCGTTCGGCCAACTCGCTCGATTCGCCGCGAAACTTGGCTTCCAGGATGGCCGCGTGAATGGCGGCTCCCTGGGCCACGGCCGTGTGCGGCGACAATCCCTGGTAAGGCACCTTGCCGGTCAGCTCCTGCAACGTTTGCGGCACCTTGGGCATCAAGGTCGAGCCGCCCACCAGCACGATGGCGTCCAAGTCGTCCGCGGTGACCTTCGCCTGCTCGAGCACGAGCGTGGCGGTATCGGTCGTGCGTTGCAGCAGATCGGCGGTCATGTCTTCGAACTGTTCGCGCGTGATTTGCAGATTGATCGACTTGCCCTCGTGACGGCAGGCAATGGAAGTGGCCGTTCCTTCGGACAAGTTGATCTTGGCCTGGTCGGCGTCGTGGCGGAGCATTTGCAGCGTGGCCGGCGACTCGCGCGGATCGAGGCCGTGCTTCTTTTTGAACTCTTCGGCCACATGGTCCACCAGGCGGTCGTTCCAGTCGATGCCGCCCAGGTGCACGTCGCCGTCAGTGGCCAGCACCTGGAAGTGCGTGGGCGTGTAGCGCACCACGGTGACGTCGAAAGTGCCGCCACCCAGATCGTAGACCAGCGCCATGTGGGGCTTTTGCGTGACGCCATCTTTCGAGCCCAATTCTCCCCGGTGCCAGGCGTAGGTCAGCGTGGCGGCAGTGGGTTCGTTGATGATGTCGATCACGTTGAGCCCGGCGATTTGGCCAGCGTCCTGCGTGGCCTTGCGGCGGGCGTCGTTGAAATAGTAGGGCACTGTGATCACGGCGTTGCCGATCTTGCCAATCCGCTTTTCGCCGTCTTTGCGCAGCTTTTTCAGAATCAACGCCGAAAGGAACTCGGGCGTGATCTCACGGCCGTCGAAGGTGCGCTTGAACTCCACGTTGCCCATGTGGCGCTTGACGCGTTCGACCACGTGATCGGGATCCTCCATCGCCGCCCGCGTGCGGCTCGGGCCGACCACGACGTGCCCACTCTCTGCCAGCACGATCAGGCTGGGCGTCTCGACCGAATCGTCGTCGTTGGCGACCGGCACGGGATTGCCTTCCTTGTCCAATTGGGCCAACGTCGAAAAGGTCGTTCCCAGGTCGATGCCAACCGTATGGCCGGGCTTGAATTCCATGGCGCGCTCGTCTCAGAACAGTTTTGCAATCGATGGAAATGGGCGAAGGATCGCGGCGGGGAAAAACTCGACGCGCAGCCGCTCGTCGCAGAAAACAAGCGGGCGGGGCAACCGCTCGGACCGCCCCATCGAGCTACCTACTGCTGCCGCCTTCCAAAGCGATTTTTGACCGCCCGCGCGCATGAGTCAAGCAAGGCGGCCGGAAGCGGTCGCGGGACGACCCGATCAGTTCCAAGAAAGCGTCGCGGCATGGGGCCGCTTCGCACAGCACGTCGCGATCGATATCGCACTGGTCCACATTGCGCCGGACAAAGGAATCGCGCGGAACCGAGGGTCGGACCGAAAGGGCCGCGCCGTACTATTCCTCGATGACTTCCTTGACCGGTTGCACGAAATGGGGCGTTTTCGCGGTGGTGGAGAGCTCCGCTGCCTTCTTATCGGCCTGCTTGCGCTGGCTGTATTCGAACAACGCCACGCGCTTCATCGACTGGTTGAACACGCCCCAGAAGGCCTTGAGACGGACTTCTTTGGCGCTCTTGGCACGGCTCTTGCGCTTGACGGGCTTTTTTTTCCCCGCGACGTCCACGGCCTCCGGCTTGACGGCCTTCTTTTTGGCCTTGGAACCGGCCCGCTCCGCGGCGTCGGATTCTTCGCGCAATTCCTTACGGTTGAGAACTTTACGTGCCATGCTCTAACGTTCCCCCGCAGCGGATAGCAGTGAATGAGCCAAGTCGGAAATGGCCCTCGGGGCGTACATGGCCCCAGCGCCAAGAAGGGCATCATAATGCATTCTGAATCCCACGGCTAGCTAGGACGCGGGCTGGGTCAGTCCGCTGGGATGGGAGCCAGATGGGGCCCAACGTCCCGGCAGAGCGGGCCGCGGGCCAAAAAGGTGTCAGGAACCTTTTTCCTTCAGGTCAGAAAAGGTTCCTGACACCTTTTCCGTTCCTTTTCCGTTATGCAGGTGCGGGCAGCGAGGAAACTATGCTTCGCCCCCAGCCTCTTCCTCGGCCGCTTCGATGGGCGTGGCGCCGGGCGGAGGAGTGCCGCCGCCGGATCGGACGTACTTGGCGCGGGCGCGGGCATAATCCTGGGCGGTCGGCTCGGGTTCGGTGTCGGCCCCCTGGCGCTGCTCGAACAGATGGGGCAAATAGGTTCGACACCAG
>JBBDYK010000015.1:0-9615 GCA_040901665.1 Pirellulales bacterium | reverse complement strand
TGGGCCAGCACCTATTTTCTGCTCACCGGTTTTCACGCGATTCACGTCGCCGTGGGCCTGATCGTTTTCTTGTTGATGATTCCCATGACGCTTTCGGTCGCCACGGCCGGCATTGTGGAGAACATCGGCCTGTACTGGCATTTCGTCGACCTGGTGTGGATCTTCCTGTTTCCGCTGTTGTATTTGTTCTGATTTCGCGTTCCACGCGTTCGCACAATGCCCCGCTGGGAGTGATCTTTGATGTCCGAACATGCCCACGACGACGCCCACGAAAATCACGGCGGAATCGCGCAGTATATTTACGTATTCATCGCGCTGTGCGTGCTGACGGGCGCCTCGTTCTTCACGTACTCGTCGGCTTGGCCTTTCCACAACGAGCCGAAAATCGGCTGGGCCTTCATGATGGCGGTCTCCTGCACCAAGGCCATGCTGGTGATCCTGTTCTTCATGCACGTGAAGTACGAAGCCAACTGGAAGTACGTGCTCACGATTCCGGCGGCGTTCATGTCGATCTTCCTGATCCTGGCGCTGGTGCCCGACGTGGGGCTGCGAGGGCATTGGCTCTCCGAAGAACGACAGCAGTACATGGCGGCCCCGCGCAGCGACGCCGGTTCGGTGCGCCATGGCGCGGGCCAGGAGAGCGAAGGGCACGAAACTCCCGGCGCCGCCAAAGCCGGGCACTAATTTGCACGCTGCTGGGTCGGAGCGATTCCGGCCCACGAAAGTAAGCTGATCATGGGACCTGCGACGAAATACTGGCTGTTGTTGGCCTGTCTGCTGGTCACGATGTACGGTTCGTTCGTGCTGTTGCGGCGCGATCAGGCCGGTTCGCGGGACGCGCCGCCCACGCAGCCTGTGCCAGCCCGCATCGCCGTCGCACGGCCGGCCGAGAATGGGGCCGCCGAGCAGGAGTCGCCGATCGAGGACTTCGTCCTGACGGATCAAGAGGGCCAACCGTTCGACTCGCGCACGTTGCAGGGCAAGGTGTGGGTCGGCAGCTTCTTCTTCACCAATTGCCCGGCCATCTGCTGGCGCTTGAACCAGGCGCTGGCGGCGTTGCAGGAAACCAGCCCCGAAAGCGAGACGCACTTCGTCAGCATCACCTGCGATCCCCAGAACGACACGCCGGCGGCGCTGGCCAAATACGCCGCGCACTTCAAGGCCGATCCGCAGCGCTGGACGTTTCTCACCGGCGACATGGACTTGATTCGCTCGATCGGCAACGACTCGTTCAAAGTGGCCGTCGAGACGAACACGCACTCGGATCGGGCGTTCGTGGTCGACCGCAACGGCAAAGTGCGCGGACGGTTCCGGCTGACCGAGCCGGACCAGATCGAAATGCTGCGCAAGCTGTTGGAGGTGGTCGAAGCGGAACCAGTTGCCGACGATGTGGCGGCGCCTTCCACCGAGCCGGCCGAACCAGCGGAGCAATCCGAGTCGCCGCAGCCGGCCGAGCAGTCCGACGCCGAACTTTCCAACGCGAGTCCCTAGGGCTCGATTGCTTCGTGGATGTTGCCGTCCAAGTTTTGCCCACCGTGAACGCCACGCTCAACGCGTTGGCCGCAGTGTTGTTGGTCGTCGGTTGGGTGCTGATCAAGCAAGGCCGCGAGCGGGCGCACAAGTGGACCATGATGACGGCGTTTGGCGTGTCGGTGGTGTTTCTGGCGTGCTATTTGACGTATCACTACGCGCTCAAGGCGCAATACGACGTGGCCGGAGTGGCGTTCCAGGGCCCGCCCAACGTGCGGACGGCGTATTTGACGATGCTGGCCAGCCACGTCATCCTGGCCGCCGCGGTGCCATTTTTGGCTGCCGGCACGATTTACCTGGGTTTGCGCGATCGCCGGCAAAGACATCGTCGATTGGCGCGCTGGACGCTGCCGATATGGTTGTATGTGTCGGTGACCGGCGTCATCGTGTACGTGATGCTGTACCACATCTATCCGTCCGCCCCCGGGAAACCTATAATCGAGGAGCCGGGCCAAGCTGCCGCCGCCGACGCGGCGCCCTAGCCGGTCCCGAGTGCAAGTGAGGTCGACACGATCATGAAACGAGCGCGAATTCTGCCGCGAATAGTTGCCTTGGCGTGCCTGGCGTTGGTGCTCGGCGCCGCGACGATTGCCGAGGCCTGCCCAAGCTGTCAGCAAGCGTTGAGCGACGGCTCGCAGGGCGATTTGGCGCGCGGCATCTACTACAGCGTGTTGTTCATGATGGCGACGCCGTTTGCCATCGTCGGCACGTTCGGCTTCCTGGCCTATCGCGTGGTCAAGCGCGAGCAACGTCGCCTGGCCGACGAGGCCCAGCGCAATGCGGGCGACGACGAGTAATCGCCGGTAGGTTCCGCCGTTGCAATGCGCAAATCTTCTGGTGGCGCCCGAATTGACTGATAGGATTGGGCGCGTAGCACCGAACCTAGCGCAATTCCCGCTGGTCGTCGATGGGCCGATCGAGGATCGATGGTTCCTCGGGCGCGGGATCCCAGAAGTGATCGAAGCCCATCCACAGGCTGCGCGCGTAGCGGAAGAACCAGATGGGAAACAAGAGCGCGAACGCGGCCACGATCCAGACCGCCGCTTCCGGTGGGACGATCTCGGTGAAGAACAGCGTGAAGTAGCCGACCGTGACCAGCAAGGCCGTCACGCCATAGTTGACGTAGATCGAGCCCAGGAAGTATCCGGGCGCACGTTCGTACTTCAGCTCGCACCAGGGGCACTCGGGGTACATCGAAATCCAGTTCTTAAACAACCAGCCCTCACCACAGCGCGGGCAGCGCAACCGCCAGGCGCGCCATAGCATGGTGGGATAACTGGTTCGCTTTGCGTCGTTCACGCGATGACCTTTGGTGGGAGCGACATGAGCGAAAGGGCCCTGCCCGTCATGGGGTCCGGCGGCATGTTGGTTCGCGTGGTCGCCTGTTACCATGATAGGCTGGCAGCCACGTTGCGAAAGCCTTATGAGATCGTCGCTCGATGCATCAAATTGGCCGCGGACTTCAGTTTTTGGGCCTGAGCGTGCCCCCGTTGAGCATCGTCATGCAATTGTCGGGCAGCATCAGCTTGGGCCAGATGCTGACGATGCTCGTGGCTTCGGTGTGCCTGTTCGGCATCGGGCGGATCGCCGAGGGATACGCCCGCTAGCGGGTTGAGAAGCCAAATCGAACGTCGCGAAGCGGCCCTATGTCGTTGATCCTGCGGCGATTCGGCGCGAAGCCAGTGCCACATCCGCCGCCCGAAGCCCCGCGACGGTCGTTTTCGTTCTTTCCGCGAATGCGGGCTGGTCCTATAATTGCCCGGACGTCTAAATCTCGGCTGCGTCGAAGGTTAGCGGTCATCGCGGGGCCTCCTGGTCCAAAGGGGAGCAGGCCGGTCCTGGCCGCCTCTCGCCGTCGGCCGCACGGGCGAAGGATTTGTGTATGACTCAGCACTGCCGGGCCACTGCGGCAGCATGGATGTTGGTGCTGGGATTCGCGGCGTCGCCGCTTCGCGCGCAATTCGCATCCACCCCGCTCGATCTGTCGGGCACGATCGACCTGGACGAGGCCGACAGCACGGTCCGATCGCATCTCGAGCGCGTACAGGCCTTCGTGGCCGATCGGCAATGGGACGAGGCGGTCGAGACGCTGCGCACGGTGATGGAGAGTCACGGCGCCAAGGTGATTCCCCTCACACCTACGCGGTTTGTCAACGTCACCGACTTTTGCCACGTGCGAATCGCTTCGTTGCCGGCGGAGGCGTTGGCGCTCTATCGAGAGCGCGTCGACGACATGGCGCGGAATTGGTACGAGGAAGGGCTGGCTCGTCGCGATGCGGATCGATTGTCGGACGTGGTCGACCAGATGTTTTGCAGCTCCTGGGGCGACGATGCCCTGTGGGCGTTGGGCGAAATGGAACTGGAGCGCGGCAACTACGGCGCAGCACGGTATCACTGGCAACGCTTGATCGAAATGGCGCCCGCGCGCATATCGGCGGAGCGATTTCGCGCCGCGCGCTCCGACGCGGCCCTGCCCGGCGAAATCGCCGCGCAATTGGACAAGTGGTATCTGCCCGACGACCCGCGGATGCCAACCTGGTATGAACTGCGGGGCGAAGACTTCCTGCCCGATGACGTGGCGCTGGTGCTCGTGGACTTCTGGAAAAAGCAACACCGGCCGCTGACCCGGCTGGCGTATCCCGGCGCCACGATCGCTCGGGCCGACGTTCGTGCTCGACTGGTGCTGGTTTCCATTTTAGAGGGCTCGCTGGATCGCGCGCAAGGCGAGTTGCAGGCCTTCGGCCAACTGCACCCGAGCGCCACGGGGCGCCTGGCCGGCCGCGCGACGAACTATGCCGATGCCTTGACGGCAATGCTGAGCGCGGCCGCGAATTGGCCCCCACTTCAGCCCTCGGACGATTGGCCCACGTTCGCCGGCAACATGCGCCGCACGCACGTGGCGCGGCGCAACGTCGATTTGGGCGTCCTGGCGTGGGAGCCGATCGAGCTGGGAGAGCCCGTGTCGGCCGATTCGTCGAACGCCCGGGCCTATAGCCTGCGCCGCGTCGGCGAGGATTCCGATCGGTTGCTGAGTTATCATCCGGTCGTGGCCGGCGACTTGTTGCTGGTGAACAACCAGCAACAGATCTTTGCGTTCGATGTGAACACGGGTCGCGCGGCCTGGCCCAGCGAGGACGCCGCTCGCCCTGCCGGCGAGATCTACTCGGACAAGGGACCGTCGGGCTACGCGGGCCGAGGCAATCGCGGCATCGGCGTCCCCCGCTTCTCGATGACCGTTCACGACGGCAAGCTGTTCGCACGCATGGGCTCGCCCGTCACCAGTCGGCCGCTCGAGTCGTTGGAAAGCCGCTCGGGCTACTTATTGTGTCTCGATCTCGACGCCCAGGGCCGGGCCGTATGGAAGCCGGACGGACGCCTGCTGCCGGACGACGAGCGGTGGGCGTTCGAGGGCTCGCCCGTCGTCGAGGGCGAGAATCTCTATGTGGCCATGCGCAAAAGCGACGTGCGGCCCCAGGCCCACGTGGCCTGCTTCGACGTCGCCACCGGTCGCCGTCGCTGGCGCACCATGATCTGCGCGGCCGAAACGCGCGCAGGCGGACAGTTCGACGAAACGTCGCACAACCTGCTCACGCTGGAACAGGGTGTGTTGTATTGCAATACGAACCTGGGCGCCGTGGCGGCGCTGTCGGCGCGCGATGGCCGTTTGCAATGGGTGTCCACGTATCCGCGGGCCCAGAGCGCCTCGCCCGATGGTCGCGACAAGCGCACGGCGCACTTCTATCGCGATTTGAATCCTTGCATCTATGACGCCGGCATGCTGCTGGTCGCCCCCGCCGATTGCGAGGCGATCCTAGCGCTCGACGCGGCCACCGGCGAAACGGTTTGGCAAAGTCATTTGCCCGAGGACGTCGTGCACCTGTTGGGCGTTGGCCAAGGCAACCTGCTGGCCAGCGGCGACTCCTTGTGGTGGATCGACGCCCGCCGCGGTAAAGTGCTCAAGCACTGGCCCGACACCACACCGCTGGGTTATGGTCGCGGACTGCTGACCGGCGATCAGGTGGTGTGGCCGACGCGCGACGCGCTGTACGTCTTCGACCAGGCCGTGACTGCGGGCCGCTCGATCGAGCGCGATCCGATTCAGCTATCCGAACAACGCGGCGCCAGTGGCGGCAACCTGGTGGCTGCCGGCGACATGTTGCTGGTAGCCACGAGCGATAAAGTCTTCGGGTTTCAGCAGCGGGGGCCGCAACCCGCTCCGGCCGCTTCGCCCGGCGCCGGCAATGCTCCTCCGCCCGCCGTACTTGGGCAACCACCGCAACAGGCCGAGCCGTGATGTACGGACAATGGACGATGAACCACTCCCACTAAAATCGAGATCCCCGACATGCTCCAGGAAGACGACGTACTGGCCGTGCAAAAGCTGAACGAGGCGTTTCAGCGGATTACCAGCGAGCTGAGCAAAGTGATCGTCGGTCAGCACCACGTGATCGAAGAGCTGTTGATCTCGATCTTTGCCCGCGGCCACTGCCTGTTGGTGGGCGTGCCGGGGTTGGCCAAGACGCTGATGATTCGCACGCTGGCCGACGCCCTGTCGCTCGACTTCAGCCGCATTCAGTTCACGCCCGACCTGATGCCGGCCGACATCACCGGCACCGAGGTGATCCAAGAGGACAAGTCCACGGGCCAGCGCGAGTTTCGTTTCTTGCGCGGGCCGATCTTCGCCAACGTGATCCTGGCCGACGAGATCAATCGCACTCCTCCCAAAACGCAGGCGGCGCTCTTGGAAGCAATGCAGGAACATCAGGTCACCGTCGGCGGCAAGCGTCACAAGCTGGCCGAGCCGTTCTTCGTGCTGGCCACCCAGAACCCGATCGAGCAGGAAGGGACGTATCCCCTGCCGGAAGCGCAGTTGGACCGCTTCATGTTTCACGTGTTCGTGGACTATCCCAGCGAGGAAGAAGAGTTTCAGATCGTTCGCCAGACGACGGCGGACGTGGAATATCGCATCACGCCGACGCTCGACGCCGAACAGATCGTGAACTTGGGGCAAATCGTGCGCAAGGTGCCCGTGGCCGACCACATCGCGCGGTATGCCTTGCGGTTGGCCCGGCGGACGCGTCGCGAGCAGCCCGACGCGCCCGACTTCGTGCGAGACTACGTCAGTTGGGGCGCCGGTCCGCGCGCCAGCCAGTATCTGGTGTTGGGGGCCAAGGCCCGGGCCGTGCTGCACGGCCGCAATTACGTCAGCGTCGAGGACGTGCGGTCCGTGGCCTATCCGGTGCTGCGACACCGCATCATGACCAACTTCAACGCCGAGGCCGAAGGCATCAAGCCCGACGACATCATCCGCCAGTTGATTGAAACCGTTGCCATCGACGACGAGAACGACGAACGTGGACGACAGCCGCAAATATTTAAATCCGCAGACGCTGGCTAAGCTGCACGGCTTGGAAGTGCGCGCGCGATCGATCGTCGAAGGTTACGTGGCGGGCGTTCACCGCAGCCCGTACCACGGCTTCTCGATCGAATTCGCCGAGCACCGCGAGTACAGCCCCGGCGACGACCTGCGGTACGTCGATTGGAAGGTGTTCGGCAAGACCGACAAGTTCTATCTCAAGCAGTACGAGGAAGAGACCAATCTCGTCAGCTATCTGTTGGTCGACACCAGCGAGAGCATGCGCTATCAAAGCGCCGGCGCGCCGATGTCGAAGCTGGAATATGCCCAGTGCGTGGCGGCCTCGCTGGCCTACCTGATCCTGCAACAGCAGGACAGCGTGGGCATGGTCACCTTCGACAGCGAGATTCGCTCGCTGGTGCGGCCCAGCGGCAATCCCTCGCATCTGAAGCAACTGCTGCACGTGATGGAAACCACCGTGGCCGAGCGCAAGACGCAGACAGGCCCCATCTTTCACGAGCTGGCCGAACGGCTCAAACGCCGCGGCTTGGTGATCATTCTCAGTGACCTGTTCGACGACGTGCCGAGCATGCTGGCCGGGCTCAAGCATCTGCGTCACCGCCGGCACGACGTGGTGGTGTTTCACGTGCTGGATCCGGCCGAGCTCGACTTTCCGTTCCGCCAAACGACGCTGTTTCGCGGCCTGGAGCAAATGCCCGACGTGTTGACCGACCCGCAAGCGTTGCGGCGGGCGTATCTCGACGAGTTCCACAGGTTTCAGCAGTCGGTGAATCGCGGCTGCCGCGCCCAGTACATCGACTACGTGCAGTTGCGCACCGATCAGTCGCTGGAGATCGCGCTGTCCAGCTATCTGGCGTTCCGCATGCACCACATAAAGTAACCGGATGATCCCCACGCAGCCACTTCTGATCGCCTTTGGCTTTGGCAACCTGCTGATGTTGGGTTGGTTGGCGGCCGCCGCTGCGCCGATCTTGATCCACCTGTGGAACAAGCGCAAGTATCGGGAAGTGCCCTGGGCGGCGATCGAATACCTGCTGGCGGCCATGCGCAAGAACTCGCGACGCATGCGACTCGAGCAGTGGCTGCTGCTGGCGGTGCGCACGCTGATCATCGTGCTGGTGGTGATGGCGGTCGCGCAGCCGTTTTTGGAGCAGGCAGGTTTCAACTTCATGCCGGGTGGACGCACGCTGAAAGTGCTGGTGCTGGACGGCTCCTACTCGATGGAGTACAAGCCGACGGACAAAAGCCGCTTCGACAGCGCCAAGCAGTGGGCCACGCGGATCGTGGACGAAAGCGCGCAGGGCGACGCGTTCGCGCTGGTGCTGATGGCGTCGCCCCCCAGCGTGATCGTGGCGTCGCCGGCTTCGGAACCGACCGACTTCTTGGACGAGATCGAGAACCTGCGTCTGCCGCACGGCGGCGCCGACTTGCCGGCCACGTTGCTGCAAGTGGAACAGATTCTGCAGGCGGCCGAAGGGGGCGGTTGGGCTCGTCAGGAAGTGTTTTTCCTCACCGACTTGGGGCGCAACACCTGGGTGCCCGATCTGAAGGACGCCGACCTAGCCCAGTATCACCAGCGTCTGGCGAGCCTGGCGGAGCGCGCGGCGCTGGCGGTCGTCGACGTGGGCCAGGCGCAGGCCGACAACCTGGCGGCCACCGGCTTATCGCCCGACGCGCCGTTCGCCACGCTGGCGCGCGACGTCGGCTTCTCGGCGCAGGTGCGCAATTTCGGATCGCAGCCGCGCAACCACCATCTGGTCGAGTTCCACGTCGACGGCCGCCGCGTCAAGGAAAGTTACATCGACGTGCCGGCGGGCGAGCAGGCTTCCATCGCCTTCTCGCACCGCTTCGATACGCCGGGCGACCACGTGGTCGAAGTGCGACTGGGGCCGGACCTGCTCGACGTCGACAATCATCGCTGGCACTCGGTGCCCGTGAAGGAGCAACTGCGCGTCTTGTGCGTCAACGGCAAGCCGGCCACCACCGGCATGAGCGGCGCGACGGACTACCTGGCGCTGGCCCTGGATCCGGATGCGGCCGACTCGATCGCGCCGGGCGTCGTGGCCGTCGACGTGATTCTGGAGAGCGCGCTATTGGAGCGCGATTTGTCGCGCTACGATTGCATCTTTCTGTGCAACGTGGCGCAGTTCACGGCCAGCGAGGCGCAGGTGTTGAGCAACGTGTTGACGCGCGGCGGCGGCGTGGTCTTCTTTCTGGGAGACCAGGTGCTGGCCGATCGCTACAACCGGGAACTGGCAAGCGAGCAAGGCGTGCGCGTGTTGCCCGCCCGGCTGGGTGACGTGGTGTCCGGTGGCCAGTCGCACTACCGGCTGGATCCGCTCAACTATCGTCATCCGCTGCTGCGCGTGTTCGAGGGTCGCGAGCAATCGGGGCTGCTGACCACGCCGGTTTACAAGTATCTTCGGCTGGCGCTTGCGCCCGATTCGCAGGCCCGCGTCGCACTGGCGTTCGACGGTGGCGATCCGGCAATCGTCGAAGAGACGATCGGCGCAGGCCGCTCGATCCTGGTGGCCACCGATGGTTCGCTGTCATCGGTCGATCCCGCATCGAACGATCCGTGGACGACGATGCCGGCCTGGCCCAGCTTCGTGCCGCTCGTGCAAGAGGTGCTGGCATGGGCGGTGCGCGGCCAAATGAACGAGCACAATGTGACGGTGGGCGCGCAACTCGGCGACGCGCTGCCGGCG
>JBBDYK010000014.1:0-9641 GCA_040901665.1 Pirellulales bacterium | reverse complement strand
TCGTTGCGACTGCGGCGGCGTTCTGGCCGTGCTAGCCATCTGGCATCCCGACGTGGGCGGCATCTCTGGCTTGATGGAGAAAGAACCGGAAAAGTTTCACGTCTTCTTTCCGGCCGACCATCCGCAGTTGCCCTGGAGTGGCGTCTTTACCGGCCTGATGGCGCTGCACTGTTATTACTGGGGCACCAACCAGTTCATGGTGCAGCGAGCCCTGGGCGCCAAAAGCGGCTGGGACGCCCGGCAAGGCATCATCACCGCCGGCTTCTTCAAGCTGCTGATCCCCTTTTTGTGCATCGTGCCGGGCATGGCCGCCGGATACATCCTGGCGATCGATCCGGCCACCGAGAGCGACACCGCCTTTGCCGGGCTGACGCGCACGCTGCTGCCCCACGGCTATGGTTTGGTGGGCATCGTTATGGCAGGGCTCGTCGGCGGCATTCTCTCCACGATCGACTCGATGATGAACTCCACCGCCACGCTGTTCACGTTCGACATCTATCGCAAGTACGTCCGCCCCGCAGCATCGGAAAAACGGCTGATCTGGGTTGGCCGCGTCGCCATGATGATCATGGTCGGACTGGGCATCTGGATCTCGATTCTGTTCGGCGAAGCACGCGGCGGAATCTTCAACCGGATGGCAGACTACAACGCCTACCTGGTGCCGGGCGTGCTGGTGGCGTTCATCGCCGGCATCTTGCAACCGTTCATTACTCGCACCGCATCGGTGGTCTGCATTCTGGCCGGGCCGCTGTTGTCGGTCGCGTTCGAGCGGACGGCGCTCTACGGATTCGACCACGCGCTACAGGCCTTTCATCGCGCCGGGCTGGCCACGGTGGCATGCTATGGAGTGCTGTTGATCGCCAGCGCCGTGACGCAGCGCGAGCGCGACCACCAGCGCGAGCATTTCACCTGGCGGCGGTTTCGCCACGAGCGCGACAGCGAAACCGGCGCGACGCGCCCCTGGTGGCAGCGCGATCGGCTGTGGGCAGCGCTGCTCGTGCTGGCGACGCTGGCGATGTGTTGGTACTTTGCGTGAGTGCGGCGAATTGAGTTTCCCTTTGGAGTCGGAACCGATGCGATTTCTCAAGGCGATCCTGCGTTACGTCTTCGGCGCGGCCATGGTTGCGATCGGCGTCACGCACTTCACCGACGAAGGCATGTTTCTGAAGATCATGCCGGATTATATCCCGTTGTCGCTGCACCGGCCGGCCGTAATGGTAAGCGGCGCCGCAGAGATTCTGTTGGGCGTGCTGCTGATACTTCCCTGGACGTCGCGGCTGGCGGGCTGGGGCTTGATCGCGCTATTCGTCGCCGTGTTCCCGGCCAACATCTACCTTTACCAGCATCCCGAGATCATGCCCGACGTCAGCCCGACGGCGCATCTGATCCGCTTGCCGATTCAAGCCGTGCTGATTGCCTGGGCCTATTGGTACACCCGGCCGGATAAACCGCGCACGCGCGAAAGCATCAACGAAACAAGCGGATAGCGCGCGCTTGCGCTGCGATCAATACGGCATTCAACTTAATGTGCCACTGGTGGCGACCAGCCACCAGTGCAACCATGCGCACCCGACGGAGCGCAATCACCTCAAGCGACGACGGGCGACGGATCGCGTCGCTCGAGCAACTCGGCGATCTCGGCCATGGTGATGTCGCGCTTGGGCGCCTCGGTGGCTAGCGCGCGGCGCAAAATGGTGGCCAGGGGTTCCGGCATGCCCTGGGCATAGCGATTGGCGTCCAACGAGTCGATTTGCTTGAGCACGCTGAGCAAGCCGCCCGCGCGCACGGCCTTTTGGCCGGTGGTCATTTCATAGATCGCCAGGCCCAACGCAAAGACGTCGCTTTGCGAAGTGGCCAATTCGCCGCGGGCCTGCTCGGGAGACATGTAGTCCGGCGTGCCGGACAGCCCGTTGGAGCTGGCCGTGCTCCAACTGCCCGTCTCGGCGGTGGGCGCGTTGAGCGGGTCGCGGCGCGCCAGGCCAAAGTCCATGATCTTCACCAGCCCGTCGCCGGTGACCATGATATTGGCCGGCTTGAGATCTCCGTGGACGATCTTATGCGCGTGCGCGCTGGCCATACCCAGTGCAATCTGCCTCGTGGTCGACAGCACTTCGTCGAGCGGCAACTTGCCGTTTTCGATGCACTTTTTGAGTGGCAGCCCCGCGACGTGCTCCATGACGATCATCGAAATGCCGTCGCTATCGTCGACGGCGTAGACCGTGCAGACGTTGGGATGATTGAGCGCGGCGGCGGCCCGCGCCTCGTCGAGCATGCGTCGCGAAAGCGAGTTGCCGGGTCGAAAGATCTTGAGCGCCACGTGTCGCTCGAGCGTGGTGTCGCGGGCACGAAACACCACGCCGTAGGTGCCGCTGCCGATTTGCGCCTCGATGCGATATTGCCCCACCACGCTGTTGGGGCCGAGAGATTGCGTGGGGTCGATCGTGGTGTTCTCGCGCGACCAGTTCTCGGGGCATAGGCCGCCGGTCTGCAAACCGTCGAGCACGCGCAGCACTTCCTCGCTGCGGCGGCCGACGCTCAGATTGTGTACTACCTGATATTGCAGCACGCCGTTGGGATCGATGATGAACAGCCCTCGCAAGGCGATGTTCTGTCGCGGCAGATAAACTCCGTAAGCCTGACAAACTGCGCCGTCGACGTCGCTGGCCAGCGGAAACGCCAGGCCGCCGAGTCCGCCCTGCGCGCGGGGCAAGTCGATCCACTTCTGATGGCTCTCGACCGAGTCGGTGCTGATGCCCAGGATGTCGCAATCGCGCTTGTGGAACTGTTCGATTTGACGCGACAGGGCGGTCAGCTCGGTCGGGCAAACCATGGAGAAATCGCGGGGATAAAACAGCAGGATCAGCCAGCGGTCGCGATAGTCATCGAGCGCGACTTCCTGCTGGCCGGCCGGGTGACCGGCGCACGACAGGCGAAAATCAGCAGCGCGCGTGCCCACGCCGACGGGCTGTGCGGGCGCCGGGGTCGTGGAACGCTTGCCGCTGGCTCTGCTCTGGGAAGATTCCATTTGAGTCATTCTATCGCGCGGCGGCCAATCAGCCACAGGGGTTATCCATCGGACTGGATACTCGCTCGTCCGACTGTCGTTGGAGAGCCACAAATCGCTTGCACTTGGTTGCGGGGTTGGTTTGAATTGAGGTTCCCCGCCCGCTGCCTTCCTTCGGAGCATCCCGCCGATGAATGACCAGTACCCCGTCACGCGTCGACAATTCGTAGCTCGCACTGCCGCCGGATTGGCCGGCGCTGGTTGGCTGGGAATGCATCGCTTGCAACCCAGCGCTGCAGCCGAGCCAGCGCGGCCGATCAAGATCGCCGCCGTGATCACCGAGTTCACGCATCGCAGCCACGCCCACGTGATCTTGGAAAACTTTCTCACGCCCTATTTGTTCAACGGGCAAGTCACTCAGCCCGGCATGCAAGTGGCCAGCATGTACGTCGACCAGATTGGCGCCGGCGATATGGCCCGCGGCGTTTCCCAACAGTTCGACATTCCGATCCATCCGACGATCGACAAGGCACTGTGCCTGGGAGGCGACGCGTTGGCGGTGGATGCCGTGCTGTCGATCGGCGAGCACGGCAGCTATCCGGTCAATGAAAAGGGCCAGATGCAGTATCCGCGCAAGGAGTTCTTCGACCAGGTCGTGGCGGTCTTCCGGCGCAGTGGCCGCGTGGCCCCGGTGTTCAGCGACAAGCATCTGTCCTACCGCTGGGATTGGGCGAAGGAGATGTCCGATACGGCCCAAGCGATGCACTTTCCGTTGATGGCGGGCAGCTCGGTGCCGCTGGCCCAGCGGCGGCCGCCGCTGGAGTTGCCCGGCGACTCCAAGATCGAGCGGGCCGTTTCGATCCACGGCGGCGGCGTGGAAAGCTATGATTTCCACGCGCTCGAGGTGCTGCAATCACTGGTCGAAGCACGGCGCGGCGGCGAGACGGGCGTCGCTGGCCTGCAGTTCCTCACCACCGACGCGCTGTGGAAAGCGGCCGCCGAGGACCAATGGTCGGTCGAACTGGCCGCCGCCGCGATGACGGCCGAGCTGGGCGCCGATCACGATCTGACGAAACACGTGGCCTCGCGCGGCAAGCACGCGCCAGAAACCCCGACGCACGGCATTCTGCTGCGCTATCGCGACGGGCTGAATGCCATTGCCCTCAAAGTGGGCGACAGCGCCACGCGCTGGAACTTCGCCTGCCAGATCGCCGGCGAGGAAGCGCCGCGGGCGACCAGCTTCTACGTCGGGCCGTGGGACAACCGCAACCTGTTCAAAGCGCTGTCGCACGCCATTCAAACGCACTTCCGTCAGCGCAAGGCCCCCTATCCCGTCGAACGCACGCTGCTGGTCAGCGGTGTCTTGGACGCGGCCATGGATTCTCGCATCGCCGGCGGCAAACCGTTGGAGACGCCCTGGCTCGACGTGGCCTACCAGCCACAAGACTTTCGCGCCATGCGCGAGATGGGCGCCAGTTGGAAGATCATCACTGAAGACACGCCCCAGCACGAAGGCATCAAGCCGGTGGGCATCGCACAGGCATCGTGACCGGCCGCGGCCTGGCGGTCACACGAGCAGGATCAGCGCGCCCAGTCCGATGAAGACGGCCCGGGCCCATTGTCGCTTGCTGAGAGGCATGGCGCTTGATTCCTTGTGGCGGACAAGTTGCGGCGGAGTGTGAATCGGCCGCACGGCACGCAGACTTGAGCCAAACGCAGAAGTTCACGGCGCTAGCGAGATCGCGACGGCAAGAGCCACTGCTAGCTGTTCCCGATCGCCGGCAAGCGGCAGTGTTTGGGGAATGTTCGGCGCGTTGACGCCTTGGAGCGTGCCCCCTAAACTCACCGGATTAGCGCGGCCGCCGGGTGCTAGCAACCGGACAATCGCCGCGTCGCATTCGATTGCCGCCAGCCCCCGGAAAGTACTTGTCCCGATGCCCACCCCGAGAGAAACGTCCGCCGGCTCGCTCGAGCAGTTGGCGATCAACACCATTCGCACCCTCGCGATGGACGGCGTCCAGAAGGCCAACAGCGGCCATCCGGGCACGCCGATGGCCCTGGCACCGGTGGCCTATACGCTGTGGAACGAATTGCTGCGTTTCGATCCGGACGATCCGCATTGGCCCAGGCGCGACCGTTTCGTGTTGTCGTGCGGGCATGCCTCGATGCTGTTGTACTCGCTGCTTCACCTG
This sequence comes from Pirellulales bacterium, assembly GCA_040901665.1. GTDB lineage: Bacteria > Planctomycetota > Planctomycetia > Pirellulales > PALSA-1355 > JTS-RE94. The sequence continues at coordinate 4,445 of JBBDYK010000014.1, read as the reverse complement.
ACCGGCGTCAAGCAGTTCGAAGACGGCCGGCCCACCGGCGAATTGGCCGTGACGCTCGACCAGCTCAAGCACTTCCGCCAATTGCACAGCCGCACGCCCGGCCATCCCGAAAGCCGCGACACCTCGGGCGTCGAGACCACCACGGGCCCGCTCGGTCAGGGCTGCGGCAACAGCGTGGGCATGGCGATCGCCCAGCGCTGGCTGGCCGCGCACTTTCATCGGCCCGGCTTCGACCTGTTCGACTACAACATCTACACGATGTGCAGCGACGGCGACTTGATGGAGGGCGTGGCCAACGAAGCCGCGTCGCTGGCCGGCCATCTTCAACTGTCGAACCTGTGCTGGATTTACGACAACAACCACATCACGATCGAAGGGCGCACGCCGCTGGCCTTCAGCGAGGACGTCGCGCGGCGATTCGAGGGCCTCGGCTGGCACGCCATCCGCGTCGACGACGCCAATGACCTGGCCGCGCTGCGCGAAGCGTACGCCACGTTCCAACAAACCGACGACAAACCGACCATCATCGTCGTCCGCTCGATCATCGGCTACGGCGCGCCGCACAAGCAAGACTCGCACGAAGCGCACGGCGCGCCCTTGGGCCCGGACGAAGTGCGGGCCGCCAAGGAGTTCTACGGCTGGCCGCCCGACGCCCAGTTTCTGGTGCCGCCGGAAGTGCCCAAGTTCTTCGACGAGCACTTCGGCAAACGGGGCCGCTTGCTGCATGAAGCCTGGGACTTGAAGTTTGCCGAGTACGCCGAAAAGTATCCCGAGTTGGCCGATCAATGGCGACACATGGCCGCGCGCGAACTGCCGGGCGACTGGGACGACGGCCTCCAGCCGTTTGCCGCCGACGCCAAAGGCCTGGCGACGCGCGTGTCGTCGGGCAAGGTGCTCAACGCGATCGCCCAGCGCGTGCCGTGGTTCATCGGCGGCGCCGGCGACCTGGCCCCCTCGACCATGACGCTCGTGGACGGCGCCGAGAGCTTCGAGCCCGATAGCTACAACGGCCGCAACTTTCACTTTGGCATTCGCGAGCACGGCATGGCCGCCACGCTCAACGGCATGGCGCTGTCGTGCGTGCGACCCTACGGCGCCACGTTCTTCGTGTTCACCGATTACCTGCGGCCGTCCATGCGACTCAGCGCCCTCATGCACTTGCCGGTCGTCTACATCTTCACGCACGATTCGATCGGGCTGGGCGAAGACGGGCCCACGCATCAGCCCGTCGAGCACCTGGCGGCCGCCCGCGCCATCCCGAACTTGCTGGTGATGCGCCCCGGCGACGCCAATGAAGTCATCGAGGCCTGGCGCGTGATCATGCCGCTCAAGGACCGGCCCGTGGCGCTGGTGCTCACGCGGCAGAATTTGCCGACGCTCGACCGCAAGCAGTACGCCTCGGCGGCCGGCGTGGAGCGCGGCGCTTACGTGTTGGCCGACTCCGGCAAGAGCGGCTCGCCTGAGTTGATCCTGATCGGCACCGGCAGCGAAGTGTCACTGTGCGTGCAAGCCTATGAGAAACTGGCGGCAGAGGGCATCGGCGTGCGGCTGGTGAGCATGCCCTGCTGGGAACTCTTTGACGAGCAAAGCGAAAAGTATCGTGCCAGCGTATTGCCCCCCGAGGTGTCGGCGCGGATGGCCGTGGAGACGGGCATCGAGCAAGGCTGGCAGAAGTATCTTGGTCCGCAGGGGCGCTTCGTGGGCATGAGCAGCTTCGGCACATCGGCCCCGGCCGGCGACCTTTTCAAGCACTTCGGCTTCACAGTCGAAAACGTCGTGAAGCAGGCCAAGGATCTGCTGGCCGGTAAGAAGAAATAGGCCGCCCGCGGTTATACGCCCATCAACTGTCGCAGCGCCGCTTCCGGGTAGAGGCAGAAGGCGTAGTCGCGCGAGGAGAGAATCGCCTTGTTGCGCAGCCCTGCTTCGATAACCGCGCGCTGGTGAATCAACTGCCGGCGCTGGTCGCCCAAATACGCCTGCATCTGCTCGTTGGCCGCGCGGATGTTGCGACAGCGCAGCCGCGCGGTCTGGGGCGTCGGCTCCGTGGCGATCCACTGCCGCTTGCGATCGACCAGCGCCGCCAGGGTCGCGTCGCCATCGGCCGACAGGTGTCGCTCTGGATGATAGGCCTGGTCGCGCAACAAGGATTGGATGCGGCGGGCGTCGTCCGGAGTGACTTCGGCCCGGGCGATCGGCAAGCGCAGCGTGGCGGTGACGGTCATGTACTCTGGCGGCTTCAGGCCGAAGAATCGGTCGATGATGGCGTCGGTCACCTTGTCGTACTTCGCACCGCCAATGCCGTGCAGAAACAGATCGCCCAACAGCAGCCGGGCAAACAATGTGGTCACCAGCGCCCTTGTACGGATGCGAATGCCCCCTCCGGCCAGCTCGGCCAGTTGATCGGCGGCTCGTGCGGCGTCGCCTTCGGGGGTGAGACTGAGCGCGGCTTCGAAGGCCTGGCGATCGGAAAGCAGGATTTCGTCGCCACGTTGACGCACGAACAACCGGCGGCGGCTGGGATCGTTCGTGTCCCAGATCCAAAACGGCGCTTCCAGCCAATCGTCCTCGGCGGCCAAATCGGGCACCGGATGTGCGCTGGAGCGCACGTGATTCGCCCGGCGATAGTCGGCCACCGAGCGATTGTAGACGTCCCAAAACTGCGGCAATCGCGCCAAGACGTGGCAGGTGAACCAATGGAACGCCGGCAGATCGCACACGTGGCTTTGCGGGATTTCGTAGGTGGTGGAGCCCCAGCGCCCCTCTTGCACGTGCCGCGCTTGCGCGATCACTTCGCCCAGGTTGCGGCCCGACTCGGCGCGCTCGGCGACCAGCGGCCAGAACGCCTCGACGAAGGGGTGCGCCACCAGCGGGCGAATTCTCTCGGCGGCGCGCCGGCCGAACGACTCCAGACATTCGCGGTCGACGATCTGCCTGGCTTCATAGGGAATCTCGGCCGACTGGCGATCCAACGGCACGCTCTCCACGATCGGCTCTTGCACCGTGCCGCTCGGCACGCGGATCGCGGCAGTCTTGATCGTGTCGCTGTCGATCACCAGATTGATCGCCACGCCGCCGTGCCGCGCGGCGATCTCGTGCAGCACGAAATTCTTGAACCACACGCCTGGATGAAACAATTGCGGCTGATGCCCGGCCAGGATGAGTCGCGTGGTCGGTTCGACGGCGGGCCGCCGGATGTCGCGATACGAACGGGTGTAAGCCCAGGCGGCCTGCACCAACTCGCTGCGCGCCTGCTCGGTCAGTTGCGCAAGCGACCGCCCCTGCACGTCGTAGTCGTAGGCGGCCGCCAGGGCCCCGTTGCACTCGAGCACCTCGCCCACGCGATCCAGCGGCGGCGCGATGAGCTTGCCGCCGTCGCCGGCCGGCGCTCGCAAGCGGATATGTTCCATCGTTTCACGCATGCACTTCATTCGGCGGATCCTTGACACAGGCTGATCTTGCCACGAGCATGCGGCGGCCTTACTTTCGCGCGGCCGATCATGCGATCCAACACCTCGTAATAGTATTGCAGCCGCGTCTGGGCATTGTCCAACGAACCGCCGAACGAGCGCGACTCGTCGAGATAAATCAACGGCACCGGCAGCTCGACGATCTTCAAGCTCTCGTGCGCGGCCTGCGCCCAGACCTCAAGCGGCATGGCATAGCCAAATTCGGTAATCGAAAACGTCTCGAGCGCGTCGCGGCGATACGCCTTGAAGCCACAGAATGCGTCGGTCAGTTGCAATCCCAACCGGCGATTCACTTCGGCCGTGATCTCCATGTTGATCCGCCGGCGATCCTCGGGCGGCAGGCTCTGCCCCTCGAACGATTGCAAGTAGCGACTGCCCGACACGATCTGTGCATCATTGCAAGCGGCCACGAACTGGCCGATGCGCTGTGGCTCGTGCTGGCCGTCGCAATCGATGGTCACCAGCACGTCATAATCGTGCGTCAGCGCAAAGCAAAACGCCGACCGCAGTGCGGCGCCGTAGCCGGCGTTGGGTCGATGCGTGACGACGGCGATGTCGCTGCGCCGGGCCAACAACTCGGCGGTGCCGTCGGTCGAGCCGTCGTCGACCACCAACACGTTGGGACTGCTGAGCAGCACCTGGTCGAGCACGTCGCTGACGTGCTTCGCTTCGTTGTACACCGGCAGCGCGGTCAGGAATTTCGTGGGCATGGCTGCTCCTGATGAGTCCTACATCGATTGGCCGAAGCAAGGGCGGCAAAGACCTATCATTCTAGACGGATGTTCGGCCGAGGCGAGCGACTGCCTGCTCGAAGAGCCGTAGTCAGAGGTTTTCACTGATTTTAAAGCCAGTGGAGGGGATCCTTCTCGTCGCTGCTGGCCCACACCGCGATCGCGGGAAACTGCCGCGCCAGCACGTCGGCCAACTGCTCGACGGCGAATCGCTCGCTGGCAAAGTGGCCCGCCAGCACCAGGCCCA
>JBBDYK010000013.1:0-9650 GCA_040901665.1 Pirellulales bacterium | reverse complement strand
CACGCAGATGATCGCCAAGGGACTCGACTTTCCCGATGTCACGCTGGTGGGCGTGATCAACGCCGACACGGCGCTGCACTTTCCGGATTTTCGCGCGGCCGAGCGGACGTTTCAGCTCGTCACGCAGGTGGCCGGTCGGACCGGACGGGGCGAGCGCGGCGGGCGCGTGCTGGTGCAGACGTTCAGCCCCGACCATCCGGCCATCGTGGCAGCCATGCGGCACGACTATGCGATGTTTGCCGAAAACGAGCTGCCTTCGCGCCGATCGCTGCACTATCCGCCGTTCGCGTCGATGATTCGCTTGGTGATTCGCGGGCCCAGCGAGCCGACGGCAGGGCAGTTTGCCGAAACCGTTGCCGGACATTTGAACGCGGTGCTGGCGAACGCCGAGGGTCCGTGGCGCGTGCTGGGGCCTGCGCCTGCGCCGATCCCCAAGCTGCGTGGGGAGTACCGCTTTCAAATCCAACTGCACGGCGCCATAGGTGCGGCTTTGCGCGATGCGGTTCGCGGCACGATGGCCGCGCTCAAGCCGCCCGACGAAGTGCAATGGATCGCCGACGTGGATCCGCTGGACATGCTGTAAGGCGCTGTAAGGCGGGCTCGTTGCAGCGGCGCCGGTGTCTGAGTACGCTTTGGTATCGACGTATGAGTTCCTCTTTTGCCCCCCACGAGTAACCTGCCATGCGACAATCTGTCCTCTGCTTCGCCATTGTCATTTCGTGGTCGGCTGGGTTGCTCGCGGCAGAACCGGCGCGCACGACAAAGCCGTGGGACGTCGAGCGGATTCTCGCGGCGGGTGTCAAAGCCGAGTGGGGCGAGCCTAACGGATTGGTGACGCCCGTTCGCTATCAGACCGAGGACTACCAGGGGCGCGAGTGCCGGGTGTTTGCCTACTATGGTCGGCCGGAGGGGGAAGGGCCGTTTCCGGCGATGCTGCTCGTGCACGGCGGGGGCGGCAAGGCGTTTGCCGAATGGGCCGAGCTGTGGGCCAAGCGCGGCTACGTGGCGCTGGCGATGGACCTGGCGGGTAATGGGCCGGACGGCCAGCGGCTGAAAGACGGCGGGCCGCCGCAGGACGACGGCGGCAAGCTCGGCGCGTTCGACGACGGCGGGTTGACGGACATGTGGACCTATCAGGCCGTGGCCGCCGTGTTGCGCGGCCATGCGTTGTTGGCCGCGCGGCCCCAGGTCGATCGGAAGCGTATCGGCGCTACCGGCATTAGCTGGGGCGGCTATCTCACGTGCATCGTGGCTGGCATCGATTCTCAGTTGAAGGTTGCCGTGCCGGTCTATGGCTGCGGTTACCTGCACGACAACAGTGCCTGGCAAGAGAACGGCACGTTCGATTCGATGGCTCCCGAGGTGCGCACGCGTTGGCTGGCGAACTTCGACCCGTCGGCGCACCTGCCGGGCGTGAGCTGTCCGATCTTGTTCGTCAACGGCACCAACGACTTCGCCTATCCACTCGACAGTTACCAGAAGTCGTACCGGCTGGTTACCGCACCGCGCAATTTGTGCGTCACGGTCAACATGCCGCATGGGCATCCGCAGGGTTGGGCCCCGTCGGAGATCGGCGCGTTTGTCGACAGCGTGCTCAAAGAAGGCAAGCCGTTGGCCAAGCTGTCTGCACCGGAAGTTCGCGGCGATTCACTCTCGGCCGCTTATGACGCTGAAGTGCCGATCGCCAAGGCCGAGTTGCACACCACCACCGATCGCGGGCGTTGGCAGGATCGCAAATGGGCCAGCACGACGATCCAGTACGACGATCAGGCGAAGCAAGTCCGCGGCACATTGCCGCCGTCGCGCCCGCTGATCGCGTTCGTCACCGTTACCGACGAGCGTGGGTTGACCACCAGCAGCGAACACGTCGAACTCAGCGAGTAATCACGGCGAATACGTGCGATTCGACGGGCGACTCCGCCGACGAATTACGGGGAATGTGGGCGTACCGCCGGGACATTCCTCTTGGAGTTTGGGCCGCGGCGGCGTTAAACTATAGCAATTGGGAGGACCCGATCCCCAACCCTCCAAGCGCATGTCTTATCGCTCGCTAAAACGCGTTCTCGGCGAGACCAGTCTCGAGCGGAAGTGCCGCTTCCTGTTCGGCGCGTGCCTGCTGACGTTGATCACCGGCAGCTTCTGGTGGTACGGCCGCAGCACCAAGGAGTTGGTGTACGAGGCCAGCCGCGAGAGCGCCCGCGGCCTGGTCGAGACGATCATCGTGATGCATCACTGGAAGTTCCTTCAGTCCGAGGTGGACCAGAAAGGCGAGGAGTACGTCGACCTGGTCGAGGACATGCGCCAGGGCCTGGCCAGTCGACAATATCACTGGCGGTTCATCCATCCCAGTGGCGCCGACGGCCCGCAGGATGAATTCGAGAACAAGATGCTCTCGAAATTTCCGATCCGCAAATCGATTTCCGCGGATGACGTGGCCGGCACGGCGCCTCCCGAGTTCGAGGATCGGCACGTTACGGTGGACGGCAAGCCGGAGTATCAGTACTACAAGCCCATCCGGATCACCAACAATCAATGCATCGTGTGCCATGCCAGCCTGAACATTGGCTTTGCCGGCATGGGCAACGAAATGGAAATTGGCGACCTGGTGTCGATTGCCAAGGTGAGCCTGCCCGATGAATCGCAGCGGGCCTTGAATTGGAACAACGCCATTCTGCTGGGCACGGCCATCATCACGGTCTTTCTGGCGATGCTGGCCAGCTATGCGATCGTGCGTTATGTGATCGTCAAGCCGCTGCAACACTTGCGCGACGTGAGCGAGCGGATCAGCCACGGTGACATTGCCCTGCGGGCCGAATTGCACACGGGCGATGAGTTCGAGAAATTGGCCACGGCTTTCAATCGCATGTTGCGGCAATTGGCCACGAACCAGGAAGAGCTCAAGGATTTCAACGACAACTTGAACGTCAAGGTCGACGAGCTGGCGCAGGCCAACATGCGGCTTTATGAAATGAATCGCCTGAAGAGCGACTTTCTGGCCACGATGAGCCACGAGCTGCGCACCCCGCTCAACGCGATCATCGGCTTCAGCGACGTGCTGGAATCGATTTCCTCGCTCGACGACAAGCAGAAGCGCTACGTGCGAAACATTCAAACGTCGGGCAAAGTGCTGCTGGAAATGATCAACGACATTCTCGATTTGGCCAAGATCGAAAGCGGCAAGATGGAGGTCCGGCTGTCCGACTTCCGCATCGACGCGGTCATCACGGCGCAGTGCGACATGGCCCGGCCGCTCACGGAGCGGAAGAACATCGACCTGGATTGCCAGATCGAGCGCGACTTGCCCGAAATGTTCCAGGACCAGTCCAAGGTGCAGCAGATCTTGAACAACCTGCTGAGTAACGCCATCAAGTTCACGCCCGAGGGAGGCCGCATCACGGTCGGCGCGCGTCGCGCGGGCAACCACCTGGTGCTGGAAGTGGCCGATACGGGCGTGGGCATCGCGGACGAGGACCAGGTGGCCATCTTCGAGAAGTTCCGCCAGGGCAAGAGCGTGCTCAGCGGCGGCGACGCCATGACGCGCGAGTACTCGGGGACCGGCCTGGGGCTGTCGATCGTCAAGGAGCTGTGCAAGCTGCTGGGCGGCGAAGTTTCGCTGGAAAGCGAATTGGGCAAAGGCAGCACCTTCACCGTGCGGTTGCCGTGGACCCGCAGCGACTTGCCCAAGTTCGACGCGAACTTGCCGGCCGTGGTCGAAGACGCGCCGCGCTTCCGCCGCAGCGACACGCCGCACACGCTGGAAAGTCCCGCCGCGACGACGTGAGCGGCAGGCGGCAAGAGGTGCGGTTTCAGCTTTTTTCCTGAAGTGAGGATTGCCCTACTAAGTCCTACACTCGCGCGCTCACCGCGCCCTCTGGTACAATTGTGGGCATGAAGTTTTCTCTAAGGTGGCTATTCTGGCTCATGGCAGTTTCGGCGCTCGCATGTTGGTGGCTGACGCAGCCGAGTCTGTTCGGTGAGCACTTCCAGCACATTGATCCCACAACAGGCCAGGGGGAAACTAGGTATCCTCACTTGCCGACGGAGGTGGCGAAGCGCATCGCCGTGTGTGTGACACTCTTTCTTGCCCCTCTTTTGATTCAACGAGCGCGGCATGGTCCGAAGTAGTGGCAACCGCTTTTTCCTTGGACGGATTCGAGCTGTACCACTACCGGCAGGCGGCACGCTCTACCGCAGGTGGCCCTGGTTCGCTACGATGGGCCGCCATGACTGCGAAATCCACAGAACAGGAGACACTGCCCGAGGTGGAGCTCTACACCGACGGCGCTTGCAGCGGCAATCCCGGGCCGGGTGGTTGGGCGTTCATTCTGCGGCATCCCAAAACCGACAAGGAAATGGAACGCGCCGGCGGAGAGCCGGACACGACCAACAACCGCATGGAGTTGACCGCCGTGGTGCGCGGGCTCGAGGCGCTCAACAAGGCCTCGCACGTCAAGCTGATGACCGACAGCGTTTACGTCGGCAAGGGACTGAGCGAGTGGATGCCCAAGTGGAAGGCCAACGGCTGGCGCCGCCGCGAAGCCGGCCAATGGAAGGAGGTCAAGAACGAAGACCTTTGGCGCCGGCTCGACGAGCTGATCGCCCGCCACGATTTGACCTACATTCGCGTGGCCGGCCACAGCGGGCATCCGGAAAACGACCGCTGCGACGTGCTGGCCGTGGCCGCGTATCAGAAGTATCTGAAGAAGAAGCGGTAGGCTGGAGGCTGGAGGACGACGAGGGCGGCTCGCTCGACGGCGGGGACCTTCTACAATAGTGCGGGTGCTCAGTTTGGGAGCGCAACTCACGATTGGTTGCCCCCCGGTCGTTGACCGGTGGCCGAGTATCAGCAAACGCCCTTCGTCCGCGTCCCATGCCCACGCTCGATTTGACTTCGCCGGTGCAGTTTCTCAAGGGTTGCGGCGGCGCGCGGGCTGAGCTGTTGGCGCGGCTGGACGTACACACGGTGCGCGACTTGCTGTTCTTGTTTCCCCGCGACTATCAGGACCTTACCGATCTGCGCGGCATCGACCAGCTTGAGGAAGGCGCGTTGGTGAGCGTGTTGGGCACGATCGAGGAAACGGATCTGGCCGACCGCGGACAGGGCAAGTCAATCTTCGGCATGCTGGTGCGCCAGGACAAAGAGCATCTCCGCGCGGTGTGGTTCAATCAACCCTTCTTGCGCGAACAGTTTCAGCGGGGTCAGACGGTGCTGGTGTCCGGACGTCCCAAGCGCCGCAGCACTCGTTGGGAAATGGTGCACCCGCGCGTGCGAGTGATCGACAGCGAGCAGGCTCCGCCCGGCGGGCAGTTGTTGCCGGTCTATCCGTTGACCGAGGGTCTGGCCCAGCGCCACGTGCGCAACCTGACGCGACGGGCGCTGGACACCTATGTCGACGGGCTGGAGGAAGTCTTTCCGGCAGAGTACCTGGCGGCGCACGACCTGCTGCCGATTCGCGAGGCGCTGCCGCGATTGCACTTTCCCAATAGTCACGCCGAGCTTGAAGCGGCGCGGCGGCGGTTTATTTATCAGGAGTTGTTCGTCCTGCAACTGGCGTTGGCGCTCAAGCGGCGGCAGATTCACGATGCGGTGCCGGCAATCCCGCTGGAGCTGACCGCGAAAATCGACGCCCGTATCCGGCGACTGCTTCCTTTCGAGCTGACGCCGGGTCAAAACCAGGCGATCGCCGAGATTGCCGCCGACTTGGGGCGGCCGCACCCGATGAACCGTCTGTTGCAAGGCGACGTGGGCAGCGGCAAAACCATCGTGGCCGTCTACGCCATGTTGCTGGCCGTGGCGCACAAGTCGCAAGTGGTGCTGATGGCGCCCACGGAGGTCCTTGCCCGGCAGCACGTCGACACGCTGAGCCAACTGCTGGCGGGCAGCCACACGCACTTGGGGCTGTTGACCGGCGGCCAGAACGCGAAAGCACGGCAGGCGCTGTTGGCCGAGATCGAAGCGGGCGACGTGCAGATCGTCATCGGCACCCAGGCCGTGGTCGCCAACGAATTGAACTACGAACGGCTGGGGCTGGTGGTCATCGACGAGCAACACAAGTTTGGCGTGCGGCAGCGGGCGGCGCTGCGTGGCGCGAGCGCTTCGCCCCATTACCTGGTAATGACCGCCACGCCGATTCCACGCACGACGGCGATGACGCTGTTTGGCGATCTGGATGTGACGACGCTGAGCGACGCTCCGCCCGGCCGCCAAAGTGTCCACACTTATGCGCCGCCGCCGGAAGAGCGCGAGCGTTGGTGGGAGTTCTTTCGCAAGAAGCTGCGCGAGGGGCGGCAAGGCTATGTGGTCGTGCCGCTGGTCGAAGGCTCCGAGGAAGTACAGGCCACCAGCCTCAACGAGGCTTACGAGGCGCTGGCCAACGGCGAATTGGAAGCCTTTCGGCTGGGGCTGGTCCACGGTCGCATGACTGCGATCGAAAAAGACGTGGCAATGACGGCCTTTCGCCGGGGTGACATGCAAGTGCTGGTGGCGACCAGCGTGGTCGAGGTGGGCATCGACGTGCCGAACGCCACCTTGATGACCATCGAAGGGGCAGAACGTTTCGGCCTGGCCCAACTGCACCAATTGCGCGGACGCATCAGTCGCGGCGCCTATCCGGGCTATTGCTGTGCGTTTTCCAACGCCGCGACCGAGGAAGCACGGCAGCGGCTGGCGGCGTTCGTCGAATCGAGCGACGGCTTTCGACTGGCCGAGCTCGATTTCCAGATGCGCGGTCCGGGCGATCTGCTGGGCACGCGGCAGCACGGGCTGCCGCCGCTGCGAATTGCCGATCTTGCGCGCGACACCGTGGTGCTGGAGGAAGCCCGCGCCGACGCGCGAGCCATGGTGGCCGCGGATCCGGAGCTGACGGGGCTTGAGCACGCCGCGCTGCGCAGAATGGTGCTGGTGCGTTATGGCAAGTCGCTGGATCTGGGCGACGTCGGCTGAGGTGACCAGCACGGGTCGCTCCGGCCGGTGCAGGCTATTTCGCCGGCAAATCCGTCTCCGTCGACCCAGATTTCGGACTGGCGAGTGACGATTCCAGTTTGCTGGCGGCCACCGCGGCACGGCGCCCACGTAGAATGGAAGTGGAAAGTGATCAAACCATGCAGCCGCTTCTTGCCACCTTCGCATCGCACTGGGAACCGCTCGTTTGGTTCGTGCTGGGGATTGTTGTCGCACTGGGGCTGGTGGCATTGCTTCACCCGCGGCGCTTGACGACATTGGCGCTCGGCGAGAACGGTTGGGTGGAGACTTCGCGGGGCAGTTCGGGTTTGTCGACGCCCTTTAGCGGCAGCTTCGTGGCGCTGGCGCTGAGCCGGTTGTTTGGCGCCGCGGTGCTGGCGGCCGTGGCCGCGGTGGCCTATTATGTGGCGCAGCGATAGGGCACTACCAACTTCGGTGCTCGTCTAACTGGCTTCGGGACATCGACCCGGGGCTAAAGCAGGATCCGCGTTTGCATTTCATTGCCGCGGCGTCGCAGAGGGCATCGACCGCATGTCGCCGGAAAGTGCGTTTCGAATCGCGCTCTTTGCAACCCTCGTGCTGACGATGGGGGTCGTCGTCTATCATCGGGTCCAAGCGCATTCTTCGGAGCGATTTGATCGCCGGGAAGAGGGCGTGGCGCTGGCCGTGACGTTGCGGCTGGCAGGCCTCGCGCTGTGGCTCTTCACGCTGGCCTATCTGATCCGGCCGGAGTGGATGCAGTGGGCAGCACTGCCGTTGGCCGATGGAGTCCGCTGGGCCGGCGCCGCGGTTGGATTGCTGTGCGCCGCTCTGATGTACTGGACGCTTGCGAGCCTGGGGAAGAATCTGACCGACACCGTCGCCACACGCGGCGGCGCGACTTTGGTCACCGACGGGCCTTATCGCCTCGTGCGCCATCCGTTCTACGTCGTCGCCGGGCTGTTGATGCTGTCGGTCACGCTGTTGACGGCCAGCGCCGCCATCGGCGCGGCGAGCTTGCTGGTGCTGACGCTGTTGATCTTGCGAACGCCGAACGAAGAGCGTCGACTGCTGGAGACGTTTGGCGAGCCGTACCGCAAGTATCGAGCTCGCACGGGGGCGTTTTTTCCCAAGTGGCCTAGTCGGAGAGAGTAGCGCGGGAAGTTGTCGAAAACGGCTGCCCTGAACAGTCGGTTTCAGCCCGCCGTGAGCGCTTCGGCCGTTTGCCAGTGGCTGCCGTCGCGGACGACGCGGTGATAGAGCGTGTCGCGCTCGACGGGCTCGCGACCGGCTTCCGTGATCAGGCGGCGAATGTGATCCACGCTGAGCACCTCGGGCGTGGTGGCGCCGGCGTCGTGATAGATCAGCTCGTGGCGGACCGTGCCGTCGAGGTCGTCGGCGCCGTAAGCGAGCGCCGTTTGTGCCGTGCCGACGCCCAGCATGATCCAGTAGGCCTTGATGTGATCGAAATTGTCCAGCATCAAGCGGGCCACGGACATGGTGCGCAGGTCGTCGATGCCCGAGGCCTTCTTGATGTGGCTCAGGCCGGTGTTGTCGGGGTGGAAGGCCAGCGGGATGAACGTTTGGAACCCGCCGGTCTCATCCTGCAATTCCCGCAGGCGAACCAGATGATCGACGCGATGGAAGGCGTTTTCGATGTGGCCGTAGAGCATGGTGGCGTTGGTTCTCAGCCCTAGTTGGTGGGCCGTGCGATGGATGTCGATCCAGCGGCCGGCGTCGGCCTTGTGTTCGCAAATACGGTCGCGCACTTCCGGGTGAAAGATTTCTGCGCCGCCACCCGGCAGGCTGCCCAGGCCGGCGTCGAGCATCTCTTCCAGAATCGAACGGATGTCGCGGCCGGTCATGCGGGCGAACCAGTCCAGCTCGACGCCGGTCCACGCTTTCAGGTGCAAGCGGGGGTAGGCGTCGTGCAGGATGCGAATCAGGTTCAAGTACCAGTCGTACTTCATTTGATGGTGCAAGCCGCCCACGATGTGCATCTCGGTGGCGCCGCAAGCCAGGGCCTCGGCGCCGCGGGCGAGGATTTCGTCGTCGCTCATCAAGTAGCCCTTGGGGCTGCGCAGGTCCGAACGAAATGCGCAGAATACGCAGCGGTACACACAGACGTTCGTGGGATTCAGGTGCGTGTTGATGTTGAAGTAGGCGCGGTTGCCGTTCTTTCGCTCGCGCACCAGGTTGGCCAGCTCGCCCACCTCGGGCAGCGGGACGTCGGGCCGATAGAGGAATTGGCCGTCCTCGAACGACAGCCGTTGGCCGTCCTCGACTTTTTCGCGAATCGAGGCCAGCGTCGGATCGGTAGCTCGGATCATTTCTCAGCGCTCCACAGTTGCCACCGGCGGGTTGCCAGGGCAGAATCCAATCGAACCATTGCACTGGCAAGATGCCAGTGCACCACCTCGTTCATTAGCGTAACAGGCCAGGCGACGTGAGCAAGTCCAGGCTGGCGACCAGGAACAGCCCGATGCTGACGACGGCATTGACGTTGAAAAAGGCCACGTTCACGCGATCCAAATCGTCGGGCCGGATGAGCCAGTGCTCGTAGACCAAAAGCGCGGCCACGGCCGCCACACCCAGGCCATAAATCCATCCCAGGGGCGGAAACACCCAGGCCAACGCCGCCAGCAACACGACCATGCCCAGATGACAAACGGCGGCCAGTCGCAACGCGCCGGCCACGCCGAACCGCGCC
>JBBDYK010000012.1:0-9729 GCA_040901665.1 Pirellulales bacterium | reverse complement strand
CGCACTTGGCGAGGTTGAAAAATGCCACGAAGGCATTTTTCAACAGGCTGCTAGCCGGCGAGCGATCCTGCGTGGATGCTCAATAGCCGTCGACGCTGGCGAGCTCGACAGCTTGCACGTCGCCGGCCGTTGCGCACATCGCAATCAACTCGGTCGATTCGCCAAAAACGCGCTCTAGCGCCTGGTCTTCGCCGACACTCGGGCCCGGACGACCGTGATTCCCAGTTGCCGGGTCATTGACGGCGCGCTCGATCAGATAGACGGGCCGTCCGCGCACCTCGTCGTAGATCCGAGCCACATAGGCGCCCAACATGCTGATGCCCAAGGCATTCAACGCGCCGAAGAAGCTGCTCTCCAACAGCATCGACGTCCAGCCGGGAATGGCCATGCTGGTGAACAGCTTGCAGAACAACGAGAAGCCGCTTAGGCCCAGAAACACCGCCAAGGCCGAGTAGCCGATCAGCGAAAAGAGGAACAAGGGAAAAGTGGAAAAGGAAAAAATGGCCGTCTTGGCCAGGCGGAACAGTCCTCGCAGCGAGACGCGCGGTTTGCCGTCGTAGCGCGCCTGGCGTCGCACCTCGACGCCCTTCTGGCGATAACCGACCCAGGAGCGCAGCCCCGGCAAGTAACGGTCGCGCTCTCCCAACCGCACGATTTCGCGCACCACGCGGGCGTCGATCAGGCTGAAGTTGCCCGCGTCGATCGGAATGGGTGTGTCGCTGATCGCCGCCAGCAGTCGATGAAAGATCGCGAACAAGAAGCGTTTGATCCAAAACTCCTGCCGGTGCGAGCGGACGGCATACACGACGTCGTAGCCTGCCAACCATTCGATCAGGAAACGCGGCAGGGCCTCGGGCGCGTCCTGCATGTCGCTGTCCATCAACAGCACCACGTCGCCGCCGGCGTGAGCCAAACCCGCTTGCACGGCGGGCTGATGGCCAAAGTTGCGAGATAGGTGCAAGACGCGGACTTGCGGGCACTCGGCCGCCAGTTGATCGAGCACGCCTGGCGTGTCGTCATACGAGCCGTCGTTGACGAAGATGATCTCCGCCCGAGCGCCGGTGAAAGCCACTGCGTCGCGCACGCGGCGATACAGCTCCGGCAAGATCGCCTGCTCGTTGTAGACCGGCAGCACGACGCTGATCGTGATGTCCCTAGGGGCAGAGCGCTGCATGGCAGTTCTCGGTTAGGCGCGGCGTTGTGGTCGACGCCGCGCGGCCAGCGCGAACGCACACAACAACAACCCTAGGCCACCGAGCGAGACAAACCGTCCCAACAACAGGCTCCGCGGATGAAACTGCAATTCCACAAGGTGATCGCCCGGTTCGACGACGCAACCTAGGAAGTCACCGTCAACCCGCACTACCGGCACAACCCTACCATCAACTCGCGCCACCCAGCCGCGATGGAAACTTTCGGTCGTGACCAGCAACTGGCGCGACGCTTCAACGCAGTCCACTGCCAGATGCCCGGGCGAATCGGCCGTCACGCGGACCGTGCCGGGCCCGTCCGCGGCAAGACTGAGCGGCGGTTCGGTGGCAACCAAGCCCAGGTCGAACGGCCGGTTAAAGACTTGCTGGAACGTTTCGGTGCGAGTGACGAGTCGAGCGCGCGGCGCCGTGGCGGAGATGGCTTCCCAGCGAGCGGGTGTATTTGCCGTGCGAGACTCGGGCACGAACACATAGTTGACGCCGGCCCGCTGGCGAGCGGGACACGTCGAGTAATCGAGCCGCTTTGCCGGTTCCAAGCCCGCATAACCGTCCACGCGTGCGATGCCAGCCAATAGCATGCGATTGCCGGTTCGCAGTCCATCGACTTCCTCCGCCACGACTCGAGTGTGAGGCTCGCCGGGCGGCCTGGGCGCCGACGCCGCGAACTCTTGCAAATCGGACGTACGCTGCCAGACAGAGTAGCTCAACCCGTAGGTACTGAGGTCAACCGCCGTGAACAGCGCCAAGGCGATCATTGCGCCGCGAACCTGCCGCTGTGCCAGAGCGATCAGCGCGACGCCGATTCCAATAAGCGCCGGTCCGGCCCACACCAAAGCGTTGTCGGCGACATAGTCAGACCAAACCATCGGACCGAACGCTGCCAGTGCAATGCTGACAGCCAATACGATGAGCAGAGCGCGGTCGCTGCGCCGATAGGAATTCGGCATTCGATCATCATGTTGCTGCCACAGGATCCCGAACGCTGTGGCTGCGCCGGTTGCCAGCGCCAGTTGCACGAGCACGATCGCACGACAGGGAAAGCGAAAGCGATTGACGACGGGCAGGAGTTGCTGGACGCGATAGAGCCCGCCGGCCTCGCCCAGCGCCAACAGCAGCGCCGCTCCGCCTAGTGCCAGCGCCGCCCAAACCAGCGGAGCGAATCGTCCCCAACGTCCGCGCTGAGTGAGCAACCACACACACAGCAAAAAGGGCACGGCCCCGGAATACAATCCCAACTCGTGGGTGTTCTGCCCCACCACGCGCGCTTGAAAGAGATACGGCGCCACGAACTGCACCAGGTTCAACGGATGCAGGGCCCCGGTATTAGCGAAACTCGGCTCGGCCACATGGCGCGTCGAGTCGCCCAAAGCGTCTAACGTTGGCAACATTGCACGCCCGCGGCCAGCACGCCGAACAGCACAACCAGCAGTAGCGCGCCGATTCGCACGAGCGGCACGCGCAGCGAAACAGCGCGCCACACCGCGTAGACCGTTTCCGCCAACAGTGAAAACCAGACGTACTGCGGATACCCCAACAGCAATTGCGACGCAGTGAGCAGCCCAACGGCCAATAGCGCCGTCGCCCGGCGCGGGCCTGGGGTCTCGGACAGCGCCACTTCAATTGCCAGCAGCAGCCACGGCAAGTGCGCTACGATGGCGATCGCGTTGGGATGCACGAAGTGCAACAGATTGAAGCCGCCGAACGTGAACGCCAATGCGCCGAACAAGGCAGCACTGCGCCGCGAAAGCCAGTGCTGCAACAAGAAGTACGTGCCCGCAAACAGGAATGGGTAACTGATGAGCAACTCCAGGTCGAAAGCCGCTCCGAAGGGCAACCAGCGATAGAGCGCGAAATGCAGCGGATGGTAGGCGCCCAGTTGTCCCTCGGCCGTGACATAGAAGCCGCCGTACAGGCCGGGCATCCAGTCGAACGGCTGGCTGGCGGCCAGTTGTTGGGCATAAAAGGCGCGCAGCGGCAGATGAAACTCGCCCAGGTCGTCCGCCACGTAGACGTGGCCCAGGAAAAAGGGCAGGGCCAGCGCCACGAAGCAGCCGACCGCCGTCAACAGAATCCAGTCCACCAACCGCCGCTCGCGGCGCGCAGCGCTAGCCGGCTGCTGGGCAGCGACCACTTGATGTTCTGTGGCGATGAGGTGCATGAGCGGATTTCCGATACTGCCTTACGTCGCCCGCACGCCGTCGGCGCGCAGGCTTTGCAGCCGCGGGTCGTCGATGATCGCGAACGGATTGGCCACGCTTTGCCAGGGCTCGCCGCGCTGCTCGATACAGTCGTCGTCGACGGGCCCGAGTTGGTTGGCGGCCAATTTCATGTACTCAACGCGCGAGGGGTCAAAGCCCATGATCCGTCCCACGGTGGCGTCGACGGCCGTGGGATTGGCGCCGATGACGAGCAGGCCCATCGGCTTGGCGCTCCCCATGATCGGCCCATCGCCTTCCATGCCGACGATGCCGTCGACGATGGCCACGGTCTTGGGCAACGACGCGTTGATATCAAAGATCGACTGCGGTATGCCGGCATAGTGCAGCACGTTCTTGGGCCAGCCGTACTTGATGCCTGGGATCACGCCGTACAGGTTTTTCATCGAGGCCGTGTAGCCGACCCAGTGATGGGTCTTCATCTTGGGCAGCGACACGATCAGATCGGCTTCGACAACCTGGCTGGGGAAATAAAAACCCTGGAGCTTGCTGGCGCCGCCTTGGTTCTTGGTCCAGCCGACCTGGCTGTAGTTCAAATCGGCGAAGTCGAGCCGCGCGTCGTCCAGCGCGTCTTGCAGTCCGGACTCGATCAGAGCCCACTCGGTGTCGCGCATGTGCCCGGGCCCCTCGCCCACGATCACTTCGGCGCCCCAGCCGCGAAACACGTCGGCCGCGGCCAACACCACGGCCGGATGCGTTGTCATCTGCGGACACGCGCGGGTCGGCTCGACCAGGTTGGGCTTCAGCAACACGCGCTTGCCGCGCACTTGCAGCGGCTGGAAACCCGTGGCGATCAGGCCGTCTCGAATGGTTTGGGTCAGCGGCCCGTCGTAGCGTTGGTTGCGGGCGACGAACGCGGGCGCGTGCATTCGCATTGCCCGCCGCACCAGTGGCACGCTAACCAACCCGGCCAGCGCCGCGCCGGTGGCGATTAGCAATGCGCGCCGATCGATCGCGTTCGATTTCGAATCGTTGGCGCCGGTCGCTCCGGCCGGCTCATGGTCGTTCGTCACGGCAGCACCTCGTCGAATGCCGTGGGAATGAGCGAGCTCACGGCGCCTTGTCGGGCCAGGGCCAGCAGAGCCAACTTGTAGGGCGCCGGATCGCGCGACAGCGTGCGCTCGGTGGCGGCCGAGAGCCACTGTTCGGCTTGCGCCGGAAACGCACCGTGCGCGGCCAGCCCCAACAGGCCATAGCACAGCGACGCGGTGGCCGTCCGCGCGGAGAGTTCGCCGAGCAGATAGTCGATCGACTTCGACGTCCGATCGGTAGTGTCGCGCTCGCCCGCCAGGGCCAGCAAGGCCAGTCCGGTCGGTTGCACGTGCGCGCGCAGCTCTTGTCCGAAGATGATGGTGTTGCCGTAATTGCAACCGCCGCCGGGCAACATGCGATCGTACAGCAAGTGCACGGCGTCAAGGGCGCGAACGTGCGCAGCGTGGCCCGTGTGTTTGAGCGCCAGCAGAGCCAAGGCGGTTGGCTCGAGCCAGGCGTGCGTGCCCCGGACCCACGGCCAGCCCGGAATCTCGGTGTCGTGACCGGTGGTGTCGTTGCGCTGGATGAGCTCGCCCTCGACGCCGATCAGCCATTCCAGGCCGCGCGCTATTGCAGCGTCGAATTTGGCATCGGCCAGTTTGCTCGCTTGGGCTTTGTGCCAGGCGATGATTGCCCAAGCGGTGGGCCAGCCGGGCGTCGCATCGGCCGCGTCGATGCCCAAGCTGCCGTCGGTGGACTGACGCTCGAGCAACCATTGCAACAAGGGCGCCGCGGAAAACTCACGGCCAGACACGACGAGCGCAATCGCGGACAGCGCCACAGGCTCCGCGGCGTCTTGCGCTCCGAAGTGGTAGCCAATCGACTTGGCCGCTGCCAGCCGCGCGATTCCCTCGTCGGCAAAATCCATACCAGCCTTCCGTTCGTCATAAGCCGTGCAAGCGGGAGCACGCGGTGGGACGCGGAGCGTCGCGCCCCGTTGGGCAAATATACCTTCCGCTAGAACCGCGCGTGGCCGTAATGCATGCCCAATTCGCCTAATCCCGGAAGTCGCCGATGCCGACAGGCTTTGTGTTCGGCGACGCGATTGGCCTATGGTTGCGATGCTCACCAATCGCAATGTTGAATTCCCTCTAGCGTGCCATGGCAACCGTCGACACGATCGTCCGCGAAGCTCGCACTGCTCCCGAGCTAGTGCTGCAACGGGCTTCCCGGCGATCGGTCTTTTTATGGACCAATGGGCTAGCGCTGTTGGTCGTGTCGGTGTTCCTCCGCTGTTGGCACCTGGGCAACATTCCGGGCATTAACGGCGACGAAGCCTGGTATGGTGTGCAGGCATTGCGTGTGGCCAGCGGGCAGTCGATCTCCTGGCTGACGCCGACCGGCAATCCGATCAACCCGTTCTACTTTCTGCCGCACGTGGTACTGCACTACTTCTTGTCGCCGTCGGTCGTCGCGTTGCGCGCGGTGGCCTTGGCCAGTGGGTTGGCGGCGCTGGCGATCAATTACGCGCTATGCCGCCGCGCGTTCGATCTGCGCACGGCTCGCGTCTCGACGCTGCTTCTTGCGCTGTTGCCGGTGAACATTGCGTACAGCCGGTTTGGTTGGGATGCCAGTCAGAGCCTGGCGGCAACGTTGCTGGTGATGTATCTGCCGCTGGTGCGATTGCGCGCCAGCGCGGGCGGCTCGGCGCTCGGCGCCGGCGCCATGTTTGCCGCGGCTGCTGCGATTCTCGTCCATCCGACCAACGTGTTCGCGTTGGCGCTGGTGTTCGTTCCAGTTGTATATGTGCATCGAAAGGGGCTTGGCCGCACGGTGCGGCGAACCAAAATGCCCGCGAACACCTGGGTCTTTGCGCTGCTGGTCGCGCTGGTGGGGTTATCGGCCTGGGTCGCGTGGCAGTGCGCGCCGCTGGCGATTGCACGCTTGAACGGGCCGCGCGAGATCGGGCCATTTCTCGCCGGTTACTTGCGATTGTTTTCCGGCACGACGGTCTACCAGTTCATCTCGGGCGCTGGGTTGGCGACGCCCGAGACCGGCTGGTATCAGCACACGACCGTGGCCTGCAACTTGGGCTTTGGGCTGCTGGGGCTGTGGGCGCTGTGGGGCTTCGCGCTACGGATCGTCACGATTCCCACCGCGACTGACGCGTGCCTGGCCTGGGGATGGTTGTTGATGCTGGCCGCGTTTTTCCTCGTGGCGGGTCCGCGCGCGGTGTCTCCGCATTTCGAGCGCTATGCAATTTGTCTGATCGCGCCGGGCGCCCTGGTGGTGAGCCGGGGGCTTTGCTGGTGGATGGACGACTCGCGCACCGATGGCAGGCGACTGGTCGTGGCTTTGGCGCTCGCCGCGTGGTTGTGGCCGGCCAGTTATTACGTGAATTACTTTCGCCCGTTTCTGGAACGTGGCGGATTGTCGCATGCGACCTTTCGCACGGGCGAGGTCGACCTGAAGCAAAGCGCGTTGCGATACGTGCTTGCCGAGCGCGACGTGCGGCAGCCCGTCGAGATCGTTTGCCACGAGTGGTGGAGTTACTGGCCGTTGGCCTATCTGGCGTTTCGCGAGCCGGACGTGCATGTGGTGACCAGCGACCAATGGCAACGCGTGACGGCGCCGGGTTCCGATCGTTCCGCGGAAACGTGGTTTGTCGAATATGGCGGCAGCAGCGGTGAACGGGACGCTTTGCGCGCGATCGCGGGCACGGAAGCTCGCCGCCACGCAGTGCTTGACTACGGACTTCGCCCGGCGATCTGGGTGATTGGCCCGGTGGAAAAACTTTCCCGGAATTATTAAAGATCGCGATTTGACTTCCCGGGGAGTTGAACTAGTTTTCAAGTACGGAAGCGAGGCGCGAGAGCGTCGCGGCTTTCGAGATGTCCGCAGGGACATCGCACACAAGCCCTTCGAAGTGCCGGTTTCCCGGCGAATAAACAACAGCCGTTCGGCGCCAGAAGTTCTTGCGTGTGAGGCCTGCAGCCGTTTCATCCTCGATAAAGGCAAACCGGTCGTGAGGCCGGGACGCAAAGCCAAGGGGCCACGACGCACGTGCGGCGTGGTAGCCCGGTTGCCGAAGGGAGCCGATTTCTTCGGAGCTTGAGATGAAAGGCAAGCGATTCGATTTCGGGGCTTAGGAAACCGCAATGCAGGCGAGCGCCGGCGTGAAAGCGACGGCGCCGCGGTGGAGAAAGCCCCAATCAACCTTTTCCGTGATCCGCACATCGGCCCCAGGTCGGGCGGCGGACCGAAAATTGCCGGAGGATACTATGAAGAGCCTTGCCAAGAAGATGCAACGTTTCCTCGTTTCCGAGGATGGTCCCACCGCAGTTGAATATGCCGTGATGCTCGCTCTGATCATCATCGTGTGCTTGACCGCGATTGGCACGATCGGCACCAACGCTAATACCACGTTCACCAACGTCGGTAATTCGATCGGCAGCTAATCAGCCAACGCGGCAGCGTGCAAGCTCGCGCGAAATCGTCGCCGGGCTTGCATCAGGAAGCAACCAAACCCCTCGGTCCGTTCCCACGGGCCGAGGGGTTCTTTCATGGGGGCCCTGCCAAGCTCGTCGACGCGGCGCACGGCGAATTATTTCGCCCGAATCGCCGCACCTTCACAATCGGCATGCTAGGTTTTTTCTAGCGGCGTGCCCTGGCGCGCCACCGTTCATCCAAAGTTCGAACCGCGCAATTGCGCGATGTGAGACGATTGCCATGTGTCCCGCACTACCGACCGAATTACTGACCGGCGCGATTCAACTAGCGTGTTACTTCCTGACCATGCTGGTGGCCATGATGGGTTTCCTGATGGCTCGGCCGTAGTTTCACGAAACGATTCGCGAGCGTCTCCCTCTACGTCCAACGTGTTGTCCAAAGGATGCTGGAATGATTGACTCGTCCCTCTTCGGCGATTCGCTGTTTGCTCATTGGCCGGCCTGGCTGGTGACGATCACGCTGGTGGTCGCCGCGTTGATTGATGGTTACAAGCTCAAGGTCCCCAATTGGCTGACCTTTCCCATGATTCTCAGCGGCTGGGCGTTCAGCGCCGCGTCGTTCGGTTGGGAGGGGCTGGCCTGGAGCCTGGTAGGCACGGTGGTCGGGTTGGCTCTGCTACTGCCGCTATATGCCATCGGCGGCATGGGCGCCGGCGACGTCAAGTTGTTGGCCGGCGTTGGCGCTTGGGTTGGCGGCACGATCACACTCTACGCGTTCTGCGTCTCGGCGATCGTCGGCGGCGTCATTGCGCTGGCGATGGTGTTGCTCCGCGGCGCCTGGCAAAAGCACTACGTCCAGTGCCTGACGATTTGGAATGAAATGATCACCATCCGCGATCCCGAGAAGCTATCGGCCATCGCCGCCGAGCGCAAAAGCTCGATGCTGCTGTTGCCCTATGGCATTCCCATCGCGATCGGCACGATTGCCTATTTTGCATATGCGGGCATGTTGCTCTAAGCCCCACTCGGGGTGGCAGCGTCCCTAGTTTGAACCTGGGGGTATTGGCGCACAGGGGACAGCGTTGGTGGCGCGCGAATCCGCACCCCCACCGACAGCCCTGCTGGCGCAGAACGTGTGGCGAATTTTCTCTGCGGCAGTTCGGAGCGTCGGAATGCTGACAGCAACCGGCCAGTCCCCCGCTGTCGGAGTGCAACGCAACCGTCACGCCAGGGAGCGCTAAGCGACGAACCGATCAACTGTTGCGCGCGACGGCCTTTTTGATCCTTTTTTATCAAGTTTGCTACCTGCGGACGCCAATGTTTGTTGTGAGACGGCCCGGAATTTCGTCCAGCGCTCAGGTCGTAGACGAATAGGGGAACCGGGTTAGGCGGGGGGATTGTGCCGGCGATGAGCCGGACGGCGTGGGAGAACTCAATGCGCTCCAAATCAATCGTTCTATTGGCTGTGGCACTGGGCTGCGGGCTCATTGCCTCGATTGGCATCAGTCAATTGATGGATGTCCGCAACCAGGGCGGCGACTCGGGAGAACGCCAGCCGGTCTTCGTCGCGATGGCCGACATCAACGCGGCCGATGAACTGACGGCGCAAAACATCAAATTGGAAGAATGGCCCAAAGCCATTGTTCCGGCCGGAGCGCTCACCCGACTGGAAGACGTGGAGGGCAAACGCTGCCGGATGAAGATCTATGCCGGCGAGCCGATCCTATCGTCCAAGCTGCTGGGTCCCGACGAATCGATCGGTGCGGCAAAGGAAATCCCGCCCGGCTATCGCGTGGCGCATGTCACCGTCGACGGAGCCACGGGCAGCAACAATCTGATTCTGCCGGGCGACCGCGTCGACGTGTTGGTGTTCCGCAACAC
>JBBDYK010000011.1:0-9735 GCA_040901665.1 Pirellulales bacterium | reverse complement strand
ATGAAACCCGCAACCAAATCATAAGTTCCGTTATTTACGTGACACTACACT
This sequence comes from Pirellulales bacterium, assembly GCA_040901665.1. Classification (GTDB taxonomy): domain Bacteria; phylum Planctomycetota; class Planctomycetia; order Pirellulales; family PALSA-1355; genus JTS-RE94. Next base: position 9,684 of record JBBDYK010000011.1, on the reverse strand, counting down.
AGCTCCTCCACCACGTCGCCATACAATCCGCGGCGGCTCTTGCCGCGAAACTCTGCGGAGGCGAACAGCGGCACGTGCGGAAAGTTGTGAGCGAAGTAGAGAAAGAGCGGCCCCGCGCTGTGTTGGCGGATGAACCCGGTTGCTTCGTCGGTATAGCGCCGGGTGAGCGTGGACTGATCGACGGGGTCTTCGATCACGCGCTCGCCGCGCAGCAGCGTCGTCGGGCGCATGTCATTGCTATAGGGAATGCCGAAGTACGCGTCGAAGCCTTGCGTCATCGGCAGGAACTTGGGCAAGTGCCCCAGGTGCCATTTGCCGACGCAGGCGGTGGCGTAGTTCTTCGACTTGAGCGCCTCGGCAATCGTCAGCTCCTCGTGCGGGAGCCCGCCGGTGGAATTGCTGAACAGTACGCGGCGGGTATCGCTGCACATGCCGTTGCGGATGGGGAGTCGACCGGTGAGCAGCGCCGCGCGGCTGGGCGTGCAGACGCACTCGGCCACATAGAACTGTGCGAAGCGCAAACCCTCGGCGGCCATGCGATCGAGATTCGGCGTGGCGATGGTCGGATGGCCGTAGCAAGCCAGGTCGCCGTATCCCAAGTCGTCGGCGAAGATGATGACGACATTGGGCGGTTTGGCGCCGTCGTCGCCGGCGAGCGCGACACTAAGCGAAAGGGCGCAACAGAACAAGCTCACGCAACTCAACATCCAGCGCGCGGAAAACGGCATGATCGTCAACCCCATGAGTTCGAAAGCGCGGGCGCAAGTTCGCCGCCGGCGTCTCTATGATATCACCGGGCAGACGTCGAACCATTGCCGGCATTGGCCTTCGATCCAGGTGGTGGCGTTGGTCGGTCCCCAGAAGCCCGGTTCGTAGGTTTCGAGCGGCGGTTGGCCATTCTTTTCCCAGGCCGCGATGATCGGATCGATGATGTCCCAGGCTAATTCCACTTCGTCGGCCCGGGCAAACAGGCTGGCGTCGCCTTGAAACGCGTCGAGCAGCAAGCGCTCGTACGCCTCGGGCATGACGCCGGCGAACTCGCGTTGAAAGCTGAAGTCGAGCTCGGTGAGCCGCAGCTTCATGCCGGCGTCCGGCACTTTCGATTCGAACAGCAGTTGAATGCCCTCGGCCGGTTGGATCTGGATCACCAGCTTATTGGCGTCGCAGACGCGCGTCGAGCCGGTGCCAAACACCATGGTGGGCGGCCTGCGAAACTGTATCACGATTTGCGTGGTGCGGCACGACATGGTCTTGCCGCTGCGCAAATAGAAGGGCACGCCCTGCCAGCGCCAGTTGTTGACGGCCAGCTTGATCGCCGCAAAGGTGGCCGTTTGACTGTCCTTGGCCACGCCCGGCTCGTTCCGATAACCGTCGTACTGGGCGCGCAGCGTGTCGCGGGCGACATCTGCGGTCGAAAGCGGCGTGATGGCGCGCAAGACTTTCACTTTCTCGTCACGCACCGCTTCGGCGTCGTAGCGGACGGGGGCTTCCATGGCCGTGGTCGTGAGCAGTTGCAGCAGATGCCCTTGGAACATGTCGCGCAACACGCCAGTCTGGTCGTAGAATTCTCCGCGGCGGCCGACGGCGACTTCCTCGGCCACGGTGATTTGCACATGGTCGACGTAGTTGCGATTCCACACCGGCTCGAAGATGGTGTTGGCGAATCGCAGCACCATGATGTTCTGGACAGTTTCCTTGCCCAGGTAGTGATCGATCCGGTAGACCTGGTCTTCCTTGAAGACTCGGTGCACGGCATCGTTCAGGCTGCGAGCCGACTGGGCGTCGCGTCCAAAGGGTTTTTCGATGACGATCCGCCGCGGCCCGTGCACCTCGTCGGCCAGTCCGCAGCCGCCCAGCCGCTCGACGGCCTGTTCGTAGAACTGTGGGGCGGTGGCCAGGTAGTAGACGCGGGTCACGCCGTCGGCGCCTTCCAGCTTTTTGAGCCGCGCGTGCAGCGCGTCGAAGTCCTCGCTGCGGTCGATGTCGCCCGGCTGGTAAAACAGCTTGGGCGCGAAGCGATCCCAGGCCTGGCGGTCGAACCGATCACCGCTGAATTGGGCCGTGGTCTCGGCCAGCGCAGCGCGCCACTCGTCGTCGGTAAAGCGGCTGCGCGAAAAGCCAACGATGCGCGTATCGTCGGGCAAGCGTTCCTTCTGGAACAGATGATACAAGGCGGGCACCAGCTTGCGGCTGGTAAGATCGCCCGAGGCGCCAAAGATAACGAGCGTGAGTCGCATGGAATCAGGTAGTGGGGGGTTTGAGTTGCCGGATTTCAACGACGATCATTCTACGGGCGTGGGCACCGACAAGACCAGTCGATCGCCCGCGTTGACCTGGCACTTGGCTTGACCCCTCGAACGAGCCCGTCGTAGACTGAGCCGCGCAACCGCGGCGCCCTAGGCGCGGCGATTGGAATGTTCGAGCGACGGTTCGTTGGTCACGCAGGAGAGAAACGTCATGAGCCAGCCTGAGACGACAAAGCGCGGCAGCTTTGGCAGCAATTTCGGCTTCATGATGGCCGCCGTCGGCAGCGCCGTCGGGCTGGGCAACATTTGGAAATTTCCGTACATCACCGGCGAGTACGGCGGCGGTGCGTTCGTGCTGGTGTATTTGATCTGCATCGCCGCGGTGGGGCTGCCGCTGATGTATGCCGAATTGATCATCGGGCGGCGCGGCGGCCGCGACATCCTGGGGGCGCTGCGCAACTTGACGCAGAGCAAGGGCGCAGTGGGCAAGTTCTTTAGCTATCTGACTGGCATTTTGGCCGTCGTGGCGGCGTTCCTGATGTTGGCGTTCTATTCGGTCGTGGCCGGTTGGACGGTCTATTTCTTCGCCCTTTCGCTGGGCTGGATCCAGGGGATCGAGTTCGGCGATACCACGGTCTTTACGACGCTGGCCGCCAACGGAAGAACCGCCTCGATTTGCCATACCATCTTCATGCTGCTGACGATCGGCGTCGTGACGTTGGGCGTCCACCGCGGGATCGAGTTTCTCTGCAAAACGCTGATGCCGCTGTTGTTTTTGATTCTGGTGGCGCTGGTCGGCTACGTGGCGTACACCGGCGGGCTCGATCAATCGCTGACGTTTCTGTTTCGCCCTGACTTTCACAAGCTGACGTCGTCGGCGGTACTGGAGGCGTTGGGGCATGCGTTCTTCACGCTCTCGCTGGGGATGGGAGCCATGGTCACCTACGGCTCTTACCTGAAAGAAGAGCGGCGCGTGATACGCGACAGCGTGGCCATTGCCGCGCTGGACACGATCGTGGCGCTGTTGGCCGGCACGGTAATCTTTGCGATCGTGTTCGAGGCCAATCTGGAACCGTCGGCCGGGCCGGGCTTGTTGTTTCAAACGTTGCCCAGCCTGTTGGTGAAGATGCCCGGCGGCGGGATCGTTGCTCCGGTCTTTTTCGGCCTGGTGGTGTTCGCTGCCTGGAGCTCGGCCATTTCGCTGCTCGAGGTGACCGTGGCCTACCTGATCGACGAATGGAAACTGCCGCGCTGGCTCGCCGCGTGGGGGATGGGGATCGCAATCTGGGGTTTGGGCGTGGCCTGCGCCATGGGCGTGAGTGTCGGCTCGACGCCGCTGCAAGACGGGCTCGACGACTTGGTTTCGCGCTACATGCTGCCGATCGGCGGACTGTTGATCGCGATCGCGGCCGGCTGGCTGGTGCTGCCCGAGGACACCTTGAGCGGCTTTCGACACATGCCGAAGCTGGGGCCCGCGATGGCGGCGATCTGGCGAGTGCTGATCCGCTTCGTCACGCCGGTGATGGTGACGCTGGTGCTGCTATGGCAGGCCGGACTGTTCGACACCTGGCTCAAGGGGGCCCCGCCCGCGCCCGAGGGCGAGTTGCACGACGGGGCCGCGACCGTGGAAGGTAAGTGAATCGTTCGTCGCGCGGCACCCAGCGATGCGGACGTTGATTGCTATGCGAAGAGCTTGACCGGCGTTTCGCGCGGACCGAGCACGGCGGCGGCGTCGACTCCCAGCCAATCGCCGAGCAGTCCGGCGTACACGTCGCGAAAGTCGATCTGGTGCCGCACGTCGCCGTCGTCGAGATCGCTGAGGTTGGGCACGCCGCCCTGCAGTCCGCCTTTGACGCGGTTTCCCAGCACGAACACCGGCGCCGCGGCGCCGTGATCGGTGCCGAGCGATCCGTTTTCCTTCACACGGCGACCGAACTCCGAAAACAGAAACACGCAGACGTCGTCTGCCAGCTTCTTGTCGGTGAGCTCCTTGAGGAATCCACTCACGGCGTCGCTGACTTGCGCGAGCAGATTGCGATGCGTGCCGGCTTGCTGACCGTGCGTGTCGAACCCGTCGAGCGCCGTGTAGTAGACGCGAAACGGCTGATCCTGCTCCAGGAGCGTGCGAACCAGGTTCAGTCGCTCGACCAGTGGGCGGTTTGATGTCGCCGCGGCAGGGTCGACCTCGGGAGCGTCCTGGCCCAACTTCATGGAGAGCTCGCGGGCTTGCTGCTGTCGCGCGGCGATCAGGCTGGCCAGCTCGCCGCGGCGGGCGCCGGGAGCAGCCGCCAAGGCGACGGCGTCTTTGCGCAGTTGCAAGTCGCTCAACCGTTCGAGCTACGCGACGCTGCGCTGTCGGCGGGAGAGGGCGCGCGAGGCGGCGCCTTCGCCGACGTAGCACAGCTCGCCGGCGGCGGCGTTGTCGGCAGCGCGGCCCAGCCAGCCGGAGGTCACGCGCACGTCGGGCTGTCCGGCGTGCCAGATGTCCATGGATTCGAAATGCGAGCGATTGGGTTGCGGGTAGCCGCAGTTTTCCACGACGGACAATTGCCCGGCGTCCCACAGCGGTTGCCACGACTTCATGGCTGGGTGCAAGCCGAGGTGATCGTCGAGCTTGATCACTTCGCCGGCGGGGATGCCCAGCGTGGGGCGAGCCCGATAGTAAGCATCGTCGGCAAAGGGGACGACGGTGTTGAGCCCGTCGTTGCCGCCTTGCAACTCGATGACGACCAGCTTGCGACTGGTGGTCGAGGATTCGGCCGCGGCGGCGACTTGCTGCCACCAGCGGGGCGCAATCTGACCGAGGCCCAAACATCCGCCGCACACGCCGCTGACGCTCTTGATGAACTGACGTCTCGATTGCATGGGACTTGTTCCTTAAGCCAATTGGGCATCCGGGGCGCTTAAGAGCGCGGCCACCGTGGCGGCGCGGGCGGCCGGATCGTCGGTGCGCAGTTGCTCCGAAAGTGCGGCACGTTCTTCGTCGTCGGGCAAGCGACCCCAGAACAGGGCCGTCCACAGGTCGAGCTCCGCTTCGGCGCCGAGCACTCCATACTTCTCGGTCAGCTTTTGCCAATGATCGGCCGCCACCGTCGATTCGTCGCTGGTGAGCCAGGCGGCAAAGTTTTGCCGGGCGACCAGCGCCGGATCGCTGAGCCATTCGAGACCGCCCGGCCAGCCCGCCACGTTGGGCGGCATGAACAGTCGCTGGCCCATACGATCGGCCGCGGCGACTACTTCGATCAGGTTGGGATGCGGCGGAAAGGTCTGACCCGAGCGGACGACGCTGACGGTCCACTCGACGGGGCTCATCACGCGCCGTCCGGCGTAAGCGTCCGAATGAAACAGTCGGCTGCGGAGCAAGACTTCCAGACCGCGGGCAACGTCGACGTCGCCATCAGCCCGCATCGACGCTGCCAGTCCTTCGAGCAACTCGGGCGAGGGTTCGTCGACGTCGGAGATGAACGTTCGCCACAACCGCCAGGCGATGCGCTGCGTGGCGGCCGGATGCGCGCAGGCGATGCGTGCCAGGTCTTCATCGGCCCAGGCGCCGGTTTGGCCCAAGACGGTCTTTTCGCTCGTGTCGTGCAGCGACGGCATGTACTTGAGCGGTGGACGGCGTTCAGACACGTATTGCCAGCCGGTGAGCGCGCGGGCCGCTTCGCGGACGTCGGATTCGTCGTAGTTGCCCACGCCGAGTGCGAACAGTTCGAGGAACTCGCGGCCGAGGTTTTCGTTCGGCGCGCCGCGCAGGTTCGACGTGCCGTCGAGCCAGCGGAGCATGGCCGGATCGCGCAGCATGGCCAGGTGCAGCTTGCTCACGGGCGAGCGCCACAACTCGCGCTGCTTCAGGTGCTGTTCGATGAGCGTCGACTTTTCATAGACGCGCGTTTCGCTGGTGGCATAGTGCGTGTGCCAGGCCAGCAGCATGCGTTCGCGCAGCGGCCAGGCGGTGAAGATCAGGCGATAGAACCAGGCCATGCGAATCGGGTCGAGGGCGCTGGGGCTGGTGCGATAAGATTCGAACATGGCGCCGGTGAACGCATCGATCGCCGCGGCCGGACGGCCATCGGGGCCCAGCGGCGCGCCGTCGAGCATGCGGGCGATGGCGGCCTGGTGGCCGTCAGCCAGGTCGCGCTGCGCCTCGGCCCAAGTGGCGCCGAAGCCGGCGCGGCGATGCAGTCGCAGCACCTTGGCCAGATCCCAGGGATCCTGCGGATTCGGTTCATACGCGAGCCAGGCTGCGGCCGGATCGTGGGGCCAGCGGTTTTCTTGCATGAGATGGCTCATCGGTTGGCGTGGATGACCAGTTCGCCTAGTTCCTTGACTTCGCCGGGCTTGAGGATGCCGACTTCGTAGTTGCGCTTGCCGCCGGCGAAATCGTTGTTCAAGTTCAAGTAGATGAAGGCGCCGGGGATGAGGCCGTCGAGCTCGAAGTTGCCTTCGGCGTCGGTGACGCGCTTGACGTGCATGTGGCCCGAGAAGTTGTCGTAGAAGGGCAGGTTGAGCACTGCATTGCCGTCGGGCACCTTGTCCGGATAGATGCGGAAGCGCGTGAAGTTGGTCACTTCCGGCGCGGGAGCGCCGCCGTCGTAGACATAGCGGCCCTTGACCGTGGCCCAGGGCTCCAGCTTGACGTCGATGGGTTTGCCGTCGGCCGGCACTTCAACTTCGAATACGCCGCCTGCCTTGGCGTCCTCGGACGACAGGAAGACACGATACTTGCGGCCGGGCTCGGCGGCTTTCAGCGCGAAGGTGCCGTTTTGGTGCTCATCGCCGCTGAAGAAGACATCGTAGTGCGACTCGGGACAAGCGGCGCGCAGGTGCTTGACGGGATTTCCGTTGGGATCCAAGGCGCGAAGCACCAACTCTGGTCCCTGCTTGAGTGCGATCACCAGCGGCTCGCTTGAGCCCTCGCTCGGCACATCGATTTCCAGCAGTCCGTGCGGATAGATGGCCTCGCGATAGCGCACGATGCGAGGATCGTGGACGGTCAGGCGATAGAATTCCCTGCCGGGCGCATCGACCAGCAGAAAGCCCTTGCCGTCGACAGCCGTGGCTTCGAAGGTGCCGTCGTCGGCGGTGGTGACGGGAAAGAACTCGTCGTTGACGCCCAGCTTGCGTCCGGACTCGGGCTTATAGTAGACCTGCGCGCCGGCGACGCCGGTACCCGAGGTGGCGTCGACCACGCGACCTTTGAGCAAGATGCCGGGTCGCAGCTTGACTTCGTACTTGAGCTTGCGGTCGGCGCCTGCCAGTTGATTGACCTGGCGCGAGCTGAAGGATTGCTGCACGGCGGGATAGCCGAGCGGTGTGAAGATCTTGATGAAATAGATGTCGGCCGATCCGAATCGCATGGTGTAGCGACCGTCGGCGTCGCTGGTGGCGTAGATCTTGTTGCTGTTCGTCGAGTTGCTATTGTTGTAGGGTTGCACTTCGATGCGCGCGTTGGCGATTGGCCCACCGGTTTTCTCATCCAGGAAGCGGCCATCAACGACATACGGCGTTTCGAGCACCAGCGTGAAGCCCGGTTCGCGATAGACCTGCTCGAGCAAGGGCTTGTGCGAATCGGAATGTCCAACGGCCAGCGGCGTGAGCGCGAAGTCCTCCGCCTGAACTTGCAGGTAACAGATTGCCTTAGTAGGAACGGCATCCTCGATGCGAAACTTGCCCCTTGCATCGGTGAAGGCGGGTTGGGGCCAATAAGGTCGCGGCGGGTCAGCCAGAGTTTCTTCGCTGGCAATCCCGAGATAGAAGTAATCGTATTTGCGGGGTTCGTCGGTTCCCTGGCTGCTGGAGCCGCGTTGAATGGACGTGATCATCACACGGGCACCGACGGCCGGCTCGCCATCGGGAGTAAAGATGGTGCCTTCGACCGGATACGACGGCCAGAGCTCGAAGTTGTGCGGCGTCAAAGCGGTGAGGTTCTGGTTCATGGAGTGGACGCCGAATCCCACCGCCCGCACGGTGAGGTAGCTGGCGGCCACATTGTTGTGCACCAATTCGGCGTCGAGCTTGTACAGACCTTGGTCGTTGGTCTTGGTGTGGGCGACGACGTGGGTCGTGGGCCAATCAAGATCAAATTGTCCGTCGGGCTTGCGCTGGCGGATCTCCCAGTAGACGTCGGCGTCGGCGATGGGTTGGTTGTCGAGATCGGCCACGCGTCCGACGACGGGGTAGTGCGAGGGTTTGTCGCCGGCCTCGTCGTCGGCGGGCACGGGCGGAATGGGCGTGCCGCCGGCGTCGGTGCTTTGCGGAGCGCCTTCTTTCTTCATGCCCTCTGCTGGCTTGGCCCCATCGTTTGCGATGGGCGCGGGTTTCGTCTGCTCGTTTGGCTTCTGGTCGGCGGGTTTGCTCGCAGTCGTTTTGTCATCGGCGGTCGTCGTTTTTTCGTCGGCGGGCGAGGCCGCGGGTTTTGGCGCAGCCGCGCGGGCGACGCCGCGCTGGCAGACGGCGGTGATGCCGATCGACAGGATGGCGACCAATAGTACTGCGATTGCCCAGGTGCGCCCGAGGCGCGGATGGGGCACAGCCTGGCTGAGCAGGTGGTGGATGCGACCGGCCAGGCCCGAACGGCGGCGCAGCGCGGCCAGCGCCAGCGGCGGATCGGCTTGGGCCACCAGTCCCAATAGCGTTTCGGCGTAGTCGACCGCCGAGTGGCCGACGGCCACGGTCCAATCGTCGCAGGCTTGCTCGCTGGCGTGTTCCAGCCGGCGCTTTGCCCACCAGGCGAAACCTTGCCAGGGCATCAGGCAGCAGACCAGTTCCGCGACGAGGGCAGACCAATGATCGCGCCGCTTCCAGTGCGCCAGCTCGTGACACAACACGGGCGTCCACATCGCGACCGTCCAGTCGCGCGCCGAGTCGAGGGGCAACAGCAGCCGGGGATTCGCCGTCCAGCACCAGATCATCGGACAACGCACTGCGCTCGATTGATAGACGTCGACGTGAACGTGACTCATGCCGAGGCGATCGCGAGCAGCCGCCAAGGCGGCCAGCACGGCCGCTTCGTCGCAGGGAGCGGCCGAGTGCAAAACGCGGTTGCCGGCGATCACTCCGCGCAGCAGTCGCCAAACGAGCAGCACGCTGAGCGCCAACCACATCGCGGCCGCCAGACCGATCAGCAAGTCGCGCCTCGGCGTCGTGTGAGAATCCGCGGACACCAGCGCGGAGACCAGCATGGGTTGCGCGGCGGTCGGCGTCTGGGACTCGCGCGTAAACGGCTCGTGAATCTGGTGCTCGGGCCAATGGCCATCGACCATGGCGGGATCCGCCTTCGTTTCGCCGGGCACTGTCCGCGACGACGGTCGCCTGAGTTGCATTGCATCGCTATCTGGTACGACTGCGGTTACGGCGATTCGACTCGCCGACGTCGCATCCCTTTGCGACTCGGGCGGGAGCATTCCCCAACCGCCGCGGCGCACCGCTTCGCTGGCCA
>JBBDYK010000010.1:0-9736 GCA_040901665.1 Pirellulales bacterium | reverse complement strand
ACGTCGTCCTCGGTGATGCGACCGTGGGGTCCGCTGCCCTTGATCGCCGCCGGGTCGGCGCCCAGCTCGCGCGCCAACCGCCGCGTGGCAGGACCGGCCGGCGGCGTCTTGCCGGTGGGCGCGGCTTCCACCACCGAGCTTGCCGCGCCAACATGAGCGGCCGGCCGGGCCTTGGCGCCGACTTTCTTCTCCAGCCCATCCGAGCCCTTCTTGGCGGGCTTTTTCTGTTCGGCTGCGGCGGCGTCTTGTTCCTCGGCCGCCGCGTCGTCGACGGCAATTTCGTCCGCTTCCGCTTGACGCGATTCCTTCTCGCTCTCGGCCTTGGGCTGCGATTTCTTTTTCTTGCCGTCATCCTTGGCCTTGGACGACTGCACTTTGTCGCCGGCCTTGCTGGGGGCGCCTTCGACGGTTAACAGCGGATCGCCGACTTTGACCTTGGAGCCCTTTTGGACGTGAACCTTGGTGATGCGGCCGGCAATGGGGCAAGGCAACTCGACGACGGCCTTGCCCGTCTCGATTTCCATCACGTTTTGTTCGGCTTGGATCTCATCGCCTTCCTTGACCATCACGCTGACGATGTCGCCTTCGTCAACGTTTTCGCCCAGATCGGGCACCTTGAACTCTGTGGCCATGAATCACCGGTTTCGCGGCTATCGGCTCGGGGGCCGTGGTTGATCGTTTCGGGTAAGGGAATGCGTCGCCGCCGGTAACTCGGCTCAGGCGGACAAGGGATCGATCTTTTCCGGATCGATGCCCAGCTTCTCGATCGCGTCGGCGACGGTCTTGGGCTCGACCTCGCCTTGCTTGGAAAGTTGGTACAAGGCGCCCACCACGATCGACTCGGCGTCGACTTCGAAATGACGTCGCAGGTCGGTGCGATCCTCGCTGCGGCCGAAGCCATCTGTCCCCAGCGTGAAGAATCCGGGGCCGGGCACGTAGCGCACAATCTGCTCCGCCAGCGCCCGCACGTAGTCGCTGGCCGAAATGATCGGACCGGGCTCGTTGGTCAGCACCTTTTCCAAGTACGACTGCCGCGGCTGTTCGGTGGGGTGCAGCATGTTGTAGCGCTCCACCGCTTGCGCTTCGCGGGCCAACTCGGTATAGCTGGTGACGCTCCACACGCTGCTCGAAACGCCGAATTGTTCGGCCAGGATGGTTTGCGCCCGCAACGCCTCGCGCAAAATGGCGCCGGAGCCGAACAGCTTCACGACGGGCTTGCCTTCGCCGGCAATCCGGCTGGCCACCTTATAGATGCCGCGGATGATGCCTTCCTCGACGCCCTCGGGCATGGGCGGATGAGCATAGTTTTCGTTTTCGACGGTGATGTAGTAGATCGCCTCCTCGCCCTCCTCATATAGGCGTCGCATGCCGTCGAGGACGATGGTCGTGGTTTCATAGGCGAACGCCGGATCGAATGCCCGCACCGTGGGGAAAGCTGCCGCATTGAGCAGGCTTTGTCCGTCCTGGTGTTGCAGTCCCTCGCCTGCCAGCGTGGTGCGGCCGGCGGTGCCGCCGATCAGGAAGCCTTTGGTCCGCATGTCAGAGGCCGCCCAGATCAGATCGCCGATACGCTGGAAGCCGAACATCGAGTAATAGATGAAGAACGGAATCATGTTGATGCCGTGCGTCGAGTAGGCCGTGCCGGCGGCAATGAACGACGACATGGCGCCGGCTTCGGTAATGCCTTCTTCGAGCAGTTGGCCATCCTTGGCTTCGCGATAGTAGGTCAACATGCCGGCGTCCACCGGTTCATAGTTCTGCCCCGCGTGCGAATAGATGCCGCACTGGCGGAATAGTCCTTCCATGCCGAAAGTGCGCGATTCGTCGGGCACGATCGGCACGATGACTTTGCCGATCTTCTTGTCCTTGAGCAACTTGGACAGCAAGCCGACAAAGGCCATCGTGGTCGAAGCCTCGCGGTCGCCGCTGCCCTGCACGAACTCCTTGTAGTCGTCAATGCGCGGCACTTCGGTGCGCACCGGCCTGGTCGAGCGCTGCGGCACGAAGCCGCCCAGCGATTGGCGGCGCTCTTTCAAGTATTGGATTTCTTCGCTGTCCTCGGCCGGTCGATAGAAGGGCGCCTGGGCCACTTCTTCATCGGAAATGGGAATGCCAAAGCGGCTGCGGAACTCACGCAGCTCTTTCTCGCCGAGCTTCTTTTGCTGATGCGTGACGTTGCGGCCTTCGCCCGCTTCGCCCAGGCCATAGCCCTTGATGGTCTTGGCCAGGATGACCGTGGGCTTGCCCTGGCACTCGACAGCCGCCTGATAGGCCGCGTAGACCTTTTCCGGGTCGTGGCCGCCGCGGCGCAGCTTCTTGAGGTCCTCGTCCGACAGCGGGCGGACCATCTGCAAAAGCTCGGGATACTTGCCGAAAAAGTGTTCGCGAATGTAGTCGCCGGGCATGACGGTGTACTTTTGATATTCGCCGTCGACCACTTCGCCCATGCGCTTGACCAGCAGTCCATGCTTGTCCTTGGCCAGCAGCGGATCCCAATTGTCGCCCCACACGACCTTGATCACGTTCCAGCCGGCGCCGCGGAAGATGCCTTCGAGCTCCTGGATGATCTTGCCGTTGCCGCGCACGGGACCGTCCAGGCGCTGCAGGTTGCAGTTGATGACGAAGATCAAGTTGTCGAGCTTCTCGCGCCCTGCCAGCGTAATCGCGCCCAGCGACTCGGGCTCGTCGGTTTCGCCGTCGCCCAAAAAGGCCCACACGTGCTGGCCGCTGGTGTCGCGTATGCCGCGATCGTGCAAATACTTGTTAAAGCGGGCCTGATAGATGGCCATGATCGGGCCCAAGCCCATCGAGACCGTGGGGAACTCCCAGAAGCCCGGCATCAACCAGGGATGAGGATAGCTGGACAGTCCGCCGCCGGGGGCCATCTCTTGGCGGAAGTTGACCAGGTTTTCCTCGGAGATCCGGCCCTCCAAAAAAGCCCGCGCATACATGCCGGGCGAGGCGTGTCCCTGAAAGTAGACCTGGTCGCCGGAGTAGTCGTCTCCCTTGCCCTTGAAAAAGTGATTAAAGGCGACTTCGTACAGCGTGGCCGAAGACGCGAACGTGGAAATATGGCCGCCGATGCCGTCGTGCGCCCGATTGGCTCGCGTCACCATCGCCATGGCATTCCAGCGAATGATGCTCTTGATGCGCCGTTCCAGGTCGCGATTGCCCGGATAGGGGGGCTGCTTATCTTCCGGGATCGAGTTGATGTACGGGGTGGTCGCCGTGAAAGGGATCTCGACGCCATCGCGATGGGCCGCGGCGCTCAGCTCGCCGAGCAGGAAGCTGACGCGCTCGGGCCCCTGGTTCTCCAGCACACTACGAAGCGATTCCACCCACTCGGCGGTTTCCAACGGATCGGAATCATCGGCACGAGAAGGAATCGTATCGGCTTGCGCCATAGCAGGGCTCCCAGGCGGAGGGCAATTGACGTTTTGGCACGGTGCGGCGGGCGGCGGTGACACAGCCGAAGCACACGAGGGCTCCGATCGGCACCGCTTGATTATCGTTTAGTTCGCAAATTTGGTAAAGGGCTGTAAGTCCATACGACACAGCCCGTTCCGCCGTTTTCCACAGTTTAATGCCGAGCCAAATCCCCTGGGCTATGCCGAGCGTTCGATTTCGTGAGTCTAGGTGCGCTGCGCAGGGCGCGGGCGATAGATTTCCGTGGCCGTGCCGAGAAACGATTCGGCGGCAAACGCCAGCGTCTCGCTAAGCGTGGGGTGCGGATGAATCGACTCGGCCAGGTCGCGGGCCGTGGCGCCCATTTCAATCGCCACGACCGCCTCGGTCAGAATGTCGCCCGCATTGATCCCTGTGATCCCCACGCCAAGAATTCGTTCGCTCTCGGGATCGATCAGCAGCTTGGTGAAACCCTCGGTGCGACCCAGTGCCATGGCGCGCCCGCTGGCCGCCCACGGGTACTTGGCGATTTCGACGGGAATGCCCTCGGCCTTGGCTTGTTCCTCGGTGAGCCCTGCCCAGGCGATTTCCGGATCGGTAAAAACAACCGCGGGAATGGCCAACGGCTGAAAGGCGGCCGGCTCGCCAAGCAATGCTTCGACGGCAACCTTCCCCTGGTGCGAGGCTTTGTGGGCGAGCATGGGCTCGCCGGCCACGTCGCCGATGGCGAGGATATGCGGATCGGCCGTGCGCTGGAACTCGTCGGCAATGACGAAGCCCTTCTCGTCGATCTCGACCTCGGTGTTTTCCAGTCCGATGCCTGCGCTGTTGGGCCTTCGGCCGACGGAGACGAGCACGCGGCTGAACGATTCGGTGCGCGCGCCGTCGGAGCCCTCGAAGCCAACTTCGATCGAGTCGCCCTTGTCGGCCAGCGACGTCACTTTGGTTTCCAAGTAGATGCCGGCGAACAACTTTTTCAAGCGATCCTGCAATGGCTTGACCAGGTCTCGATCGCACAAGGGCAAGAGTGTGGGCGTGAGCTCGACGACGCTCACCTTCGATCCGAGCTCGGCATAGACCGTGCCCATCTCGAGCCCGATGTAACCTCCGCCAATCACCAATAGGCTCTCGGGCACGTCGGCCAGTTCCAGGGCGCCGGTGGAGTCCATCACACGGTCGGTCTTCAATTGAAAGGCTTTGGGCATGGCAGGAACGGAGCCCGTGGCCAGGATGCAGTGCTCGAAGGTGAGCGTCGAATCGCTATAGGTGGCGGAGTCGCCTCCTTCGAGCTTGAGCGTGGTGGAGTTCTCGAACGTGGCGCGGGCGTTGATCACGGTCACTTTGCGCTTCTTGGCCAACTGTTTCAGTCCGCCGGAAAGCGTGCTGATGACCTTCTCCTTGCGCGCGCGAACGCCGTCGATGTCGATGGCCGGCGGCTCGAACTTGATGCCCCATTCTCCCATCTCGCGGCTCTCGCTGATGACGCGGGCCACGTGCAGCAGGGCTTTGGAGGGAATGCAGCCTTTGAGCAGGCAGGTGCCGCCCAGCCGCGGATCCGCCTCGACGATGGTGACTTCCAGGCCCATGTCGGCCGCCAGGAACGCGGCGGCATAACCCCCGGGACCGCCGCCAATGACTACCAGTTGAGTCTCCATGTCACGATCTTTCTCCAAGAGCGAGGGCGCGTGCTCGATGGCTCAATTATACGCGCGCGAATCCGGTCGGCGCGTCGAACGCGCTAGCCGAGTGCTCATCATACCCCGCAGCAGTAGTCCCTCAAGGCACGATTTGCGCCTCCGCGCGGCACAGCATGCGGCAAACCACCGTTCAGGATGAGTGCTGCTTATGGAAGTCGAGCATGAAGTCGCGCAACGCTTCGACGCCGGCTGCCGGCATGGCGTTGTAGATGCTGGCGCGGATGCCGCCGACCGAGCGATGGCCTTTGAGCTCCACCAATCCACGCTCCTTGGATTGCTTGAGAAAGGTGGCTTCCAGTTCCTCGCTGGGCAGCCGCCAGGTGACGTTCATCTGCGAGCGGCTGTCGAGCCGGGCGTGGCCGCGATAGAACTCGGGCTGAGCATCGAGCACGTCATAAAGAAGTTTGGCCTTCGCGCGGTTAAGCTCGGCCATCTTGGCTAGCCCGCCGATGTCGTTCTTCAGCCATCGCAACACCAACAGCAGCACATACAGGGCAAACACCGGTGGCGTGTTGTAGCGAGAGTCGTTCTCGATCTGCAGCTTGAAGTCGAGCATCGGCGGCAGATCCTTGGGCACGCGCTCCAGCAGGTCGTCGCGCAGGATCACGGCAGTAATGCCGGCAATGCCCGCGTTCTTTTGCGCGCAGGCATAGATCAGGCCATACTTCGCCACGTCGATGGGGCGCGAAAGGAAGTTGCTGGAAACGTCGTTTACCAGCGGAGCGTCGCCTACCTCGGGCTGGCCCGTGAACTCGATGCCCTGGATGGTTTCGTTGGCCGTCATGTGAACGTAGGCGGCGCCGGGCGTCAGTTGGAGCTCGGCCGTGCTGGGCATGCAGGAATACTTCGTGGACTTTCCGTCCCAGGCCACGTGCGTTTCGCCTTCGAGCTTGGCGCTGTCGCGGGCCTTGCTGGCCCAAGAACCGGTCATGATGTAGTCGGCCGGTGCACCGGCGCCGCGCAGCAAATTCATCGGCACCATCGAAAACTGCAAGCTGGAGCCACCCTGCAGGAATACGATGCTATAGCCGGCCGGGATCCCCAAGAGCTCCGTCAACAGTTGCTTGGCCTCGGCCAGCACGGCGTCGATGGGCTTGGAGCGGTGGCTCAGCTCGAGGACGGATATGCCCTGCCCTGGCATTTCCAGCACGGCCTGCGCGGCCTGTTCGAGAACCGCAACCGGCAGCACCGCAGGCCCCGCCGAGAAATTGAAAACGCGCTCTGCCATATCCAGATTCTCCGCCGCATGACGTCAATCGAAACGCCGAATATCGCATGAGCGAGGCGGATGGGAAAGGGGGCGTTTGGCGGGCAGGAACCTCGGTGGCGGACTGCCCATTGGATCGCCACCAGCACAGGCCGGTTTGGAGCACGAACGGACCAGCAGTCCCTTGAAAATGCCCTGTGAACACGAAGTGTTACGCAAGGCTTAGCGCCCGAAAAAATCATCGTCCGTGACTCCGTCCTTGGGAAGCAGCCGAAACTTTTTGCGACAGCCCTTCACATAGCAAGGAAGCACATCTCGTTTGTTCGGAACCGGGTACGAATACCGACCGTCCTCAAACTGTTTCCAAAAGAGCGTATGGCCGCCCTTGCCACGACTGACATCCTCCTCGATTTCGAACCTCTTGAGTATCCTGCGCAGCTCGTCGAGCTTCAGGCGGACTTTGGCCATATGGACCTAACCCGGCAGGGCCAACATATCGTCGTCGGCATACTCTCGATACTCAAAATGCTCGAAGGTGAGGTGATCGGCCGGTTTGGCTACGAACCGCAAGGCCCCGACAGTGACATCCGTGCCTGCAAAGAACTTTTCCCAAATGTCGCTGGGGGCGGGCGAGAACAAATTGCGAGGATTGTTGTGCGCCAGCGAGTCTTCGATTTGCAGTTTCATGCTCTCGTCAAGGCACTCAAGTGCAGCTTCTTTCGACCGTCCGTCGCCGCAGACGTCGAATTCCAGGCAGTGCGCAACCCAACGCCCTTCCTCTTTGTAGAAAACGACCCGCAGTGGGATGCGAAATGTTCTCATAAACGCCCCTTTAATCGCTGCCCTTGGTTCGCCGCAAACCAGAAAAACCGAGTTGGCACTCGGGTGACTCAGGTCGCGCCTCGAATCCATTTTAATCCGTAGCGCCGTTGCCTCCAACACGGAACTAGCTGTCAATCCGCGGCCGATTGAGCGGCATCGGCGCGCAAGTTCGCTATAATGCCAGCCGAAAAGCGGTTTGAAATTCATGGCGAAATGGCTCGCAGCGACCACATTGCCTGACGACGTAATCTGACCATGACGGTTTCTCCCAACGAACCAATCATCGACGCCTGGGCGCAGCCGGTGCTGCGGGCGGCCGCGGTGCCCGAGGTCGTGCGGCTGTTCGAGCGATCCGGCTCGGCCCATATGCTGGGAAAGGAGCTGCCGCCCGAGCAGTTGGTGGAGCTGATGGATGCCGCGGGCGTGGCGCGGCTGTTGCTCTGTGCCTGGTGCCGGCCGGGGCAATGGATCGCCACGAACGATCAGATCGCCGTCTACACGCGGGCTTATCCCGAACGGTTCATCGGCGTGGCAACCGTCGATCTGGAAAAACCCGTCGCCGCGGTGCGCGAGCTGGACCGTGCCGTGCGCGAGCTGGGCTTCAAGGCGCTACGAATCGTGCCCTGGCTGTGGAACCGCCCGCCGAACGACAAGTTCTATTTCCCCTTGTACGTGAAGTGCATCGAGCTGGGAATTCCCTTCTGTACGCAAGTGGGGCACACCGGACCACTCATGCCCTCGGAAACCGGCCGGCCGGTGCCCTACCTGGACGAAGTGGCGCTCACCTTTGGGGAGCTGACGATCGTCGGCGGCCACATCGGGCATCCCTGGACTGACGAGATGATCGGCGTCGCGTGGAAACACGACAACGTATTCATCGACACGTCGGCGTACCTGCCCCGCTACTACCCGCCGCAATTGATTCACTACATGAAAACTTACGGCAGCGACAAGGTGCTGTTCGGCACCAACTTTCCGCAGCTCTCGCTGGCCAAGGCCGTCGAGCAGGTCGAGGGACTGGGGCTGCCGCCGGAGGTGCGGGCCAAGTTTCTCTACGGCAATGCCCAGCGCGTGTTTCAACTCGCAGCTTGGAAGGGCGGAGCATGAAAATCTATGTCTCAGGCGCCAGCGGTCTGATCGGCTCGGGATTGTGCGTCGCGTTGGGCGCAACCGGCCACACCGTCTGCCGGCTGGTCCGCAAGCGCGAGGCGGCCGTCGGCGGCAACGTCTATTGGAATCCCGCCGAGCAGCAACTCGATCCGGCAGCGCTGGCCGATGCGGATGCCGTGGTGAACCTGGCCGGCGAAAGCATTGCCGGCGGACGCTGGACCGCGAAGCAGAAAGATGCCATCCGCACCAGTCGCCTCAAAGGAACGCGCACCATCGCCGCGGCGCTTGCCCAACCGGACGGGCGACCGAAGACGTTGGTGAACGCGTCGGCGATCGGCATCTACGGTAATCGGGGTGATGAGCTGTTGGACGAGGACAGCCCCGCCGGTAGCGGAGACTTCTTATCCGGAGTATGTCGCGATTGGGAGGCCGCCACCCAGCCGGCGGCCAGCGCCGGCTGCCGCGTGGTGATGACGCGATTCGGCGTCGTGCTCAGCGGCGATGGCGGAGCACTGGCCAAGATGCTCCTGCCGTTCAAGCTGGGCCTGGGTGGAAAGATTGGCAGTGGCAGACAGTATATGAGTTGGGTGGGACTGGACGACGCGATCGACGTGCTGATCGAGTGCGTCACGAATCCGGCGCTGTCGGGCCCTGTGAACGTGGTGGCGCCTCACGCGGTGACGAATCATGAATTCACCAAGACGCTGGGCCGCGTGTTGCAGCGGCCGACCATCTTTCCGCTGCCGGCATTCGCCGCCCGGCTGGCTCTCGGCGAAATGGCCGACGAGCTGCTGCTCTCGAGCCAGCGAGTGCGCCCCAAGCGTTTGGAGCAGGCCGGCTACAACTTCAAGTACCCAACGCTCGAAGGCGCGCTGCTACGCGCACTGCGGCCCTGGGCTCACGGGGTTGGATAACGGCGGTCGCCCGAAATGGCTGGAAGCGGGGCACAATCAAGCACGTGCGTCGCTCGAAAACCGCAGCAGCGTTGATTGTCCTCGCGCGGCGCGAGTAAAATGTGCCACACGTCATGTAAACGATCGATGTTGTCCCGCACGCTACCCCACTCCAGACGATTCTCACGATGAATAACGAGCTCGCCTTGAAACTGCTGGCGACATCCTTCGTAGTGTTGAGCGTATCATTCGCCCACGCACAAAAGCCCGCGCTCAATTGGGTGCAGGTCGCCGAGCATGCCCATTGGCAGCAGCGGGACAGCCAAGGGGAAGTGGTCTACGGCGATCGCATGTGGATCTTCGGCGGCTGGTTCGATTCGTTCAAGCCGGCGCCGCGCGACGTGTGGAGCTCGGCCGATGGCAAGACTTGGACGCAGGTCACGCCCGAGGCGGCCTGGCGGCACAGCGATCTGTCGATGAGCCTGGCGTTCGACGGAAGGATGTGGTTCATGGGCGGATGGTACAATGGCCGGATGCCGGGGCACGAAGCGGGCAACGAGGTCTGGTCGTAAACCGATGTCGCGAAATGGGAAGCTGCCACC
>JBBDYK010000009.1:0-9739 GCA_040901665.1 Pirellulales bacterium | reverse complement strand
TCGGCTTTTTTGTTTTGGTGGTGTGCGACGGCCGCAACCCCAACGAGGGTACAGATGGATAGCTCCAGTTCGGACATGGCGAAACAGGTTGCCCTAGCAGCCTGCGATTTCGAACGGCGGCGGACAGGCAACTTGCCCCGCTCGGTAACCGTGGTGCTAAGTGGCGACACACTGGTGATCACGCTTCATGGCGCGTTGTCGCCGGCCGAGTTGGCGCTGGCAGGGAGTCCGGGCGGTGCCGCGAGGGTGCAAGAGTATTACCGCCAACTGTTCAACAACTCCTCCGACGCGCTGCGGCAGGAGATCAAGAGAATCATCGGCGTCGACGTACGCGAAGCGGCCGTCGAATTTGAGCCGAGTATTGGCGCCGTCGTGAAAGTATTCGCGACCGGCACGGTGGTGCAAGTTTTCCTGCTCGCCGACAGCGTAACTGCCGGCACCTGGAGCGGGAGCGGGCGAGACGGTCAGGTATGAGGCACGGAGGTTTTGCGATGTTGGTCTTGACGAGAAAACTCCAGGAGTCGGTTGTGGTCGGAGGGTCCGACCGTTTTCAAAGCCTTTTGAAAGTCAAAGTCCTCGAAATTCGAGGTGAGAAGGTAAAGCTGGGTTTCGACGTCGATCCCCAGGTCCCAGTCCATCGCGCGGAAGTGTGGGAGCGCATCTATGGCAACGGCGAATTGGACAGCCCGAACCTCGATGCCGCTGCACCAGTTACCTAATAGCGCACAACTGAGAGTGCTCAACAAAACGGAGCGATCGGTCGCGACAAAGGATCGCAGAGGCGGACGAGGCGCTGCGTTGCATCACTCCGCATTGTCGCGCGACAATCAAAACGAGATTGCGCTACCGCCGCTCGGGGTATCCGCAGCGCCCTCGCTCCTTGCATAGCGTCGCAGCGTGTTCGATTCGAGATTTTTGAAAGCTTGGGCAGAGCCCGGCAAAGGTGAACCAATCGTGAAAAGTGCATTTTGGAAGGTGCTGCTGGCCCTGACACTCTGCGTGGTCGGGTTTGGCTTTTATCGAGGATGGTTTAACGCGTCGAGCTATCGCCGCGAGACCCCGACCCAACAGGTCGGTGTGAGTTTGACGCTCGACCAGGACAAACTGAAAGAAGATGCGCAGAGAGTGCGGGAAAAGGCAACGGAGCTTAGGGGCAAGGCCACGGACGAAGCCAAGTAGCGTGTCAATCCGGGTAAGAGAAGATCGTGAATTGGCACGCCAACTACATCGGTAACTCATTCGAAGCGGAGCGTGAATTGCCAATTCGAACGTGATTGCCTGAAACGTTTTAATACTTCCTCCAATTTTGAGGTGACTTATGTTGTGGACCATCCTGCTTATCGTGCTAGTGATGTGGGCATTGGGACTCGGATTCGGCGTTGGCGGCGGCCTGGTTCACCTTCTGTTGGTCGTTGCGCTCGTAGTGCTGATTGTCAACGTCATGCAGGGGCGGAGGCTCGCCTAGAGGGTTGGAGCGACGTGATCCGTCGGAGCACGGCATCTCAAACGATCCAATGCAGAACCGACCCGCTGGGAGAAAGCAACGACATGGCGCTCGACAGAGTGACAATGACTTCGACTCAACTCTACCAGGCGGCAACGCGAGATACGGTGCCGTTGAGTTGTGAGGAACGGGACCGAGTTTCGTGCGACTACCTATTTGTCCTGGCGATCACCAACAAACTTGAATTGAATCAGCACGACAAAGATCGACTCAGGCCGTTGCACCTGGCGCACCTGGCAGTTACAGAAAAATGCGACCTGAGCGAGGAAGACAAAGGCAGGTTGCCGACGGAGTTGTTGTACGAACTATTCGTGCAAGGTTTCATTGGCATGAGCGAGGGCGAGATGGCACGCTTCGCGCCCGCGCAGTTGAAACTGCTGCAGAAACTAGAGACTGCAAATCCGGCGAGCCTCGTTGCCACGTAGGTCGAGACGATAGGCTGCCCGACTCTTCAGCATTCGAAAGTGAATTCGAGATGACTACTAGCAATCAAAGCAAGAGACCCGACCCGTCGCTTCGCGAGATCGAAAAGATCTGCGAGCGGATCCAAGCGACTTGGTCACCTGCGGAGCGGAGCCGGCGGATGATCAAATCGCGGAAGCCTTGGCTGGTCCGGGTCGGGCCCGGTGTCCCAATTAGTCCAGTATCCTGACGTCCCGCGCTCAAGCGGTATGTGAGGCCGGCGCGCCGTAAGAGAAAAGGCGAGAGTTGAGAGAGGGCCGTTCGATCAAGTGAACGGTTTCAACGAGGGGCCGTCGTTCTAGATTTGCTTAAGTAACAACCCATGAGGTCTTTGATGAGCACAGTACGGCCGCTATTCGTCTCGACATATCCGCCCGAAGAGTGCGGCCTGGCAACGTTTACCAAGGACTCTGCCGACGCAGTGGACCTGGCGGCTGGAGAAGAAGTTTCTTTATTGGCGGTGATTCAAAAGACCAATGCTCTCTCGTACGACGACCCGCGCGTCGTCCACGTCATCGACAACCACAATCCCGGCGCCTATCATCGGGCGGCGGAAGTCGCCAACGACGGCCTCTGCGACGTGGTAAGCCTGCAGCATGAATTTGGCCTCTATCCGGGCGAGTGGGGCAGTAGCGTGTTGGATTTCGTGCGAGATTGTCAAAAGCCCGTCGTCACCACGTTCCATACGCTGATGACCGAGCCGGCGGCATTGCCGCGGCGATTGATCCGCAGTCTCGCGGCCAACAGCCAAGGCCTGGTCGTGATGACGAAAATCGCCGCCAAGCTTCTCACCACGGTCTACGGCGTTTCGGGGCGGCGTATCACCGTGATCCCCCATGGAGTGCCCGCGGTCGACTTCGAGCGCGACGGATCATCCAAAGCGGCCCTTGGTTTGGCGGGGCGGCGAGTGCTCTGCACGTTCGGGTTGATCAACCGCGGCAAGGGGCTGGAATACATGATTCAAGCCATGCCCCAGATCGTTGCTGCTTGTCCGGACGCTGTTTATTTGATCGTGGGCGCCACCCACCCGCAGGTTAAGCGCCAGGAAGGCGAGGTTTATCGCGAGAGCCTGGCACAGATGGCCCAGTCTCTGGGAGTTGGCGCGCATGTGCGCTTCGTGAATCGGTTCCTGAGTCTCGACGAGCTCCTGGAGCATCTGCAAAGCTGCGACGTGTACGTCACGCCCTATCCAGGAAAAGATCAAATTGCCAGTGGGACATTGGCCTATGCCATGGCTGCCGGCCTGGCCGTGGTCAGCACGCCATATCTCTATGCCGCGGAAGTCCTGGCTGAGGATCGGGGACTGCTGGTACCGTTCGCCGACAGCAACGGGCTGGCCGACGCGGCTCTGCGATTGCTGTGCGACGCGGCATTCCAGCTCGATACCCGGCGTGCCGCCTACGAGTATGCCAAACCGATGTTTTGGCCGAATGTCGGTCAGCAGTACTTGGAGCTGTTTGATCGGATTGTGACCGAACGAAATGTTGGCCTGAAGCGGCTGGAGACCGCGGTGTTTGCGACTCCCAATAGTGCCGGCCTGCTCGGAAAGATCTTGCAAGGGGGCATGTGATGCACGTTCACTTCGGAGTCGTTTTGGATCACCTCGATCGCATGACCGACTCCACCGGTCTGATCCAACATGCAATCTACAATGTTCCGCGGCGCGATAGCGGATACACGACAGACGACAACGCCCGCGCGTTGCGTCTGTGTACTCGCCTTTGGCGCCATCATCAGGATGAGCGCATGTTGAGCCGCGTGACCACCTATCTGAGTTTCTTGGAGTACGCGCGCAACTCTGGCGGCGGCTTCCACAACTTCTTGAGCTACGACCGTCGATGGCTGGATGCCGAAGGCTGCGGCGATTGCCAGGGCCAGGCGGTCCGCTCGCTGGCCGACGTGCTCGGCAGTGATCTGCCCGCAGACTATCGCAGTTTGGCCCGCGAGTTGATCGAATCCGTATTGCCGACGCTCACCGATCTGCGTAGTCTGCGTGCGCAAGCCTATGTGATCCTGGCCTGGGGGCACTTGTGGTCCGTCGACGTCAAGGACATCGAGCCTTTGGAGCATGTGGCATGGTTGGCCGCCAAGCGCTTGGTGGAAAGCTATCAGCGGTCGAACCGACCGGACTGGCCGTGGTTCGAGTCGCGGATGACGTATGCCAACGCGGTGTTGCCGCATGCCCTGTTCGTGGCCGGTCGCCGCTGGCCGACGGAGTTGTTCTGCGAAGCCGCGAACGCTTCGTTTGCATTGCTCGATCGCGCCACTACGGACGGCGATATTTTCGTGCCGATCGGCAATGACGGCTGGTACCCTCACGGCGAGGAAAAGGCCCTCTACGACCAGCAACCCATCGAGGCCGTCACCATGGCCGACGCTGCGCTAGCCGCCCACGCTGCGCGCAACGATCCCAGCTACCTGGCGACGTTTCGCCGAGCTTGCGGCTGGTTCCACGGCGAAAATAGTTTGCAGCAGCCCGTCGGCGACAGCCGTACCGGCGCATGCTGCGACGGGCTACAACTTTCCAGCGTGAATCGCAATCAAGGCGCCGAGTCGACGCTGGCCTTTCTGGGCACTGAGCTGCTTAACCATGAATACCAACAGGTGTCGGGCGACAACCGCGTCGCTTCGACAGAGACGGCCTGACGCAAACGCGGGCTTGTAAGCAAGCATTGCGGCACGACCTGTCGATGCGACGATCGCACGAATTCAAAGCGGATGCACTTTTTCCAAGGATACGACCATGCTCTTAGAATCAACCAAACCTTCGCTGTACACCGAGCTATTTCATCGCCATCCAACGAATCCCATCCTCACCGCCCGCGACTGGCCCTATCCGGCGCACACGGTTTTTAACGCCGGCGCATGCCAGACCAAGGATGAAACAGTCCTTTTAGTCCGCGTCGAAGACCGCCGCGGCCATTCGCACCTCACGGTCGCGCGGAGCAACGACGGCGTATCCAACTGGCAAATTGACTCGCAGCCCAGCTTCCCGCCGGATCCGGAAAACTTTTCGGAAGAAGCATGGGGAGTGGAGGACCCGCGACTGACTTGGGTCGAAGACCTCGGCGCGTGGATTATCGCCTACACGGCCTATTCTCCGAGTGGGCCGCTGGTTTCGTTGGCGCGAACCAAGGATTTCATCACGTTTACGCGGCTCGGTCCTGTCATGCCGCCGGCGGACAAGGATGCCGCCGTCTTCCCACGTAAGTTCGGAAATCGCTACGCGATGATTCATCGGCCGGTCTCTGCGGGCAGTTCGGGAGCGCACATGTGGATGTCTTTTTCTCCGGACTTGACACACTGGGGCGATCATCACGTGTTGATTCACGCGCGGCGCGGCGCCTGGTGGGACGCCGACAAGATCGGCTTGAGCCCTCCTCCGCTGGAGACGCCCGAGGGCTGGTTGATCCTCTATCACGGCGTACGCAGCACTGCGGGCGGTTGCCTATATCGTTTGGGGTTGGCGCTACTGGACTTGGAAGATCCCAGCCGCGTGTTGCGGCGTAGCGACGAGTGGATGTTCGCGCCCGAGATGCCCTATGAGCAACAGGGAGACGTCAACGGGGTCGTGTTCCCTTGCGGCTGGATCCTGGATAAAACCAACGGAGCGATCCGCATATACTACGGTGGGGCCGATAGCTGCATCGCGTTGGCAACGGCCCAGCTCTCCGAGTTGCTCGACTACTTGCGCAAATGCCCAGCGCCGCCGGAGCGCAAGCGCAAGGGCATGACCTGGGATTGATTGAGCATTGCCAAAAGCGGCGCGCATGCGGCCTTACCGGCCCATATCGAACACCGTGCCCCGCCCTGGTTTTCGGCGCCGCGCTGCGTTCGCGGCGGTGTTACCGCCTGGCAATCGAAGCGACCCCGCTGGCCGTGGGTGGCAAGCGGGGTCGTAGTGTCAATAAGTCCGGCTATTGCCGAGTGGTTTGGGTCGCCATCGGCGCGAGCTGCTAGCTTCGCTGTCGACGGATCAGATAGATCGCTGCCAGGCCGGCGCCAAACAACACTGCGGTGGCGGGCTCGGGCACGATTTGCACGTCCATGGCCACGGTCTCGACGCCAAATCCGGATTGGTTGAAGACTGTAATGGCAAAATTGTATTCGCCGAGCGCATTCGGATTGAAGGCGCCGGGTGGCGGGGTCAAGAAACCGGGGACGGCGACCGCGAGGTAGCCAAACAGCAGGTTCTCAGAACCCTCTTCCAGCGTCGACGAAGGGTTTGTCGCCAGCAGGACATTCGTGACGTTGATGTTGCCCAGCAAACCGATCGGCGTGTCAAAGCCGGGATTGAAATCGTAGTACAAGTTGATCTGGTAGTCGGTCAAGACGGGCGTCGCGCCGTTGGAGCCCTCGACCTTCAAGTAATAGTTGAAGTTCCAGAGCGCGCCGGTGTTCGGGCTTTCGTTGTTTCCGCCGGTGTTGCTGCCCGGCGTGGCGAAGTAGGTGCCGGCGCCGTTGTTGGTCAGCGGCGGATTCGAATAGCGCTGCGTTGCGCTCATCGCCACGGTGATCAGCACGTCGCCATCGACGAACTGAGACGAGACGGCCACCTCGTCATTGGGAATGCCTTGGCCGCCGAACGTCGCCTAATTAAGGGGGCCAAACGTGTCATAGAGTGGCGTGGCGTATGCCATTGGCGCCAAAGCGCCGGCGGCAAGAAATGCGCAGATTCCCGCGCATGATTTGATGAAACTCGTGATAGATCGATTCATTAGCTTGCCTTTCCTGCGGTGACCGCGTGTTCCGGTTCGTGCATGGCCTCGGTATATGCACTAATGCAAAGAGACTAATCGGAAAACCGGCGGCGGTCAATCGTCCTGACGTAATTTGCTATATCGTTGAAAATGTCCGAATCTCGGCAACGCCAGCCGCGGCCGGATGTGTTGTGTTAAAGACTTCGCATGTAAAGTGTTACGACATTGTGTCGTGCCAGTGGCCCCGTCGAAAAGTGCAGCACGTAGCTGCATGATAAGCCGACTATCATTGGGAGATCCGTCGCACCTCGCCGACAGCAGTGAGTCGGCGTGTGTTCGGCTCAGTTCAGCGGCCCGGGAGCGAATCGTGCGAGCCGCCGGAGTGCCGTCTGCGCAGCGTAGTAGCCGCACATCCCGTGCACGCCGCCACCGGGCGGAGTCGAGGCCGAGCAAATCAGCACCCGCGGATTGGGCGTCGTGTAAGGATTCCATCGCGCCACGGGACGCGTGAAGAGCTGCCACACATCGGCCACGCCCCCGGTAATCGCGCCTCCCACACAATTCGGGTTGTAACGCTGCAGGTCGCTCGTGGTCGTGGCGTGTCGCGCCAGGATCAAGCGGCCGAAACCGGGCGCGAAGCGCTCGATCTGCCGCTCGATCGCCGCGGTCATGTCGACAGTGGAATGGGCCGGCACGTGGCAGTAGGCCCAGCCCGTGTGCTTTCCCGCGGGCGCGCGGCCGGCGTCAAATTCGCTTTGCTGACAGACGAGCACATAGGGTCGCGCGGGATGTTCGCCGCGCCAGACCGCGGCCTCGGCGTTGGCGATCTCCTCGAACGTGCCTCCCAGATGCACGGTCGACGCTTCCAGGCAGCGCGGGTCGCGCCAGGGAATGGATCCGTCCAGCGCCCAATCCAACTTGAATACTCCAGGTCCAAAGCGATACCGCCGCAGGCGGCGCAGGTACCTGGCCGGCAGCGCGGGCCCCGCAATGGTTGCCAGTTGTGCCGGATCGGTGTCAAACAAGTAGAGGCGTGCCGGAGGCAGATCGGTCATCGAGCGCACCATCGCGCCTGTCTCGATGCGCCCTCCATGTGCCCGGAACAAGCTGGCCAGGGCCCGGGCAATTGCCTGCGAGCCACCGGCGGCGACAGGCCAATCCTCGACGTGGCCGGTCAGCAGGAACATCAGCCCGATCGCAGCAGTACACGATCGATCCAGCGGCAGAATCGAATGCGCAGCGCAGCCCGCCAGCAGGGCCCGCGCCTCCACGGTGCGAAAGCGTTTTGCCAGGCCCGCGGCCGAACGAATCCCCTGTAGTCCAAATCGCAGCATCGAGAGCGGATGTCGCGGCATGCCCAAGGGCGCCAGCGCATCTTGCAAGAGCCCGGCTGGATCGGCCAGGTGTGGTTCCAGCAGCCGGCGATACGCTCGCTCGTCGACCCCGAGTGCCGCGGCCGTCTCGTCGAGCGAGCGTCGCAATAGCACCGCCGGTTGATCGTCCAGCGGATGCGCCACCGAGGCCCGCGGTCGAATCCAACGTAGGCCGTGCTCTTCGAGCGGCAACGTGCGGAAGAAGGGCGAGAGGATGCCCATCGGGTGTACCGCGGAGCAGACGTCGTGCAGATAGCCCGGCAAAGTGCATTCGGCAGTGCGCGTGCCACCGCCGATCTCTTCGCGAGCTTCGAGCACGAGCACCGCTGCGCCGGCCTGGGCCAGCACGACGGCGGCGGCCAGGCCATTGGGCCCCGAACCTACGATGACGACATCCGGATCGCTCACGGCGTCTCCCACGGTTGGCGTATCAACAGCGCGTGCACGTCGAGTTCGCCGTTTTCGAGCAAGCCGCGATTCGCGTCGACGATCCGGTACTGCATGGTCCGCCGTCCCAGGGGCTGCGACTCCACGAAGATGCAGCGCAGCTCGCCCTCGTCGAAATGACACTGCTCTTGCACGGCGCGCAACAGCGCCTCGTTGTGCAGGTGCCCGTCGCCAAAATTCCAACCCAGTACCATGCCGGCCACGAGCTCGCCATCGAGGTATTCGTAGTCTTCCAGCCGCTCGACGGTTTTGGGAACAAGCTTGGCCAGCGCACGGCCGTGCAAGTGCATCGCTCGGAACGCCATCACTTTGCTGACGAGTCCCACGGCAGTGCGGTGGTCGTAGAATCGCGCCAACTGATCGTAGATCCAAGGCGCGCTGGTCGAGAGCCGCTCGAGCTTGCGATAGCTTTCGCCTCGGAAAAGCCAGACGCCAAACGGCCAGTTGCCGGCGTAGTAACGCATGGCCACGAGAAACGAAATCCAGCGCGGAAACAGGTTGCCCGCCACTGGCAGCACCAGCAACATCACGGCCAGAAACGTGGTCAATGCCACCGAATCCACGTCCCACGGTCGGATATCCGGGTGGCCCCAGAATAGCGCGAATCCGCCGTACACGACCATGACGTTCCACTCGATGGGTACGCCCATCGGCACGTTACTCATCACATACGCGTGCAGCAGCAGCATCAGCGCAATGCCCAGCCACAGCGACCAGCCGCCGGGCGACAGCAGCAAGATCAGCGGCACTGTCAATTCAAGCGCAGTGCCCAGGTGGCCCATCGCCGCTGCCAACGACGACGGTCGCAGATCGTCGGGATAGGCGCGATACATCAGCTTTCGCCAGCCGGCAAACGGCGTGAACGGACTGTTGCTTGTCATCACGCACACGACCGCGGGGAAATGGTGATTCAACTTGGAGACGCCGGCCCAAAACCATAGCGCCAGTTGCACTGCTTTGGCGCCGGCGATCCAGTTGCCCGCAAACAGAAAGCAAACCGTGGTCGTCCAGTAGTGTTCGGCTCGCAGCGCCAGAAAGATCGTCCGATCGACAAGCGCCAACAGCGGCACCAACGTCACGATGGGCACAAGCATTCGCGAGTCGATATCAGGCGCGATTAGCGCACGAACTATTGCGACGATCAATGCCAGATACAGCATCACGTCGAGCCACGTCCGGCGTGATCCGCCGATGATTGGCAACGCGGGAAACAGCGCCAGATACGCGACCAGGAGCGCGGCGACCACTACGCC
>JBBDYK010000008.1:0-9754 GCA_040901665.1 Pirellulales bacterium | reverse complement strand
CTCCTCTAGCGGCGCCGACGGCACGTCGCATGCCGGCAGCAGCGTCGCGCGGCGGCCGGGCCTGGATTGCTCGAACAGTAATTGCGTGGCTCGTGTGTTGCGCATCGTTGGTTGTTCTTCGTTGGGCTGTCAGGCGTGTTGCAAACAGGCCGCCAGCGCGTCGATTTCGCTCTTGGTCCGCTTTTCCGTCACCGAAATCAGCAAGCAGTCGGCCAACTCCGGATACCAACGTCCCAACGGCACGCCGGCCAGAAACCCTTGCTCGCAAGCGCGCTCGACGCGTTGCTCGACCTTGCCGCCGGGCACGCGCACGACGAACTCTTTGAACGTGGGACGTTGAAAAACCGATTGCAGCGGCGACTCGGTCGTCAATCGCCGCTGGGCATAGTGCGACTTGTGCAGGCAGAGCTCGGCCGTTTCGCGCAAGCCCTGCGGACCCAGCGCCGCCAGAAAGACCGTGGCGCGCAGCGCGAACAGTCCTTGGTTGGTGCAGATGTTGCTGGTGGCCTTCTCGCGGCGAATGTGCTGCTCGCGCGTTTGCAGGGTCAGCACGAAGCAGCGCTTGCCGCGCCGATCGACCGTCTCGCCGGCAATCCGCCCCGGCATCCGCCGCACGAATGCTTCGCGGCAAGCCATGATCCCCAGGTACGGCCCGCCAAACGACATCGGGCTCCCCAGGCATTGTCCCTCGGCCACGACGATATCGGCGCCGTAGTCGCCCGGCCGCTTGAGCAGCCCCAAGCTGATCGGGTCGACCGACACGACGGCCAATGCGCCCGCATCGTGCGCGATCTGCGCCAGCTCGTCGACTTGTTCCAGGCATCCGAAGAAGTTCGGTTGTTGAAACAGCACGCAGGCCGTGTCGCCGTTGACGGCGGCGCGCAACTCGTCCGGGGCGATGGTCCCCTGGGGCGTGCCGACCGTGACCAGCTCGATGCCGAGATTGGCCAGATAGGTTTGCAGGATGCGGCGATATTCGGGATGCACGCTGGCGGCCGTGACCACGCGGCCGTGACGCTTGGTCGAGCTGACGGCCATCAGCACGGCCTCCGCCGCGGCGCTGCCGCCGTCGTACAGGCTGGCGTTCGAGACGTCCATGCCGGTCAACTGCGTGATCAGCGTTTGATACTCGAAGAAGGCCTGCAAGTTGCCCTGACTCGCCTCGGGCTGATACGGCGTATAGGACGTGTAGAATTCGCCGCGCGAGGCGACATAGTCGACCACGGCCGGAATGAAGTGATCGTAGCTGCCACCCCCGAGGAAGCAAATCTTTTCCCCAGCCGGCTGATTCTTGGCCGCGAGCGCAGTGAGGTGCGCCGAAAGCTCCATCTCCGACAGCGCGGAGGGAATCTCGAGCGGCCGCTGTAAACGCAACTCGGCGGGGATCGTTTCGAACAGCTCATCGAGGCGCGAAAGCCCGATCGCGGCGAGCATGGCTCGCTGGTCTTCCGCGGTATTGGAGATGTAGGGCATTGCAAGTCAATCGGCGTGGGAGATGTTAACGGATGCCGGCGGCTAGTGAACGGTCACATGGAAGTTAGAGGGCGTATGTTCACACGCCTCTGCGGTGGGTGAGCATGCTCACGAAAGCGTGTGCATCACCCAGTACAAACCGATTAACTAGTGCCCTTCTTCGGCGCACTGCTTTTGATAGGCCTGGTAGTCGAGCAACGCTTGCAGGCTGGCCTCGTCGGTGACGCGGATCTTGGCGATCCAAGCTTCGCCGTACGGATCGTCCTGAAACCGTCCCAGGTTATCCGGCAGCGCGCGATTGACGTCCAAGACTTCGCCGGTCACGGGGCTGTATAAGTCGCTCACCGCCTTGACGCTTTCGATCTCGCCAAACGATTCGCCCGCTTTCACTTGACGTCCCACTTCGGGCAATTCGAGATAAACCAGGTCGGTGAGCGCTTCGACGGCGAAGTGTGAGATTCCGACCGTGGCAATCTTCTTGCCATCCGCTTCGGCAATGTGGGCCCATTCGTGCGTCTTGGCATACAACAGATCTTGGGGCTGCACGCTGTTTTCCTTATGCAGAGATGAATACGCTTACGAAGTTCGTCGATAGAAGGGCAGCGACACGCATTGCGCCGGAACGCGCGTGCCGCGAATGTCGATCATCACCGAGGTGTGTGCCGCAGCGAGATCGGGCCGGACATAGCCCATGGCGATGGGCATGCCCAACGTGGGCGAGAAGGTGCCGCTGGTGACGTGGCCGACCGTCTCGTCGCCCGCCAGCAGCGGATAGCCATCGCGCGGCACGCGCTTGCCGCTGAGCTTCCAGCCGGCGCGGCGCGGCGCCCGTGCGTCGTCGCGCAACTTTGCCAGCGCATCGCGGCCGGGAAACGTCCGCTGCTCCAGATCGACCGCGAAGCCGAGGCCGGCCTGAAAGGGATGAATGTCCTCGTTCAATTCGTGGCCATACAGCGGCATGGCTGCCTCCAGCCGCAGCGTGTCTCGGGCGCCCAGTCCGGCGGCCATGCCGCCAAATTGTCCTGCGGCGCTTTCGAGCTTTTCCCAAACTTCGAGCGCGGCGGCGGCCGGCACGATCAATTCGCAGCCGTCCTCGCCCGTGTAGCCGGTGCGGCTGATGATGCCCTGGCCGTTGGCAATGGCCGTCACTTCGCCCGTGTAGTAGCGCAGGCGGGCGGCGTCGACTTCGGTTAGCGGCCGCACGATCTCCAGCGCGCGGGGCCCTTGCACGGCGATCATCGCCGTGGCGAGGGTCGTGTCGGTCAATTCGACCTGGGCGCCGTCGCGGTGCTGTGCGAGCCAGTTCCAGATCTTGGCGCGGTTGCCGGCGTTGACCACCAGTTGATAAAAACTGTGGCCATCGCGATCGGTCAGGTGATAGACCAGCACGTCGTCCAGTATGCCGCCGGCATCGTTGGTCACCAGCGCGTAGCGAATTTGTCCCGGCTTCATGCCGGCGATGCGGCGCGTGACGATCCGGTCGAGCAGCGATTCGGCATCCGGTCCCGCGATGCGAAAGCGGCCCATGTGCGAGACGTCAAAAAGTCCCACGGCCGTGCGCGTGGCAGTGTGCTCGGCCACGATCGACGTGTACTGCACGCTCATCGACCAGCCGGCGAAGTCCACCATCCGCCCGCCGTGCGTGGCATGCCAGTCGAAGAGCGGTGTGTGCGCAAGAGTGCCGGTCATCCGGGCCGTGATCCCAGAAGTGTGTGCTGGACGCTCGCCCCTTAAGGACCACCGGGGATCCAATCGGCGTTCGAGTGTCCGCGAGTTGCCAAGACGAAAGCGTGGTAACGAGTGGATGCCAAGTTCACTGGTTGCCACTCGCGCTGGCCAGTGCCCATCTCAAGCAAGGCCAGCACTGGCAAGATGCCAGTGCCACCAAAGTGCCGGGCCAGTGCCACCAAGGTGCCAGCGCCACCAAGGTGCCAGTGCCACCCTGATTGAGGCCGCGCAGGGGTATTGTACCGCTTTGCCGCCGGCGTGCCAGGGCCGAGGCCGGCGGATGCATCGTGAGCGGATGGTCGTCGCACGGGGATTGGGTTATCTTGAACAAACGCGGGGTCGGCGAATTCGCGTTCCGGATGGGCGGCGCCTCGTTCCTTGATTCCCCACTGCGGAGAACCGACCATGAGCACCAGCGGCGCGGCAGGCGCCGCGGCGGTGATCATCCAAGCGGTCAAAGCGTCGGGCGTGATCGTCCAAGTCGAGCCCGAGGCGTTTCTCGAGATCGTGGCGCGCCAGGATTCACCGCTGGTGGTTTGCGCGCCCGGCACCTTCTTTCACCGGCTGCGAGGCATCCACTGTCAGTACGTGACCGGCTACAAAGGACTGGCGTTCTATACACGATCGGCCGAGCACTTGTCGCTGCCGGAAACGACCGAGGTGGTGTTGGCCAATACGATTTGGATCCCGATGTAGCGCGGGCCACGAAACGCAACCGGCGGCTAGCGCGTTGAGACGACCGCCGGCGATCTTACTTGCGTCGCCGCTTTTCCTTGCCCTTGGCGCGGTGCTTCGCCTTTTGCTTGGCCTTTCGTTCGTTGCGCTCGTGCTTGGCGCCGATGCGTTTCGGGTGCGCCGAGCGGCTGCTGCGACCCACCATGCGGAGGTCCAGCTCGCGGCGATCGACGTCGACGCGGGCCACGACGACCGTCACCTGGTCGCCCAGCCGCAGCGTATTGCCCGCGCGATTGCCGGTGAGCGTGTGCGATTTGCGGTCGAACCGATAGTAGTCGTCGCCCAGCGAGCTGATGTGCACAAGTCCCTCGGCGGGCAACTCGATGCCCTGAACGAACAGCCCGAATTCTTCGACGCCGGTGACAATGCCCTCCAGCGTGGTGCCAACCCGCGAGCTGAGATACTCCAGCAACTTGACGCGGGTCAGCTCGCGTTCGGCGTCCTCGCTGCGACGCTCGCGGTCCGAGCAATGCTCGCCCAGCACGGCCATCTCGCCGAAGTCGTTGCGCGGTTTCTTGCCGTGCAGGTGCGACTCGAGCAGCCGGTGGATGGTGAGATCGGGATAGCGGCGAATCGGCGAAGTGAAGTGGCAATAGCAATCGCTGGCCAGGGCATAATGCCCCTCTTCCTCGGGGCTGTACGTGGCGCGTTGCAAGCTGCGCAGCAGGGCATAGTTGACGGCCCGCTCTTCCGGCAGCCCGGCCACGTCGGCCAGCAGTTTTTGCAATTCGAAACGGCTCTCCAAGCTTTCGGTCTGAAAGCCCAGGCCGCTGACGAATTCGGTCAGCGCTTTGAGCTTGCGCGGATCGGGTGCGGTGTGCACGCGGCGCAAAAAGTGCAACTCGGCCTTGGCCAGCAGCTCGGCCACGGCCTCGTTGGCCGCCAGCATGAAGTCCTCGATGATCTTGTGGCTCTCGGTGTTCACGACCAGGTGCGCGCCGCTCACGCGGCCGTTCTTGTCCAGATCGACCTTCACCTCGGGCATGCTCAGCTCGAGCCCGCCGCGCTGGGTGCGCCGTGCCCGCAGAATGCCGGCCAGCGTGCGCATGCGGCCCAACAGCGCGTGCACCTGTGGATCGAGCTTCGAGCGCCAGGCCTCGGGGTCGGCCAGATATTCGTCCACTTCCTCGTAGGTGAATCGCCGGCGACTCTTGATCGCCGCCGACATCGGCTCGGTCGACAGTGGCACGCCCTCGGGCGAGAACTCCATGAACACGCTTTTGGTGTAGCGCACCTTGTCGGGTTGCAAGCTGGCCAGGCTGTTGGAAATGATCTCCGGCAGCATGGGAATCACGCGGTCGGGCAAGTAGGTGCTGTTGCCGCGATGAAACGCCTCTCGGTCCAGCGCCGTCTTGGGCCGCACGAAATGCGACACGTCGGCGATGTGCACACCCAGCCGCCAATAGCCTCGCTCGTCCTGCTCCAACGACACGGCGTCATCGAAGTCGCGGGCGTCGACCGGGTCGATGGTGATGGTCACCTGCCCCGTCAGGTCGGTGCGGCTGGGAGGGATGCGCTCTTGGAATTTGTCGGCCTGCTCGCGCGCCTGCTCCAGCGCGTCGTCGGCGAAATCGCCGGGCAGATTGAACTCGCGAATGATCGACAACGTGTCGACGCCCGGTTCGCCGCGCGCCCCCAGCACTTCCACGATCACGCCTTCGCCGCCGTGCGCATGCGTGGGAAAGCGGACCATCTCGATCACGACCTTGTCGTCGATGCGCGCGTTCTTGGCGCCGGGATCGCCCAGCAAGATCGGCTCGCTGAACGGCTTGCCGTCGACTTGCACATAGGCCGTGCCGGCCACCTCGAAGTAGGTGCCCACGAACGTGTGCGTTTCGCGTTCGATGACTTCGGCGATCTCGCCTTCGGGATTCTTGCGGCGGGGATCGGTCTTGCGCTTCAGCCGCACGAGCACGGTGTCGCCGGTCGACGCATCGAGCGAGTCGGGCGCGGCGATAAAGATGTCCTGGGTGCGATCGGCGCCCGGCGCGCTGCCGGCGGGTCGCACATAGCCAGAGCCGGACTGCG
Organism: Pirellulales bacterium; assembly: GCA_040901665.1. GTDB lineage: Bacteria > Planctomycetota > Planctomycetia > Pirellulales > PALSA-1355 > JTS-RE94. The sequence goes on along the minus strand of JBBDYK010000008.1, from coordinate 3,790 downwards.
TGCGGCGAAACAGGCCCGTCACGCGATAGCCGCCGCCGCTGGCCTCCGGCTGCGTGCTGGCGAGTGGACCGACCAGGTGATTGGCGCCGTAGCTGAGCTTCTTGTCCTTGACCAGCTTCTTGATCACGCGCTTCAGCTCGCGCGTGGATTCCTCATCCAGCTTGAGTTGCGTGGCGAGCGCGCGCGGCTTCGCAGGGCGATAGCCGGGTTGGTTGACCAGTTGCAGCAGGCGTTGTTCCAGCGACTCGGCAGCCAAGGGCGTGGTCCTTCTTGCGTTAGCCGCATTGCGCCGGCTATTTGCCAATCAAACTGTTGAAACATGCCGTCGTGGCATGTTTCAACCTCGCCAAGTGCGAAGCATAGCTTCGCCCGGAAGCGCAAAATCGCGACTTGCGTCGCCATTTTGTCATCGCATCCCTGCGATGTCGCAGCAGCGTCGAATTCTTCAACGGGCTGCTATGCCTTTGAACAGCTTGCGACCCAGCGACGCGTGGTAGTTGGTCCACGAGCTTTCTACGTTCGGATCGTCGCGCATCAACTGCTCGAACGAGTGCAACTTCGCATCCAGATTGTCCAAGTGATGCAGCGCCACAGCCTCCAGCGTCATCGGCAGCTTGGGACTGCCATATTCGTATTGCCCGTGATGGCTCACGATCATGTGCTTCAAGCGCAGCACCAGTTCGTCGGGCACCGGCTCGCCGGCGAGTCGTTCGGTCTCGCGCAGCTTCTTTTCCAAAATGCCCACGGCCATCACTAGGTGGCCGATCAGTTGTCCTTCGTCAGTGTAGGAAAAGTCGCGGTCGTACGACAGCTCGTCCACCTTGCCCACGTCGTGCAGGAATGCGCCCATCAACAGCAAATCGCCGTTGAGCGCCGGATAGAGCGGCGCGACGTGATTCACCAGTTCCATCAGGCCGATCACGTGCTCGAGCAATCCGCCCCGATAGGCGTGATGGTTCTTCACGCCGGCCGGCGCCTGGCTGAACTTGCGCATAAATTCGTCGTCGACCAGAAAGCACTCGGCCAGGCTCAGCAGGTGCGGGTCGTGCATCTTGCGCAGAACCTCGGCCAACCGCCCGGTGAGCTTGTCGATTTCCTTGGAATCCAGGATCAGGAAGTCGTCCTGATTCACATCGCCGATGAGCGCGCGGCGGATGCCGGTGGCGATGAGTTGAATCGTGCCTTGGAAGAGCTGGGTGGTCCCTTCCACGCGCACGTAGTCGCCATTTTCGAAGTTGCGGTAATCGGACTCGCTGGCGTTCCACATCCGCGCGTTGATCGAACCGGAGCGGTCCGACAACTCGAGTTGCAGATAGAGGTTGCCGTTGCGATTGGGCCGCAACTGCTTGTCCGAAGCCAGAAAGATTTGGTCGACCGATTCCTGGTGAGCCATCTGGCTCACAAATCGTCGAGACATGAAAGAACGCTTTCTAAGACGCCGAATGTGGCGTCACTCGGGGAGCACCGTTCGCGGAAACCATCGATTCTAAGAGCGGGCGCCGGGACCGACAAGGGCCGCCGACGTGTCAACTCGCCGCCGCCTTCCGGCAGGTCGCCAAATTCGCAAGAATTCTAGCCTGGAGTTGGCCTGCTAACGTCGCGAGGCCGTGCATGCTCTGCGCCAGTGCTGCCATTGTTGCGCCGCGCGGGTGTTGCGTACAATGCTGCACTTCCATGCTGGCGGCCGACTGCGCCGCATTCCACGAAGATCTCCCACGAGGTGCGTCCCCGATGGCCAAAGCTCCGCAAACCGCGATCACTCCGACCCGGGCCGACGACTATCCCGAGTGGTATCAGCAGGTGGTGCGCGCGGCCGATCTGGCCGAGCAATCGCCGGTGCGCGGCTGCATGGTCATCAAGCCCTGGGGTTATGCGATCTGGGAAAACATGCAGCGGGCGCTCGACGCCATGTTCAAGCAGACGGGGCACGTGAACGCCTACTTTCCGCTGTTCATTCCGCTCAGCTATCTGGAGAAGGAAGCCGAGCACGTCGAGGGCTTTGCCAAAGAATGCGCCGTCGTGACGCACCATCGCCTGGAAGCCGGGCCCGATGGCGGCCTGGTCCCCACCGGCAAGCTGGAAGAGCCGCTCGTGGTGCGTCCCACCAGCGAAACCATCATCGGCGCCATGTACGCGCGCTGGGTGAAGTCGTATCGCGACTTGCCCATCCTGATCAATCAATGGGCCAACGTTGTCCGCTGGGAGTTGCGCACGCGGATGTTTCTGCGCACCACGGAGTTCCTCTGGCAGGAGGGTCACACGGCGCACGCCACGCAAGCCGAAGCCGAGGAGGAAACCACGAAGATGCTGGGCGTTTATGCCCGCTTCGCCCAGGACTTCATGGCCATGCCGGTGATCTGCGGAGAGAAGACGGCCGGCGAACGATTTCCCGGCGCGGTGAACACCTACAGCATCGAAGCCATGATGCAGGATCGCAAGGCGCTGCAAGCCGGCACTTCGCACTTTCTGGGGCAGAATTTTTCCAAGGCCCAGGAGATCAAGTACTTGTCGGCTGAAGGGCGCGAGGAATTCGCTTGGACGACTTCCTGGGGTGTTTCCACGCGGCTCGTCGGCGCGCTGATCATGACGCATAGCGACGACGACGGGCTGGTGCTGCCGCCGCGGTTGGCGCCGCAGCACGTGGTGCTGTTGCCCATCCATCGCAACGACGAGGAGGCCGGTCCCGTGCTCGAGTACTGCCGTAAGCTGCGCGACGAGCTGGCGGCCCAACGCTACGACGACGCTGGGGTGCGAGTCATCGTCGACGATCGCGACGTCGCCCGCGCGGACAAGAAGTGGCAGCAGATCAAGCGCGGCGTGCCGATCGTGGTCGAGATTGGTCCGCGCGATATCGCGGGCGACACGCTGATGCCCAAGCGGCGCGATGCTCCCTCTGGCGAGAAGAAGCCCGCCGTGCCGCGCGGCGAGTTCGTGGCGACGATCGCCGCGGAATTGACCGCCATGCAGCAGGGCCTGTTCGACCGCGCGATGGCGCTGCGCAGCGAGCACACGCGCACGATCACGACGCTCGACGAGTTCGAGGCCTACTTTACACCGAAGAACACCGACAAGCCCGAGGCGCACGGCGGGTTTGCCATCTGTCACTTCACCGAGGGCCCCGAGACGGCCGCGATCCTGGCCAAACACAAGGTGACCATTCGTTGCGTGCCCATCTCGAGTGAGCCGGGCTTCGAGCAACAAACCCCCGGCAACTGCATCTTCACCGGCCAGCCGACCACGCAGCGCGCGGTCTTTGCCAAGGCTTATTGAGACACGGCAAATCGATGGGCGACATTCACCAGCCGGAGCCGGTGTTGTTTCTGCTGGCCGCGTTCAGCCGACATGCCGCGGCGCTGGATTGGGCTCGCCAACGGGCCGAGGCGGCTTGGGGCCCGGTGGCCCTCGAAAGCCCGCACTTCGAGTTTCGCGAGACAGACTATTACGAACCCACGATGGGCGCCGGCATTCAAAAGTGTTTTTTCGCGTTCGAGTCGCTGGTCGATCCGGTCGTGCTGGCGGATCGCAAAATCGAGACCAATGCCTGGGAGTTGGAGTATGCTACAAGGGCAGGGCATGCGGAGCCGCGCCCGCTGAATCTCGATCCCGGTTACCTGACGCCGGCGAAGCTGGTGCTGGCGTCGACCAAGGATCATGCCCATCGTTTGTATCTTGCCCGCGGCATCTTTGCGGAAGTGACCTTGTACTACAAAGACCGGCGTTGGCAACATCGCGACTGGACGTTTCCCGATTATCGGCGCGACGACTATCAGCAATTCTTTAGCGCCTGCCG
>JBBDYK010000007.1:0-9785 GCA_040901665.1 Pirellulales bacterium | reverse complement strand
CGTATTCGAGCAGCAGCTGAAGTTGGTCCGCCTTTCTGTGGGCGGCCGCCAGCGCGCTCAGCCGGCGGACGAAGGACGCGTACGACGGCTGATAGGTCTCGAGGAGCGTCTCCAGCAGCTCTCCGTCCTGAACGGACGGAGCAGACAGTGCGGCGATCTGCATCCATTCATCGTCGATGTCGCGAAAGAGCAGCTCGTTTCGAATCTGCGCCGCGCGGGGCGTCTCGACGTACCCGAGCGTGAGCAGGAGCTGGAAGCGCACGCGGGCATCCGGATCGGAAGCCAGCTCGAAAAGCGCCTCCTGCATCGCCTGGTCCAGATGTCGCTCTGCCAGGAGGATGGCGTTTTCCCGAAGGCCGTGAGGTCCACGCGCACCGGCAGCGGCGCATCACGAAACTTGCCGTGAGGCGATTCGATGTCGTGTTTCATCCGCGAGCACGTTTCGGCCACAGCGTTGTTGTCACCGCCGGGTTGGCGGCGACGGCCGTTTGCCGTTCCAGTCGTGGTGGTCCTTGCGGTGCTGTTGGCGGACTTGCTGACCAACCAGCGGCCGCCAGCCAGCTCCACCACAGCACGTTGCGATTCTAGTCGCGCGCAAAGGCGCGGTCGATCGGGGCGACCAGCGCTACCGTCGGCTCGAATGCATATGCGTGGAAACGATAGTGACACTCCGCCTTGACCGCGATGGGTACCGTGCAATGTTCTCCGCTACCGTACGTCGGGCGATGCGACATCTTGCCGGCGCTGCCATCAAACCGTATTCGAAAAAATCGTTGCAATTGGTTAAAAATGCTGGACAATGAGCCAGGCAGTGAAAGCGAAGGAGGATTCGATGGCAGCCAACATCCCAACAACGCTCGCTAAGGACGTACTTCCAACACTCGCCGAAGTCTACGAATCGCCAGATGAATTTCTGGGCATGTTGGATATCGGGACGCTCAACTTAATCTGCGCCGTTGGCTTACCCGGCGCCGATGAGCTGGATGTAGCGCGATACCTCGCCATTCTCAATCTCTGGGCGAAACGAATCCAGGCCATCACGGCAAGAAATCTTTCTGAATTCAAGCGCAATCCGCACAAGTATGAACTCTCAGAAGCCTACTGGCGGATGCTCGCACTGACGAGCCTTTTGCAAAGCGAATTCAGCATTCGCTACAACCAGGATCGGATGGACAAGGAAGATTGGTCGGACTCCCGCGACATCCTCATTCACGGTTTGCTCGGTCCCACTCGCGCTGGAACGTGCTCCTCGTTGCCAGTGCTCGTGGTGGCAATCGGGCGTCGCCTCGGCTATCCGCTGCACTTGGTCCGAACGCTCGGACACCTTTTCGTGAGGTGGGAACGCTTCGACTCCGTCGAACGCTGGAACATTGAGTTTGGCGGTAACGGGATGGGCCATCACTCGGATGATTACTACCGCAAGTGGCCTGCAGAGTGGCCCCCCGACTTGATACGCATCGAGGCCCAACGAGGTGCACGTCGAGCATTCTTGCGCAATTTGACGAGTGGCGAAGAATTTTCGGTGGGGCTGAGCATGCGAGGCCACTGCCTCGAAGCGAATGGGCGCTGGGACGAAGCATTGGAGGCGTACGCTCGGGCATCCCAATTCGCCCCAATCCACCCCGCCTATCCCGTGTATGCCGACGAATTGCGATCCAAGATGCGCGCTGCGGATGGCCTACTATCCCAGTTGTGCAAAGCCGTACCCACCTTCGATCCCAATCGCCCTATCCCAGGAATTGTGCAAGTGAACGTCAGGCAGCCGGCAGACGGTTTGATGATCCAACTTGCAGGCTTTGTTAAGAAGCGGCCACCGCGTTACCCTGCGCCGCCGCCCGCTTCTCTTGCCGTTCGCAAGATTGTCAATGATCTTGTGGCCAAACTCCACCCGCTCGCCGGATTCAAACCCACGACGCCCCCGGACGATCTTTGAGGAAAAGGAATCGAAATGGTTGCCATCGAACGCGACAAGCATGCCGCCATCGTCTATCAACGGTCGCGATTCTATAACCCGGAGCAAGGCAGGTTCCTGACGCTGGATTCGCACCCGGGCAACATTCGAGAACCAAGGAGCCTGCACAAGTACCTGTACGCCAACGCCGATCCCGTGATGATGGTTGATCCATCAGGCATGAACGCTGATCTAGCGAGCATGCTCGGAACGATCGGAGCATACGCGGCACTCACCGTTGGAGGTCTTGGAGCACTGGGGTTTACCGCCCTGCCACTTTTCCGGGGCGCAAACGTGTTTGCTGTAGATGCCCAGTTGCCCACGACGCTCAGTACCACGGAAGTTCTATATCATTCCGCGGAGATCCAAGGCAGCCCGCTGTCGATAGATCAGGCATTCAAACGGGTTGCATCTCTAACTGACTTGCCCGCATCGGAGATCGTAATGACCGGATTGCCTACCGGAGTTGGAAGCATCTTGAATTTCAGACTGACGCCAATCAAACCGATCTTCGGTCAGCGTCCGTTCAACGTTCGCGTAGTTCGCTACGACCTTGCGGACCATATCATGGTCGTGGAAACTCTAGCAGGTCATCCCCTGAGTGGCTGGCGGGCATGGCAGGTTACGCAGCAGCCAAATGGCAACCTTCTCGTTGAAACCTGGTCTGTTGACGAGCCGGCGACGAAAATAGAAGGAGTGAAGTTCAACAATCTCGATGGCGCTGAATCCCAGTCAAACACCTGGACGGGCCTTCTGAGCAACGTCGCCACGAGCATCACCGGCCAAGTCGTAGGCGGAGTAACTGCAGGAGAGCGATTCCCCTCGGGGCAGCGCTCGCAAGAATACTTCAACAGGTATGGAATCGCGTTTTGACCCCGGTTGTCATTGTATCGCGGAGCGAGTATATGTTGCGCGTGATGCTCTTGACGAAACGAATTACGGTGGTTGGACTGCTGGGTTTTGCCGGGTACACGTCTGCACAGTTTGTCATAGGTTTCACTTGGGGCAGTGCAGCGTTTGCGTTGGTGGTATTGTCGTGGACGCTACCGTGGCTATTCACACCCGCATGGTACATCCCGTGGATACGGTCGCTGGGGATGCCGTGTTGGCTCGTGTCGCTGCTGCCAACAATAGTGATGTATCTAGTAGTCACGTATCACTACTCGCCAACGTCCATCTCGTCGGTGTTGCTGATCGGCGGATTGTCTTTGGTTCCAGCAATAGCGGCATGGCTTCTTTCCCAAACTGCGATGCGCAGTGTCCAGCAGCAAGAGTAAGGGTGAATCGATGCAGTTAAATGGCAGGTGATAACTGATGTCGGATGTTTACTTGACCCAATTGATCAACATCTCTCTGTGGGAAGTGGCTCGGTGGAGTGCCACGGCATTTCAATTTCATCCCACCGGCGAGTGCCCGCCCGTATTGGGAATCGCCTTTGACGATGCCGACGCGGGTCGAGAAATATTCTCTGAGTGGGTTGCGATGTTTGGCAACGACGATCAGTTTGAAGAAATTCGGGTGTCGATTATTGAAGGTGACTTGCCGGGACAGCGGCCAGGTTACACCGTGCATATCTCGCCGGACCCGGTGAGCATTGCTGCTCGGGCTACGGCGGAAGGTATCGCACTTGATCCCAAGATCATCCTTCTGGGACGATTCAATCGAATGCACCCGCCGACCGATTCGCCTCCGCTGCTGGCTCGCTTCAAGGAAGAAGTCCGGCGTCACGGGGAGTATTTGTTGGCACCCGTGACTCGACGTAGTGACGATCAATTGTGGACGGACGTGGAGTTTGGAATCGTGAAATCTTCGATCCAGTTCAGGGACGTGTCGGATATTGGCCAAGACGATCTTGACGCGTGCGTCATGAGTGCCGGCCTGATTCCACCCGGCAATTCGGCACTCTAGCTGGCCTGACGATCATACCGCTTGCCCGCAAACCAGAGGGAACACGTCATGTTTCGCTCACGTGCGTTTCGTGGTTTTACGTGCGTCGTGTTGCTGTCGATCGTGGTGGCGCCCACGCGCGCCCGAGCCGCAGAGGGCGTGGACGTCGACTACATCCCTTACGACGCCATCGCCGCCGTGGTGCTCCATCCGCGGCGCTTGCTCACCTCGCCCAAGTTCGAACTGTGGCCGATCGAGGTTGCTACGGCCGTGGGCATGGACTACCTGGGCATCGATCCGGCGAAGGTCGAGCAAGCCATCGGCGTATTGGGCATGACCGGCTTGCCGGCCGGACAGCCAGGCTTGGGGCTCATCCTCCACTTTGCCGAACCCTACGACAAAGCGGCCGTGATGGATCGCTTGGGACAGAGCACCGCCCAGGCCACCTACAACGGCAAGACCTACTACAAGCCAACCGCCCAGGGTGGGTTCGGCTTTGCCATGCCGGACGAGCGCACGCTGCTGGTGGGCACCGAGTTGGCGCTGCGAGGCATGCTCAAGCCGCCCAAGGATCCGCCGCCGCTGGTGAAGCTGCTGGAAAAAGTGGACACCAGCAAGTCCGCCGTGGCCGTGCTGGACTTTGCGACCGTCCAACCGATGGTCTCATTGGCGATCGAGACGCTGCCGCCGGTGCCCGCTCCGTTCAACGAGTTTTTGCTGGCGCACGAGCACTTGAGCTGGGTCGAGTTGGAGATCGACTTGGAGGCCTCGCCGACGATTGCTTTTGCGCTGGGCGGCAACGACGAGGCCAGTGCCAGCAAGCTCAAGGAGTTGCTCGAAAAGGCCAAGGTCATGGGCCAGCAGTATGCTGAAGTCTATATCAACCAAATGGAAGCTGAAGCGACCGATGCCACGAGCCGGTCCATTCCCCAGTATCTGCGCCGGCTGCTCAACAAGTTCGCCGGCGAGATCGAGATCGCGCAGACCGGCGATCGCGTGGACGTCATGCTGCTGAAGGAGTCGCCGGAGATGGCGTCTACCGGCGTGATGGTGGCGTTGATGCTGCCCGCCGTGCAAGCCGCGCGCGAGGCGGCACGCCGCAATATGTCGACAAACCAGATGAAACAGATCGCCATCGCCATGCACAACTATCACGATGCCAACAAGCACTTTCCTGCCCGGGCCATCACGGACGCCGACGGCAACCCGCTGTTGAGTTGGCGCGTGGCGCTTCTGCCATATCTTGAACAGGGCGGCGCGCAGCTCTACCAGGAGTTTCACCTCGACGAGCCCTGGGACAGCGAGCATAACAGCAAGCTCATCGCGCGCATGCCCGCCGTCTATGGCAATCCGAACTTCGCGGCCCCGGGTATGACGATCTATCTGGCGCTGGTCGGCGAGGGCACGATTTTCGGCGGCGAGGCACTCGGCATTCGCCGCATCACCGACGGCACTTCCAATACGGCCATGATCGTCGAGGCGGACCCGGTGCGAGCCGTGGAATGGACCAGGCCCGACGACCTGCCGGTCGATATGAACAATCCGATGGACGGCGTGGGCAACCTGCGCCCCGGCATCTTCAATGCCGCATTCGCCGACGGTAGCGTGCATGCGATCTCGAAGAACGTCGACAAGGATTTGCTGCGAGCGCTTTACACCTACGCCGGCGGCGAAGTCGTCGAAATCCCTCGTTGATGATATCCAGCTGGTGCAAATGTCAAACATCCTGCTCGCGTGCGTGCTGCTGTTGATTGGAAGCAATCTTGCATCCGCCGCCGAACGTCCCAACATCGTGCTGATTGTTTCGGACGATCACGCCTGGACCGACTATGGGTTCATGGGTCATCCACACGTTCGCACGCCGCACCTCGATCGGCTGGCCTCTCAAAGTCGCACGTTCACGCGGGGCTACGTGCCTGCGAGCTTGTGCTGCCCGAGCCTGGCGTCGATCATCACGGGCCTTTACCCTCATCAGCACAAGGTGACCAGCAACGACCCTCCGCTGCCGCCGGGCGTGCCGCGGCGTGGGTTTCAACAGTCGGCTGCGTTTCAAGCGGGCCGCGACGTGATGAACGCGCATCTGGCCGGCGTGCCCACCATGCCGCGCGTGCTCGGACGGCAGGGCTATCTCAGCCTGCAAACGGGCAAGTGGTGGCAGGGACACTATCGCCACGGCGGCTTCACGCACGGCATGACCCAGGGCGGCCGCCACGGCGACGAAGGTCTCGACATCGGCCGCAAGTCGATCGAGCCCATTGTTGACTTCATCGACGTGGCCCGGGCCGACAGTAAGCCGTTCTTCGTCTGGTACGCGCCGCTGATGCCACACTCGCCGCACACTCCGCCCGAGCGGCTGTTGGCGAAGTACGCAGAGCAGGCGCCCTCCGAGCACATGGCGCGCTATTGGGCCATGATCGAGTGGTTCGACGAGACGGTGGGCCGATTGCTCGACCACCTGGAGCAGCGCGGCCTGGCCGAGAACACGGTGGTGCTCTATGTGGCCGACAACGGCTGGATCCAGCAAATCGACGATCCGCGCTACGCCCCCAAGTCGAAGCAATCGCAGTACGACGGCGGCCTGCGCTCGCCGATCATGGTGCGTTGGCCCGGCAAGGTGAAGCCGGAAGTGCGCAGCGACCTGGCGATTTCCATCGACCTGATGCCGACCGTGTTGCACCTGGTCGGCGAGTCGCCCACGCCCGACATGCAGGGCATCAACCTGCTGGACGACGCCGCGCTGGCCGATCGCTGCACGATCTATGGCGAGTGCTTCACGCACGACGCCGTGGACTTGAACCGTCCGGCCGCGAATCTCCGCTGGCGCTGGCTGATCGACGGCGACGACAAGCTGATCGTGCCCGATCCCACCAACGAACCGCGCGAAGTGGTCGAACTGTACCAACTGACGGCAGACCCGCACGAGGAGAAGAACCTGGCCGCCGAGGAGCCGCAGCGCGTCGAAGCATTGCGGGCCAAGCTCGACGCGTGGTGGAATCCGAATTGCCAGGCAGGATCGGTCGATTGAGGCGGGAACGATTGACCGCCAAGGACACGAAGAACACGACGAGGGACGAACGAAATCGAAAGAGACGATGATCTACGATCACTCGTCCCCGTTTTCCGAGTTCGTTCGCCTCAATCCAGTTCTTGAATCCGGATGTTCCGCCAGCGGATTTCGCGCGGATCCGTGGCATCGCCGACGCCGTGGACTTGCAGGGCGATGAAGCCCTGGGGCGTAATGTCGTCCTTCAGATCGGCGGCCGGCACGTCGTTGATCCAGGTCTTGATCGAGTCGCCACGGCACTCGATGCGGAAGGTGTTCCAATCGTCAGGCTTGAACGCCTTGCGGGCCGATTCGTTCTTCGATAGATCGTTCAGCCAACCGCGGCGCCCCTCATCATAGATGCCGCCGCTCCAGGCCCGTTCCTTCGGGTCGATTTCCACCTGATAGCCATGCACGCGGCCGGCGGGGATTGTTTTCTTCTCGCCGGCGTGCTCGATTTCCCGTGGCTCGTCCAAGCATTGGCTGCGAATCTGCACGCCGGAGTTCAAATTCGGATCCACCTTGAAATCCAATTCCAGCACGAAATCGCCATAGTCGCGCGGCGTGCAGAGGAACGAGTTGGGGGTGTTGGGCACGCTGGCGCCGACGACTTCGCCGTTTTCGACGCGATAGTCGGCTTTGCCGCCCCGCTGGATCCAACCGTCGAGCGACTTGCCGTCGAACAGCGCTTGCCATTTGGCGCTGTCGGCGGCCTTGGCCTCGGAGATGCTGGCGGCGGGCTTGCCCGGCCCGACCAGCTCGATCCGCACACCTTCGGGCGCTTCGATGAAGGCAATCTTGCCGCCGCCGAAGGCCAGCGGACCGGTGACGAACTTCACTCCGTGCGATTTGAGTTCGACGGCGGCCGCGTCCAGATCGGCAAAACCCCAGCTAATGTGATCGATCGCGCGACCCTTGGTCCCCGCGCGCGGCGCATCGACCTGCTTGGCCAGCAGCCAGACGTTGCCGTAACGAATGCCCGGCACCTGGTCGTAGAACTTTGCTCGCTCGCCTCCGAAGGCGGCCTCGTACCAGGCTAGTGTCTTGTCCAGATCGGCCGTGGCCAGATGGGCGTGGTGATAACCGGTGATTTGGGGATCCTCGACGATCTCGATCAGCGTGCCCCAGGGGTCTTTGACGAAAGCGAACTTGATCGGCCCCTCCTGCTCCACGCCGGAGACGATCTGGACGCCGTTGGCCTCGAGTTCCTTCAACTTGGCCGCGATGTCCGGATAGGAGAAGCCAATGTGGTCGACGGAGCTGCCTTCGCTGCCGGGAAATTCTCCCTTGCCTTTGAAGAACAGCAGGCTCACGCCATTGGAGAGCACCGAGTCGTACGGCCCCACCTTCACGATCTTGCCGCCCAGGTGGCGCAGGTACCAGTCGATGGCCGCTTGCGGATCGCTGGCGGTCAGGTGGACGTGGTGGAAGATCGACTTCGGCTCGGCCGCGGGCTCGGCCGCATGGCTATCGACGGCGCGACTCACCACCGCCAGCGTCAGGACCAGCAAGATCGAAGTGAACCATGTCCGCCTAGGGCACCAATTGCGCGTCATCTGCTGAAACCTCCGCCGAGAGTTTGAGTGCATGGTCAGGAACCGGCCATTATGGGCAGCAGGCCGGCGCGCGGCAAGCTGGCGCGCATCATCGATCCTGCTCGTCCGGCTCCGCAAAGACCACGCGCCGCTGCGCCCGATTGATGCCTACAAGCCCTGCGGTCTTGGGATCGGCGGCGATTCCCTGGCCAGTGAACGGCGCCGGCTCGATCGCCAGCAGTTCCAGCACTTGGCCCTGCGGCGGCACGTGCAAACGATACAAGCAACGATGGTCGTGGTCGGTGACCACCAAGTCGCCGTGGCGAAATATGCCGCCTGAGATGCTGCGCTTGCCCAAGTGTTTCAAGACGCTGACCGGATAGGTCCAGCGTCCCATGGGCCGCCAGGCGTCGTCAAATCGCACGAGAAACGTCTGGGAATTGTTCTCTTCATACCGCGCGAAGTTGCACCACCACGCGCCATCCTGCCGCACCGCCCACGTCAGACTGCCGCCGAAATCGCCGAAGTCGTGAAACGTGGTCAGCCGCATCGTTTCCAGATCCAGCACTTTGAGCTGGCTTAGCTCGGGCGTGTGCGGATAGTTCGAGTGCGCGAGATAGAGTCGCCCCTGCCACACGAATCCGCTGTTGAGATGCTGTGCTTCGCCGGTGCTGACCGCCAGACGCACTCCGCTGCGCCGATCGTAACGGGCCACGCGATCGTTGGTGATCGCATAGACGTGCTCCCCTTGGGCGGCGGCCGCCTGGCGTGCTTCGTCGGCGAGCAGCGAGCCGCGTTCTCGCCACACGGTCTGGGCGGTCGCGGGGCAGGGCAGGGACCAAGCCAGCGCGACAATCGATGCGAACTTCCAAACGTCGCGCATGGCTCACTCGCTCGACCAGTAGTCAAACACCACTACTTTGTCGCGGCGCGGACCCGCCAGCTTCACGTACTCCAGATGCGCGGGATGGTCGAGATACGTGGCCCGCCCTTGCTCATCCTTGAACGTGACCACGAAGGCGTGCGTGAGGCCGTCCGATTTGCCCTCGGGGCTGACGTTCTCGCCGTGCTCGAAGCCGACGATCGTGTCGATCTTGGCGGGCAAGGCGACGAAGGCGTCGATCACTTCCTGCACCTGAGCCGGCGTGAGATCGTCTTTGTATTTGTACATCACAATGTGCCGCAGCAGCCGGGGTGGTTTCTCGGCGGCGGTTGCACGAGCGGAGTTCACGAGTGTCATCGCCAAAACCGCCAGGGCGCCCGTTGCCAGCATGGATATTGCCGTCCGCATTGCAAACCTCGCTTGAGCCGTTGTGATAGAGCCTGGGGACAAAACGTCCTGGGAGAGGGGGACAGTCCCCGACGTTTT
>JBBDYK010000006.1:0-9810 GCA_040901665.1 Pirellulales bacterium | reverse complement strand
GCCACGATCCAGCCGGCTAGATAACCGATCGAATACAGGAATCCGTCGTAGCCGTACGAGGCGATCATGCCGCAGATGCCCAAGAATGATGCGGCCGAAAGGTAATCGCCGGCGAATGCCACGCCGTTGACGAACCAGGGAATGTTGCCGCCGGCGGCAAAATAGCCTTGCGCCGAGCGCGTGCGCCTGGCGAAATAAAAACTCAGCCACAGCGTCGAGGCGACGAACAATCCAAAGACGGTAACGGCCAGCGCCGACGGCGTATAGATCATGACGCGTCTCGTGCGCGGCACAGCCAGCTATACACCAGCGCCACGGCCAGCGCGGCGACGATCAATCCAAACCCATACCAGATGGCCAGGTTCACTCCGGCCCACGGCCGCTGCGCCAGCCAGGCGGGCGCAAATGCGCCGGCCAGCACGAAGCCCGCGTAGCCAACCAGATACAGCACGAACAAAACCATGCCCCAGCGGGCATTGCGCGCCGCCGTACGCGGATGATTTCCCTCGTCAGGCGTTTTGCCATGGTCCCAGTGCATTACCAATCCTCGCTCCGCCACGGCAACGTTTCGGCCACACTCCAGCGCGCTGCGCCGCTTGGCCCTCGAAATCTAAGGGAAGCGTCAGGGCTCCGCAATCGGGTGGAGCCAAAATCGCCCGACGGAGACGCGGCTCTCGGCCCCGGACAAGAAATCGGCTGGCGCCGGTCTTCACGCTGCCAACAGATGGTATGATGGCGGCAAGTTGCCTGGTCGGCACCCATGGCCGCAGCGATTGGCAGCGAATCGGCGACTAACCATCATGGCGCGAAGGCGAACCTCACCGCTGCAGGATTCGCGCGTCGATCGACGCCGGTGGCTTATGCGCGTGGGGGCGCTTGCCAGCGCGGGATTGAGCTTGCCGAAACTCTTGAGCGCTGAAACCCCCGGCAGTGTCACTCGCGTCAGGGCGCGAAGTTGTATCGTGTTCTTCATGGAAGGCGGTCCGGCGCATCAAGATCTTTGGGACATGAAGCCCGAGGCGCCCGCAGAGATCCGCGGCGACTTTCGTCCGATCGCTACCACGGTGCCCGGCGTGCAGATTTGCGAGCATTTGCCGCTGCTCGCCAGACAAATGCACCACGTGGCCATCGTCCGTTCCGTGCACCACAAGATCGTGGATCACAATGCCGGCGCCTACTATGCACTTACCGGCCGCGTTCCGTTGGATGGGAATCGGCTGATCGTGCGCGACGAACCGGACAACTTCCCACCGTATGGCGCAGTCGTGGCGCGCTTGCTGCCCGCCCACCGACACCTGCCGCCGTTCGTCCATGTCCCCGACATCATGTCCAATCTTGGGTATGATCTGCCGGGACAGCGGGCTGGATTTCTGGGGGCGTCCTACGACCCATTGGTTGTTGGCGACTGCAGCGCGCCGGGTCATAGCGTGGCCAAATTGTCATTGCCTGCCGATTTGACGACGGACCGCTTGCTCGAGCGCCGAGCGCTGCTCGATCAACTCAATTCCGACCATGGCGGGGCCGATCGCCGCCGCGGGCCAACTCCGCTGACCGACATGTCCGATCATTACGCCCGCGCCTTCGATTTGCTTTCGGCCGGCACGACTCAACGTGCCTTCGACCTCGGCCAGGAACCTGCTCGCGTACGCGAGCGATATGGACTGCCGGATCGAGTCGATCGTTCGGTCGAGGCGCGCAAGTTCGGCGGACTTCCCCACCTGGGCCAATGTACGTTGCTGGCTCGCCGGCTGATCGAAGCCGGCGTTCGCCTGGTCACCGTGGCCACGGGGCGCCGCTACGATCAAGCCTGGGATACTCACCGCCAGCACTTCCCGTTGCTCAAAAGGTCACTACTTCCGTATGCGGATCGGGCCATGTCAGCGCTCTTGGAAGATCTGGCCGAACGAGGGCTGCTGGATGAGACGCTGGTCGTATTCATGGGAGAATTCGGACGCACGCCCCGCTTGGGGCAGATCACCAGTGGCGCCGGCGCGGACGCCGCGGGCCGCGATCACTGGCCCCATTGTTACAGCGTGCTGTTTGCCGGCGGCGGCATTCAAGGTGGGGCCGTATACGGCGCGTCCGATCGCTTTGCGGCCTACCCTCGCCATCATCCCGTGACGCCGGAGGACGTGGCCGCTACCATTTATCACGCCTTGGGAATTCCGCTCGGCGCCGAGCTGCGCGATCCGCAAGGCCGGCCGCAAGTCGTTTCGACCGGAAAGCCCATCCCGATCTTCAGCTAAACGACACCAGCCTCATCAGGCCGAATTGCCGCGCAAATGCAAACCTCGTTGTTCACACCGCTTGCCGCCCGTATCGATCGCCGGACGTTCTTGCGCGTGGGGGGTGGATTCGCCATCGGCGGCATCGTCGCGCCGCAGTTCGCTGACGGAGCCGGCCCTACGGCGCCGATCGGAAAAGCGCGGTCGTGCATCCTCGTCTATCTGCTCGGCGGGCCCTCGCACCTTGACATGTGGGATCTGAAGCCGGAGGCCCCGGCCGAAATTCGCGGACCGTTCAAGCCCATCGCCACGGTCACACCCGGACTGAAGATCTGCGAGCACTTGCCGCGCTTGGCGCAGCTTGCCGATCGCTTTGCGCTCGTGCGATCGGTAAGCCACCCCAATCACAACCACACCCCGATGATCTACTACACGTTGACGGGTCGGGAGGTGGAACGTCCAGAGATGGACAACGACGTGCGGCCTCCGGCGCGAGGCGATTCTCCACACGTCGGAGCCGTCCTGTCCGCAATGCGGCCATCATCGGCTTCGCTGCCCGGCTACGTCGCGATTCCGCAGCTTGCGGTGCGGAGCAGTCTGGACGGCGAGTTCAAGCGGGCCCGCGTTCCCTTGCGTGGCGGCGGTGCGGGATTTCTTGGCCCTCTTTTCGATCCCCTGTGCGTCGACGGCGATCCCGGTTCGCCGGCGGCCGTGCCCTCGCTCAATCGACCTGACGATATTGGGGCCGAGCGCCACGAGCGTCGCGCGCAACTGCTTTCGCTCCTCGAGTCGCGGCGCCCGGTCATGGCGGGCACGGAATCTTACAACTGCCTTCGCGGGCAAGCCGTCACGCTGACCGGTGCGCAGGGAGGAATCGCGGAGGTGTTTAGTTTGGAGGGCGAGCCGCCGGCGCTGCGCGAGCGATATGGGAACCATCGATTCGGTCGGGCGATGTTGTTGGCGCGCCGCCTCGCGCAAGCCGGGGTTTCGATGACCACGATTCATTTCAATGAAATGACGATCTGCGATGGTTGGGACACGCACTCCAAGAACTTCGTTGCCTTGGAAACCGAATTGCTGCCAATGCTCGATCAAGGACTCTCCGCGCTGCTTGAAGACTTGGATCGTCAAGGAACGTTGGACGAAACCCTCGTCGTGGTGATGGGCGAATTCGGCCGCACCCCCAAGATCAACGCGGCCGCCGGACGCGACCATTGGGGCTCTTGCCAGTCGGTGTTGCTGTCAGGCGGCGGCATTCGTGGCGGCCTCGTTCTCGGGGCCTCTGACAAGATCGGTGCTTATCCGTCCGCGATCCCCGTCGATCCCGTCGACATTCATGCCACGATGTATCACTGTCTCGGCCTGAACCCGCGGGCGGAGATTCGCGATCGGCTGGGAAGGCCGTTTTCCTTGAGTGCCGGGCAAGTGCTCGCGGCGCTCATTTAGTCCCGCCCTGGCGGTGTACTTGCTCTGCTTGAACGCGGCCCGCTTCCTTCGCATGATGGCTGGGATCCCGGCGCAATTCACGTGCCCATATCGGTTTGGCGTTCCTGCCCGATCAGGCGCACGGCCATAAGCTAGACTTCCAAGGCGTGCTGCGGTTTTTCATCCACTAACCGGGGCTTCCAATCATGTTCGACAACGGTCGTTCGAAATACGCTGTCCGTGGAATGTTGGCGCTTGTTGCCTTTTGCCTATCTTGCGTCTATGCGAGCGCGGACGATCTGTACTTGACCGATGGCCGGGCGTTTCCCGGCCAGTTGTGGCTCAGCCGAGACGGCGCTGCGGAGCGGTCGGTTTTTCGCCTGGAAGCGACGCCCAACCAGGCCTATCCACGCGCCGCGATGAAAATCGCACGAGTCGCCGTTGGTCCGGATCGCAAGGTCTATTTTGCCAGCGGTCTGGATGGATATGTAATGCACTTGCTCGACGACGCGAAAGAGGTCGTCAGCTTCGAGTTCGCAGGACAGATCCGCGATCTGGATTGCGGGGACGAGCCGCACACCGTCTATTTCAGCGTCGTGCCAACGCCGCAGAACGGCGAACCCTTGGCCGACGGCAAGGTATATCGCCGCGATGTTTGGACCGGGCAACCCAGCGAATTCGCCACCATTAGCCAATCACAGGTTGGCGGCAATTGGTGGGGTACCTTCGCCATCCAAAACGGTGTCGTTCATATCGCGACGTTGGACACCCCCAGCCGGCTCTTCAAGCTGACCAGCTCCGGACCGGAGTCGGTTTTTGCGACAAACCAATTCAATATTCAAGGACTGGCAGCGACCGCCGACGGCAAGTTCATCTTCGTCGATGGCACCAGCAACGTGTACCGCACGTCCGACTTCGTGAACGTCGAGACGATTCTGCAAGGTAGCCGAAAATTTACCGATGTGGCTGGCGCCGCTTTGCCAAAGGCGGCCGAGTAACTTGCGGTCGCGTTGCGGCAGGATTTATCGAACACTGGGCGATGAGGGACTCGAACCCCCGACATCCACGGTGTAAACGTGGCGCTCTAACCAACTGAGCTAATCGCCCTCGCGGCACGCTGAAGTCTACCTCAGCGTCGTGGGGTGGCCAAGCCGGCTGCGCCGTCTTCCGCATCGTGGACCGGACGAGCTATCGGCCATACGCGGCGCGATAGAGACCTTGGATGAAGGCCTGGTTCTGGGCTGCGCGCTGGCTGGCGCGCTCTTGAATGCGGGCACGCTTCTCGGGCGCCAATTGCCGGGCCAGTTCCTTGCGCCGCTCCTGCTCTTCCGAAGCCACGTGCTTGCGAAAGAGCACTTCATGGGACTTGAGCGTGGCCTCTACTTTCTCCAGCCGCTCGAGCTGCTCGCGCGCTTTGGTGTTCTTGTTGGCCTCTTCGATGCTGGCGAAACCTTCCAGGATTGCAAAACCGTGCAACAGTTGAATCCACGTGGGCTTGTCGTATTTGTAGTCGACCAGCAGCGCTGGCGCCCCGGACTCGAAGAGGCATAAAAATCCGTGCCTGCGCCCCTTGGCGTACTGCGCCAGCAACAGCGGTTCGCCGGCTTCGTCAAACAGTCTCAACACGCCGTGGCGCTTGCCAACTTCGTAGTTTGCCATCAGCATCAACTCGCGGTTCTCGTGCTGGCCGATGGTGGTGCCGTTCATCACCCCGTTTACGTGACATACCGCGGCATACGGCGTGCCGTTGGCGTGCGAGACGGTTACCAGCTCGCTCGTGTCCTCTTCCTCCGTGGCGCTCTCCAATACGTCGACCAGTCCACGGCTGCCGAACACGCCGAATGAGAACACGCGTCCCGTGGGTAGTGTCACACGGAACTTGTCGTCGGACAAATTGTCGCCCCCATCGACGTGCGCCCCTTTGGGCAACTTGGCAAAATCCGTGACGCTCTTGCCCTTGATCTTGGCGATCAGCAACCTCATGTCGGCGGCGCTGATGGCGAAGTTCAGATTGTCGCCGCGCTGGTCGCTCCAGGTGTTGAGCCCCACGACTTCCGCGTTCATGTTCACCAGCGGCCCGCCGCTATTGCCACCGGAGATGGCCGCCGACGTTTGAATCCAGCGCGCATCGGGCGAGAAACCCAGGCTGCGATAGCTTTCTTCTCCCACGGCCTCGACGACTTCTTTGCCGGTCCGCACCGCGGACACGATGCCTTCGGTCGTGGAAAATGAGTATCCTCTTGGATTGCCAAACGCCGCGACTTTCTCGCCGATCTCGGGCGGACTGCCGGCGATGCGAATGCCACACGGCTCGAGCGGATCGGTTTTCAACAGCGCCAAATCGCGTCCCGGATCGATCGCCACGAATCCGAGGGCTTTCAACGCCTTGCCCGAGCGGAGCGTGACTGTGACTTTCTTGGCGCCATCGATGACGTGAAAATTGGTGAACACGTAGCCGCGATCGTCAACCACGACCCCGCTGCCCAGCCCCCGATCGGTTTCGACGCGAACGACGGCATTCTCCACCCGCTTGACGACTTCGACCAGCTCCACCGCCATGGCCGGCGATGCCAGGCCAGCTAAAACAGCCGGCACTGCCAGACTCGCCAGGCACAGTTCCCGAAACCACCATCGCCCGCGACAACCTGACGAATTCATTGCATACCTCCGGCTAAACAGCAGCACCCCCGCGAGGGGTCCGTGTCCGCCAATATAACGGCCGGTGAGGGGCGTGGCAAATTTTTTGAGTCGGCTGCCAGGCGAGCGCTGCGACAAGAAAGGGCAGTGCCGCTGCCGCAATTTCTGCCCACTGCCTGCGCATGCGGCCAACTGTCAGACCCACAGCATCGCCCAGAACCGTGTGCGTGCGAGCGCTAGATATGGCTATTGCGCGACGATCCTACCACGCTCTCAGCGGCGGTTCCGCCGACGCCCTACCCCTCGCCCCCTTCGTCGCGCAATAGCGCTTCTTGCAGCAGGGCGGCTTCGTGGCGATGGTGCTCGTCCAACCGGTCCAGCAGCATCTCCAATTCCGTCGAGGTCTGCGTGAACCCTGCTAGGTCGGTATGCGCCACCGAGCGCAGCCGAGCCAGAATCTCCCGCAGTTTCTTGCGAAATTCCGTGTGATATCGGCGCAGGCCGCGCACCTCGTCGCTCAACTCGGGTCGCGAATCCAGCACCACGGCCATGTAGCCTTCCGATTGCTCCAGCCGCAACAGCCGCTTCAGGTGGCGCTGAAACGATTCGCACACGAACAACAAACTGGAAAGCTTCCGCGAGAAATCGTACTCGCGCACCTTCCAGCTCAAAGTAGTCCGCAGCGCGCTGACGACATGCGCCAAGATCGCTTGCTCGATCAAGACCTGTTGTTGGATGTCTTGGTGATCCATGACGCGTCTCCTCGGACGAGCGGTGCCGACGGTTTCTCACGACAAGCTTACAACCGAATGCGCAATCGGTCAGCGCGACTGAGCCGATTATACCCGCGCTCGAAACGGCGCGAATCGCAGTGGCCCGCTTTATGCACCGCGTGCCGGGTGGATCGACAGGCTACAGCAGCTTCTGCTGCACGTACCAGTGGGCCGTCTGCCGTAACCGCTCGACCAAGGAGGCGTGCGGAGCAAAGCCGCACTGTGCGCGGATTGCTTGTGACGAGCAAGTCCACGACCCGGCCCGAGCTTCGCGAGCTTTGTCGAAATTGAAGATGTATGGCTGACCACGCAAGCGGGCCCCCAACTCGGCAGCGGCGGCAATCGGCCACAACAGCAGCGTGCCCGAGCTGCGACAAATCCGCACGCGCGCCCGTCCCAGCGCTACGCCGATCAACGAGCCGAGCTCGGCAAACGTCGGCTGCTCGTCGCCGGCCGCGAAGTAATAGCCGCTGGGGGCGCTTGGGCTCGCGCAGGTGTCAGTGCTCGCGGGGTAGTGTCCTGTCGGGCTCAACCGCGCGCCGCGATCGGCGCACAGCACCAGTGCATCCACCAAATCCGAGACGTGAATCAACGAATAGCGCGAATAGGCGACCCCCAGCGCCATGTGGATCCCCAAGCGAAACACCGAGCGAAACAGACTTCGCATGTTCTTGTCGCCCTCGCCAAAAACGATGGGCGGTCTCACCACGGTGATCGGCACTCGGCCGGCGTATTCTTCGGCGATCAACTCGGCCGTCCGCTTGCTCCAACCGTAAATCGAAACCGGCGCCGGCGGATCGCTCTCGATGCGGGGGCGATCGACGCTCGACGGGCCGGCCGCCGCCAGGGACGATACGTAAACCAAGGTCGGCGGCGTGACGCGGTCGGCGCAGGCCGCGGCCAGGTTGCGAAACGCCGTGACGTTCGTCGCGGTCATCTCTTGCCGTCGAAACGCCATGACGATGCCCGCCAGATGGTAGACGACCTCGTGCTCTGAAACGGCCGAACGCACTGCCTCGACATTGCGTATGTCGCCTGGCGCCAGCCGCGCACCCATCTGCTCCAGCGCCGCCGCCTTGCCCGGATTGCGCACCAGGCACGTCACGTCGTCGCCGTTGGCGACGAGTCGCTCGGTCAGCTTCGAGCCGATGAATCCGCTTGCGCCGGTGACCAGCACCTTGGCCATCGATCACGACCTTGTGCGACTAGTGTCAAAACGGACAGGCAACGCCACGAGGGCTGCCTGCTTCATCTGATGTGATCGTCATAGCGCGGCAAAATCTGTGGCGGCCGCCGATTATCTCGCCAGGCGCGATTGTACGCTCGACGCCCGCCGAGTCGCGGCCGGGTGACGCGTTGTCCTAAACGGCACCCGGATAACCTTCGTCCTGGCCCAGGCACACCGTCATTAGACATGGGATCGAGGCCCAATTGCAACGATTCGCCAACGCCCAGGGCGGCTGTCGCGGTCGTCTTCGCAGGATATAATTCGATGGTTGACACACTGGCTCACGAGAAAGTGCGTAATGAGCATCGCGCTGCCACTGGCCGACGCCGGCCGCTTCGAACTGGCCCCCTACAAGTCGCTGGACAATGCCGCTTTGCAACAGCGCATCGCGGCGGTACGCGCCTCCCTGGGATCGCAACTGCTGATCCTGGGCCATCACTACCAGCAGGACGAAGTCATCGCCATGTCCGACCTGCGGGGCGACAGTTACCAGCTCAGCAAGATGGCGGCCGAAAGCGGCGATTGCCGAGCGATCGCCTTCTGTGGCGTCCATTTCATGGCCGAAACGGCCGACATCCTGGCCAACCAGCCGGACAGACTCGCCGCCCGCGACGGCCAACGGGTGACCGTGGTTCTGCCCGACATGGCCGCCGGTTGCTCGATGGCCGACATGGCCGCCATCGAGCAAGTCGAGGCCGCCTGGGACGAGCTTGGCCAGATTGTCGACACCGAAGACATCACGCCAGTTACCTACATCAACTCCGCGGCCAGCCTGAAGGCCTTCTGCGGACGGCACGGCGGCATCGTCTGCACCTCCAGCAATGCCGCGGCCGTGTTGCGTTGGGCCTTCGAGCGCACCAGTCGCGTGCTGTTCTTTCCCGACCAGCACTTGGGTCGCAATACGGCCAAGGCAATGGGCATTCCGCTCGATCAGATGCCCGTCTGGGATCCCTTCGCGGATGAACTGGGCGGCAACAGGGCCGAAGCCATCGAAAGCAGCAAAGTCCTCTTGTGGCGCGGCCACTGCAGCGTCCACCAGATGTTCACCGCCTCGCACGTCGACCAGTTCCGGCAACAGTCGCCGGAGATCAAGATCCTGGTGCACCCCGAATGCCCGATGGAAGTGGTCGACAAGGCGGACGTCGTAGGGTCGACTGGCAAGATCATTCGTGAAGTGGAGTCCGCCCCGCCCGGCGCCAAATGGGCCATCGGCACCGAGTTGCACCTGGTAAATCGGCTCAAGCACGAACATCCCGAGCAGGAAATCCACTTCCTCTCGCCGATCGTCTGCATGTGCGCCACGATGTATCGCATCGATCTGGCCCATTTGTGCTGGAGCCTCGAGAACCTGGCGGCCGGCACGCCTGTCAATGTCATTCGTGTCGACGACGAAACGGCCCACTGGTCGCTCGAAGCACTGCGCCGCATGCTGGCGGTGAAATAGCGCGCGGCCCACCCGCGCCGCGCCGTGTTGTCCACCATTAGAAATGTCCCCTTGGAAGGCACCATTAGAAATGACCCC
>JBBDYK010000005.1:0-9869 GCA_040901665.1 Pirellulales bacterium | reverse complement strand
CACGGTGGAAAGTGGGAACGGGCGCTATTTCACGGTGGTGAGCTTGTCTTCGGGAAAGGTGGTGAGCACCAAATCCTTGAAGTGGATTTCCTGGGGCTCGTTGTTGGAGTGGAGCTGCAATCCGAGCGGACCCTCCAGAATGCGGTCGGGCTCCGGATCGCGCCAGTCGGCCACTTGCACGCCATTGACCGCCAGCCGAATACGGTTGCCCTGGGCCAGGATCTCCAACTGGTTCCAGTCGTGCTGATGCCCGACTTTCTTGGCCGCCGCGCCGTCGACGGGCAAGCCGTTGCGGCCATACAGATCGTAAAAACCCCAGCCGCTGGGAAACATCACCAGGTGCCCTGCGTAGGTATAGGAATCGCCCTTCTCGGGCGCCACGCGGCCCCACATGGCAATGCCCGAGTGCATTTCGGACTTCACGAGCTTCACAGTGGCCAGCAGGCGAAAGTCGCTGAACTTGCGCTTGGTGAGCAAGTAGGTGCTGACCGGCACGCGCTGGTTGTTCTTGCCGACGATCACCCCGTCGACCACCGACCAATAGTTCTCGTGGCCTTCCCAGCCTTCAAGATCGCGACCGTTGAAGAGTTGAATCGTCTCCGACTGGCCGGTGCGGGGTTCGACGACCGGCGCTTCGTCGGCGCAAGCCGACAGCGGCGCCGTGGCCACGATCGCCAGCAGCAGGAGCGGAATCATAGCGGTTGGTCGAAATGGAAATTGCATTGAACAGATCCTTTCCAGGTGCCGCACCAGCGCGCACGGTTCGCAGAGCGCTCGTCAGGTCGCCATGGTAATCGCCGCGCCGGCGTGCGGCAAGTTCGCCGCTCGCGCCCGCCGGAGGCTTTGATAGCACGCGTGCTACGCGGCCGCGGGATCGAAAAGCAGGGGAAAGAACTGTCCTGCCATCATCTGGCCCTGGGCAATGATCGGAACTCCCGCCAAAAGTTCGTCGTCGGTGTACGAGCACACGCCGTCGCGAAACACGTTGATCACGGTCGCCCGCCGCGGTCGATCCGTTGAGTTCTCATACGAGCCGTGCACCATCATCGGATGGTGAAACGCGCACTCGCCTTTCTTCAATTCAATGGCCACCGGCCGGAACGCTCGCTGCTGCTCGTCCGACAACACCGTTTGAATGGCGTTCATGTCGCCGGCCAGGCCGGTGACTGGCAATAGCTCCCAGCGATGGCTGCCAGGAATGTATTGCAGACAGCCGTTGTCGCGCGCCGCGTCGTCCAGGCCGATCCAACAGGTCAGGTGCGACATCGGGCGAGTGCGCGTCCAATACGAATAATCCTGGTGCCAGGCCACGACGCCACCGTGCCCAGCCGGCTTGCAGAAAAGTTGATCGTGCCAGAAGCGCACGGCGCCGCCCAGCAGTTGGCTGGCAGGCACGGTGAAGGCAGGATTCCACAAGATATCGTGAAAGCCCGGCGTGATGCGCCAAGCGCCCAGCGCGTGAAACAGCACCCGGGCGGAGTCCGCGCTCTCGTTGGAGTGATACTCGTAAAACAGCTCATTGCCCGGGTGCGAAGGATCGACCAGCGTGGCGAGCTCTTCGCGCAGTTGCTCGACCTGCTGATCGTTCAGCAAGCGAACGCCGGCCAGGTAACCGTGTTCATGGAAGAACGACACCTTGTCGTCCGAGAGGCGAAACTCGCGCCAGTCTCGCCCGCGCATGCAGTCCAGCACGTGGCCGATGGGCTCGTGACGTTTCGACAGATCTTCCACCATGGCAAGCGTCCCTACGCCTTGCGTGTTGAGTGTGCGGCGCGCCTGCCCCGCTACATGGCACGATTATGCTTCCGCCGGTTCGAACTGCACAGGCCCGGCTGAGGTTCGCGCGGCCCGCAGGCGGGCACACCACGTGCCTATTGCCCTTGGGCCACGTTGGGAATGCTCGAAGGCATTTGCAGCACGGTTAATCGCCGGGCAAGGTCCTCGGGCGAGACGTAGCCGTCGAACCGTGCCAGGATCACCGCCTGCGGCGAGATGATGAAGGTGCTAGGATAGTAGCTCACCTTCAGTTCCTTCACCAGCGGCGACTCCGATCGCCCGTCGAGCACGAGCGGCACGAACGAGCGATTGATCATCTCGGCAACTTCCGGCCGGGAGTACGTGCCGCCTTTCATTCGGTCGCAGAATTTGCAGTTCTCGCACGTCACGAACAGCAACAACGGCCGGCCGTGCTGGCAGGACTTCGACCAGGCGCTGGCCATGTCGGTGTGCCAGGCCACGGAAGCCGGCTCGTCGGCCAGCGCGGACGCACCAGCACCCGTGCTCATCACCACGACCAGCCACCAGACGCGTGCAAACTTGCCCACACGATGCCTCTCGACAGGAATCTGGGAATCGAGCTCCAGACACTTATCGAACGGATCGCGGTCGTCGGCAAAGTCGAAATGTCCGCGTAATGGAGTTCTTGCGATAGCCCGCGACGGGTGATGACATTTGTGTCGTGCAAAGCCGTGGAATGACTTGTAGCCATTGGGGGCGCCGCGTCGGGTACGCGCGATCGTTAAGCCCCGGACAGTGCATTGGACGCACGCACGAACACCGCTACCGCGCGCAGCAATTGAGTCCGGCGCACGCCCGCCAAGGAGGCAAGCTTGCAGCAAGCGGCGCAGTTCGGCTCGAAGCGCGATGGCCGTGCTACTTGTCGGACACCAACACCACCAGCGAGTGATGTTCCAACCGGATGCGACCCGTTCGCGGAGCCAAGGGCCCGTCGAGATCGGGAAAGATGTCGTCCGGACTGTCCTGCTGCGTATCGGCGAAGACGCGCCACGCAATGCGCTTGGGCAGCGTGGGGATGACGAACTCGCGACCCTCCTGTCCCGCGTGCATCATGTACAACACGTGACGCGGCGCGCGCGGGCCGGTTTCGCCATAAGGCGCAGCAAAGAAGCACGTCAGGCTCGGCGTCTCGGACGCCCAGTTCTTGCGCCGGCCATCGGGGCCGAACCACATCACTGCCGCCACCGCGCCGGGCCGCGGCTATTCGCCCCCGGGTAACCCCTCGGGGCGCCCCGCGGGCTGCTGGGGGCTAAATTCTATCATGCCGCGCGCGAAGCGCACCAAACCCTCGTGCTTCTCGACCAGCGACCAATCGAACCAACTAAGCGTATTGTCCTGGCAGTAAGCGTTGTTGTTGCCGCGTTGCGTGCGCCGGCACTCATCACCCGCCAGCAGCATGGGCACGCCCTGACTGACGAATAGCGTGCCGAGCATGTTCTTGATTTGTCGCAGGCGCAGGCGCTCGATGGCGGCGTTGCGCGTCGGCCCTTCGACGCCATAGTTCGAGCTGTGGCTGTTGTTGTCGCCGTCGCGGTTGCCCTCGCCGTTGGCTTCGTTGTGCTTTTCGGCGTAGCTGACCAGATCATTCACTGGAAAGCCATCGTGCGAGGTGACGAAGTTGATGCTGTGGTACGGCTGCCGCCCGCCGGCCTGGTACAGGTCGCTGGAGCCGGCCAACCGGGTGGCCAGGTTCGAGGTCAGCCCCCGATCGCCCCGCCAGAAGCGCCGCACGTCGTCGCGATAGTGCCCGTTCCACTCGGCCCAGCGCAGTTGCCCGAATGATCCGACTTGATAGGCGCCCGACGCATCCCAGGCCTCGGCGATGATCTTGCTGTCGGCCAGCAGCGGGTCCTCGGCGATGGCCTCGACCACCGGCGGATTCGGCACCAGCTCGCCGCGCCGGTCCCGGCTGAGAATCGAGGCCAGGTCGAATCGGAAGCCATCGACGTGATAGTTGTGTACCCAATGCCGCAAGCACAAGAAGATCATTTCGCGGACGATCGGGTGATTGCCGTTGATGGTGTTGCCGCACCCGGAATAGTTCTTGTAAAAGCCGCCGCCCCCTTCCAGCATGTAGTAAACTTGGTTCTCCAGACCCTTGAAGCTGAGCGTGGGGCCCAGCTCGTTGCCTTCGCAAGTGTGGTTGAACACCACGTCCAGAATCACTTCGATGCCGGCCTGGTGCAGGGCACGGACCATCTGCTTGAATTCGTTCACCTGGCCGCCAGGTTCTTTGTTGGCGGCGTAACCGCGGTGAGGCGAGAAGAAGGCCATCGAGTCGTAGCCCCAATAGTTTCGCCGCCCGTCGGGTTCGCCCCAAAAGCCGTTGGTGGGAAATTCGTGAACCGGCATCAATTCGACGGCGGTCACGCCCAGCGACTTCAAGTAGGGAATCTTCTCGATCACGCCCAGGTAGGTGCCCGGCGCTTCGGTCTTGCTCGAAGTGGATCGCGTGAAGCCGCGAACGTGCATCTCATAGATCACCGTTTCGGACAGCTCTCGGCGCAAGTGCCGATCGCCTTGCCAGTCGAATCGATCGTCGACCACCACGCACTTGGGCGGCCGCAGGATGCCGTCGTCGGCCGGCAAGAACTCGCCCGCCAGCGCTCGAGCGTATGGGTCGATCAAGCGCGCCGAACGATCGAACCGCTGGCCGCGTTCCGGATCGTAGGGTCCGTCGGCCTGAAAATGGTAAAGCTGTCCCGGGCCGATGCCGGGCACGAAGATGCTCCAAATATCGCCCCAGCGGTCCGTGCCCCGATCGAACACGATGACTTCGGCCGGTTCGCGGTCCGTCACGTGATCGTACAACAGCACGCGCATCGACGTCGCCGAGCGACTGAACACCACGAACTGCACCCCGTGGTCGTGCAGAATGGCTCCGTAGGGCAACGGATGATTGAATTGAAGGGCCGGATGCCGGTGCAACATGAGCATGTCAAAAGCGCTCGCCGTAGGTCGTTAGCGGGGGGCAATGCGGGTCGCTTCAAGGGATTGCCGCAAAACAACCATACCACCCTACGTGGCGCGAAGTGCCTCCGGCGGCTTCAGGAAGGGGAAAAACACGGGCCGCCTGCGACCGCACGTGCCGAGTGGTGCAATCGGGGTGTCTTGAGAACCCTTGCCGCCGGCGGCCCACCTGCGCGATCGTAGGCTAAGTGCGCGGTCGGGCTCGGAGCGCCCGGCGATCAACGCCGACCAGCGCGCCGCCTGACGACTACGGGCGACGAAACGTCGCATGACAGGCCTCACAGCTTTGCACCAGTCGTTTCATTCCGGCAGAAACTCGCTCGAAGTCCTGCGCGTGAACTGCGGCGTTCACCTCGCCCGCCGCATCGCGCATCGCTTCACACTGTCGCCGCCACTCGTCTGCCTGGGCCGCTGTTTTGGCGTAACTGGTATCGATCATCGAGGCCTGTGCAATCGCCGCCAGCGTGGCTGATTCTCCTGCCGATTGGGTTGCCTGACGCGCCAAGCGCCGGCGATCCACGCCCCGATTCAAGCGGGAATGGATCACGGGAACTTGCTTCATCAACACGCTGAGCGATGCCACACCTTCCCATTTGGCGCCGGCGGCAGGGTCGACGTGCCCAGCCTGCGCGCGCTTGATGTCGGCTAGCGCTTGCGACGATTTCTCGAAGTCTGCCTCGCTGACGGCCAATTGCTGCGCGCCGCGCAACAGAGCGGGCATGGCCGCCCGGCGCGGAAAATCTTCGTCGTACAGCGATAGCACCAGCGCCAATGCCGCCAACGTATTGGCGTCTTTCATCACCCGACTCTGCGCCGCCAGGTCAAAGGCTTGCGGACTGGCTAACGCTTCATCCATGCGGCCGACGAAGTAGTCCACCTGGGCGATCAAGTCGTCGACGGGCACGAACGGCGCAATCGCGACTCGCTCTGCCTCGGCCGACGGCGGCTCTGCTAGCACGAGATGCTCGCTAACAACGAAAATCACCAGATTGAGCAGCGGAATGCTTGATCGGCGCATAGTGCAATTTTTTTGTCTTGATTGCCGAATTGAGACTTGCGACCAGTCTGGACCAGCCGCACGCGCGATGTCAATTGGCCAGCCGGCCGCCCGTCCCTGTCCATGCCTTGGCAAGCCGGTGAAAGCCAAGTTGCTGGGGTCCGCACGATGGCTGGCCCAGCCGACCACCGGCCGCGCGACAATTGCAATACGGGCTGTCGCCGCTGTGGCTTACGCACTGCGGAATTCGCCGGCCTTTCGAGCAATTGTCGCTCGAATTTCGCCAGACGTTCCCCAGGCGTTGCGGTCGCAAGCGCCATGTTGTCTCACGCACCCTGCCGCGCGGGCAAGCGTTTCTCGAGCAACGGGAGTAGCGTCATCGGCCCACGCGGAGGGCAACTTTTTGGTTTTTTTGCAAATATTCTCGCGAAGCTAGTTGACATTGCGCGCCCTGGCGGTTTCAATGACCCATGGGTTGGCGGAAAATCCACTTAAATCCGTAAACCCGGCGCTCGTTCTCTATCCGCGTTGATCACGTGCACCGCCAGGTGTCTCCCAACCGTCATATTCCGCTTTTCATGGTAGGAGCCTCGTATGAATCGCAACTCCCTGTTCGGCCGTCTGAGTTCAACGTTTGCCGCCGGTGCGAATGCCTCGCGGCCTGAGTCCTATCGAACGCAGATCGAGCCGTTGGAGGTCCGACAGGTATTGTCGGCCACGTTCTATGTCAACGACAACTGGCAGGAAGCCGGCGCCTTGCACCCGGGCACCTTGGAGATGGGCGATACGGTCGTGTCGAGTGCCGACCCGGTCAACTCAGCGATTACCGCTATCTACGGCTTCACGGCCTTCGGAAAAGTGACCAGCATCGTTACCGGCGCCCAGTTCCTCACGCAAGGTAGCGATCCGTTCGGCGGCACCGTGCCGTTCGACATGCAATACATCTATTCCGCGATCCAGAAGGCGGCCAACAACAACTTCGACGTCGTTAGCATCATCGAAGGCACGTACACCGAATCTGACATCGTCGTCAACAAATCGCAGCTCATACTCACTGGCTCGGGCGTCTTGAACACCCCGGGCAGCACCGGTCCCTATGTGTCCGGTTCCGATACCTTGATCGTGCCGGAAGTGGCCTCCACCAAGGCCGAGCAGGAATTTCCCGTCGGCTCTCATTCCGGCATCATCGTCTACGCCAGCGATGTCGAGGTCAAAGATGTCCGCCTGGATGGCAGCGGCGGCGGCGCGGGTACCTTCAACTATCACCACGGCGTCACCACGCTATACGAAGCTCAGGGCGGTGTGGATGGCGTCGGCGGCACCGATTACGCCTCGACCCGGGCCGGCAATTTGGAATTGACGCGCCGGCAGAACGTTTCGGTGTCGGTTGGAACGACGACCGTCAACGCCACGGCCCACCTCTACTCGACCGGCGACAACATCTTCTTCTACAGCAACAACAACACCGATGGAACGGTGGCGGGCGGCGACGGAATCGCTGTCGCGTTGCGAGTTCCCAGCCCGTTGGTGGAAAACACTCAATACTTCGTTCGCGTCATCGACGCCAATTCCTATTCGGTGCACCCAACCGCATCGGATGCCACCAATAACACCAACGCGATCACCTTTACCACCGCCGGCTTCAGCACCATCACGACCCTGAACAACAACGTTTACGGCGGCATCGTGGAAGGCACCGGCTCCACCCGGCCGCAATTGCAGTTCCACCACGTAACCGTCAACAATGCCTGGTACCACGGCCTCTCCATGTCGGGTCCGGCCGGCATGCAGTTTGACGAAGACAACGGCGACGGCTCCGGCCGCCCCGACAACGAAGTGTACAACGCCGTCGTCAACAACGTGGGCGATCCGGGCAACCAAGGCGTCAACCACGTTGGCATTCTGATTCAAAACGTCGACAGCTACCGCTCGGGCGATCCCGGCGGCGCTCCGGCCAGCGTTGGTGGAAACGCCTGGCAAAACATCGTCAACAATGCCGGCGTCGGCATCAAGGGCAACGCCTATGGTGCGCGCGAATGGAACAACGACAACCAGGCGCGCAACGACTCGACCTACTCCTTCAACACCGTCAACAACCCCAAGGTGTCAGCCTATCACCTGGAGTTCGTTTCCGGTACGGAGTTCATCGCCAACACGGCCACCTTCACCAATGGCGTGGGGATCGGCATCCACACGATTCAAGGCGATGGCAGTTTCCTGGGCAATGTCATCGGCACCCCGGGCAGCGCGCCGTTGATCGGCATGAAGATCGAGAATTCGAATACCACTGGCGTCTTCGCCGGCGGCACGGCCAATAGCACCCTCGGCAACACCCGTTTCCAGGGTCCCGGCACCGGTGTGGGTGGCTCCGTGGGCATCCTGGCGGACAACAGTTTTGGCGCTAACGCCAACTCCAACTTCCTGGCCACCTACGGCACGGTCGTTACCGGCTTCGCGATCGGCGTCAATTCCAAGCAGTCGCTGGCATCGACCGTTCCCAACACTGTGCTCGTCGACCGCATGAATGTCACCGGCAACGCCATCGGCTTCCAGTTCGGTCCCAACGCCGTCGGCGGCAACGTACAGGTAGGCGGCCAGCTCAACATTCCGCAATCCGGCACGAATCCGTTCACGGTCGACCCGGTCGTGACCATGAGTGGCAGTACGATGATGAACGGCTGGCTGCCGAATATCACGGAAATCAACGCCCACACACTGCAGGCGCAGCCGGTTCCGCCGGTCATGACCGACAACATGCTGAAGGTCACCGGCGCCAGCGGCACCTTGGTCACTGTCGCAGCGGCCTACTCCTATGCCAACTTCATTGGGGTGCGCATTCGCCGAGATGATACGGTCCCCGGGTTTGCCATGCCCGCAAATATGGTGGACAATCAGCGCTACTGGATTCGCTCCACCAGCGCCACGACCTTCCAGATACACAACTCCCAGGCCGACGCGATGTCCAATACCAACCCGGTATCTGGACTCGACTTTAGCGTCGCCGTCGGACCGATCACGATTACCGAACTGGTGCCACCGGGTTTTCCGGGAGTCAACCAGCCGCAGTATGTGATCACGGACGCGGCCACGATTCGGCCCGACGAAAGTCCCGTGGGCAACCTGACCCTGGGTAGCGGCTCCACCTACACGCCGGCCTTGGGCGGCGACGCCTCGACTTCGATCGCGACGATTCAGGACTTCAACAACTCGCAATCGTGGGGCTTGTTGGACGTGTCGGATCTGGATCACGTCAATCCCTGGGGTGGCGGCTTCAAGGCCAAGGCCCGCTTGGGATTCTGGGGTAGCGGTTCGGTCGTGCAGAACGGCACCAGCGATACCTTGCGAGTGGCCGACGTCATCTTCGGCACCGGCAACCAGGAGACCGGCGGCGCCTATCAGTTGACCACCACTCCCGTCGACGTGACGGAGATGGGTTACCTGCGAGTGATCGCCAAGCTCGGCCTGGGCACCACCACGGCCGACGAATTTCTCGTCTCGGTGGTCGACATCGACGGCACGTCGGATCTGCACTACTTCCCGACGGCGTTGATGAACTCGACGACCTATACGACGTTCTACTCGAACTTGTTGACCCCTTCGGTTCGTTTCGTCGAAGGCGACAACGTCTTGAACATGAGCCAGATCTCCGGCTGGGCCGTCAGCGGTGCCTTCGGTTCGACCGACGGCGTTGCCGGCACCGACCGCATGTCGCTGGTCGTCGACGACATCAGCTACACGCCGGCGCCGCGGGCTTCGTCCTACAAGGTGACGGGCACCGTGGACCTCAGTGGCGCGATCCTCGAGCCGGTCAACGTCGGCGTGAACCTGTACGCGTCGAGCATTGGGCAGACGTTCACCATCATCAACAACGACGACGTCGATGCCATCACCGGCACCTTCGCCGGCAAGCCCGAGGGTTTCTCGTTCAACATCGGCTCCGACATTTATCAAATCACCTATGTCGGTGGCACGGACAGTAACGACGTCGTGCTGACGCAGACCGGCGTGGTGCCCACCAACTCCTTGGTCGAAGGGCGTCACATCTTCTACAACCAGTCGACGTTCGACGGCAACAGTGCCGCCATCAACGCCAGCGACAACAACG
>JBBDYK010000004.1:0-9881 GCA_040901665.1 Pirellulales bacterium | reverse complement strand
GCTTCGTCGACCAGGTGGTCGGCACGGGCATGCTGATGCTGGTGGTGCTGGCTGTGAGCGATCAGCGGAACATGTCGCTCTCCACGTCGTTGGGACCGATTGTCGTCGGCGCCAGCGTGACGCTGATCGGCATGACCTATGGACTCAACGCGGGCTATGCGATCAACCCGGCGCGCGACTTCGGCCCGCGACTGTTCACGTACATCGCCGGCTGGGGCGAACAGGTGTTCACGGCGCACGACCATTGGTGGTGGGTGCCGATCGCCGGGCCATTGACCGGCGCAGTTGTCGGCGGGCTGGTGTACGACCTGCTCATCACGCGGCATCATCCGCCGGCGAAGTAGCGTGCAAATCCATGACCAAAGTTCGACGCTAGCCGGAAGCGCCGGCGGGGGAGCATCCGATTACTGTTAGCCGCGCCACCTCGCTCGCTGCCGCTTCGGGTTGGTGTTTGCGCCGCGTCGACGAGGCGCTACGCCGCCGCCGCTCGCAGTTGCCGCAAGTTGCGCACGATGGCGCGCTTGAGCAAAAACGAAACCAGCCATAACGCTACGCGGGCCGGCGCGCTTTTCGGGTGCAAGCGAAACACACGGGTGACGCGGGTCGCCCCGCCCTGTGGCTCGAACCGCCAAATCTCGTCGATATCGGTGGCCAGCCGCGACAGCGGAGGTGAGAAGTTGGTCATGTGCATCCGCAGTCCTTCGCCAGGCTGCCACTCGACGATGGTCTCGACATGCGACGAGCCGTCAGTATTCGTTACGCGAATCCGCGAGCCGACGACTTCCGGTGTGCGCAGCTCGAACTCGGCCTGGCGGATGCCGGGGATGGGCCAATAGCCGGTAAAATCGCGCCAGTTGTCAGCGTCGAGAATCGGTTCGGCGATGGCCACGGGCGTCATGGCGATCGTTTCGATGCAGGTGAACTCGATGGGCTTCATGGATGCCTGGCGGCGAACGAAAGCACGGCCGTCTTGCCTGACGTTAGAAATCGACGACCTGTTCGGCCGTGTCGGTGGGGATGACGAAGATCTTGCCGTCGCCCATGCGGCCGGTGCGGGCGACTTCGACGATCTTGCGCAGAATCTCCTCCACGCGATTGTCGTCGACCCACAGCGTGATCTCGACCTTGGGCAGGAAGGCCAGCGAGTACTCGGTATCGCCGTATTGATCGAGATAGCTTTTCTGCCGTCCGTAGCCTTTGACCTCGCGGACCGAGCAGGCTTCGAGCGGGGCGCGCTTGAGGCCTTCGAGCACCTTTTCGGCGAGGAAGGGCTTCACGATGGCGATGACTTGTTTCACAAGGTCGGCACTCTGCCTGTTTAACAAACGGTGCGTTGCGTCGCGTCGCCTCGCCCTTTGGTGCGCGCACGTTAGCTGAAGAAGTTTTCGCCGTACAGGTTCAATGACGGCTGGGTGAGCACTTCCATGTCGCCATTGACCTTCGTCTGGCAGGCCAATCGCATGGTGTTCTCGTTGCCGACGTAGGCCATCGAGAATTTCAACCGCAATCTTTCCTTGAAGCCCATCGGGCTGGCATTCTCCATGCCCTTGGTGATCAGCACGCGGCACGTGCCGCAGTGGCCGAAGCCGAGACAATTGATCACCTTATTGATGCCCGGATAGAGCCCAACACCGGATCGGAGCGCTTCTCTCCGCAGGTTCGAGCCCTCGGGCACCTGGATTTCCTTCTTTTCGTTGACGAACTTGACGATGGCCATCGAACTCTCCGCGGGATTCACTCAACCAGGGCCGGCGCAGGGGCCAAACCGGAAACCGTCTAATTTAGCCCCCAGGGCCGGGAAAATCCAGCGTAGGATGGGTGCGAGCGATACAGGTGCCGCAATCCTGGTGTTGTCCATCACGTTCGGGGTTTTGCTCAATCCACCAGGTGGCGTCGTCCCCGGCGGCGTTGCCCCAATGCCGGCGTGATGCACACCGCTGACGCGCGATGCGATGGCGCGCCCGTCTATTCCGCCGTCAAACTGAATTCGCGACAATGTCCACAAGTTCTCTTTCGCGAAACACTCACATCATGAAACCACGACTCCTCATCATCGGCGCCACGGGCTTTGTTGGCTCGAATTGGGCGCGGGCGGCGGCCGAGGGGTTTGACGTCTGGCGCGGGGCGCGGCGGGCGGTTGTGGGTCCGCAGGCCGTGGCGATTGATATTACCGATGCCGACAGCGTGCGGGCGGCGTTCGATCTGGCTCGGCCGCAGTTCGTGACGCTGCTGGCGGCTTTGTCGAATATCGATCGGGCCGAACGCGAACGGGAACTGGCATCGGCAGTCAACCTGCAAGGGGCGATCCATGTGGCCGAGGCCTGCGCCGCCAGCGGCGCACGGCTTTTGTATACGTCGACCGATGCGGTGTTCGACGGCGAGCGCGGTTTGTATCACGAGACCGATCCGCACACGCCGTGCAATTGGTATGGCCAGACCAAGGCGCTGGCCGAGTTGGCCATTGCCGAGCGGCTGCCGTCAGCCACTATCGTGCGATTGTCGCTGGTGCTGGGGCGCAGCGCGATGCCGGGCGGAAACTCGTATCTGGCAAAAGTATCCGGCAACCTGCGAGCGGGCAACGCCATCATTTCTCCGACTTACGAGTTTCGCAATCCCCTGGACGTCGGCACGCTCTGCCGGTTTCTGCTGGAACTGACGCAAAGCGAGCACGCGGAGGGAATCGTACACGCGGGCGCCAGCGACAAGATGTCGCGCTACGATCTGGCCCGCGCCATTGCAGCGGGATTGAACGCCGACGCGCGACTGATTGTCGCCCAACGAGCGCCCGTTCCAGGTCGCGCGCCGCGCGGACGTGATACATTTCTGGCCACCGAACGACTGCGGCAACTCTGCAAGACCCCGCTGCCGACGTGCGCGGAGGTGGTCAAGCGGGCGCTGGCAAGTTAGTGCGTTCTCACGCTGCTTTGCGAGCAGGCGCGGCGGGCGCAGCTTCAACGTCTTCTGGCGGCGGTTCCATGCGCAGCACTTGCGGAGCCGAGGTCGTGTCGCTGCGCAGCGTGATGGCTGCTTGCCAGGCGTGCACGCGGAGTCGCGCGGCGAACAGTAACTCGCCGGCCACCACGCGGGTGCTGGTCGAGGCTGGCTCGCGCACCAGCGTGGCCAGCACGGCCGCCGCCATCCGCAGGATCATGCTCACCGCAAACAGCACATGGAAGTTGACGTACTGGGTGCCGTTGGCGGTCCACGACCAGTCGCCGCTGGAGGCGATCATCACGCCGGCCAGGATCGAGGCGGCTCCGCCCACGATGCCGGCAAAGCCCGTGCCCGCGGCGATGAACATGGTGCGGCGTTCGCGTGGCGAGTTTTTTATCATGAAGCCGTTGGTGGCGATGGCGATGCCGGCGTTCAAGAACGCATCGATCATGAAGATTGGCGCCAGCACGAAGAAGGCGATGGTCGGATCGGGCGGACAGAGAAGTAGGCCAATCATGTTGATCGACTTGAAGGCCGTGCAGAGGATGAGCACCGGCCGCTGTCCGAAGCGGTCGGCCCACTGGCCAAGCTGATTGGATAGCACTGCGCCGCCTACCCAGGAGATGGTCCACAGCAGCAGCACGTGAAACAGGTCCATGCCGACGTGCTCGAGCAGATACATGCTGATGAACGGCGCGCCGACCATGGCGGCAAGGTTCCAAAAGCACATATAGTAAATGAAGCCGCGGAAATCGCGTTGCCGAAAGGGTCCACTCAGCGCGTCCCACAGCGTGGAGCCATTGGCAGGCGCCAGCGGCGGCTCCTCGACGCGCAGGAAGAGCAGAATATCGACGACGCCCAACGCCGCGCCCAGCACGATGATGCCGGCGAAGGCCGCTCTTACGTCGACGCCTCCCTGCACGAAGAACAGCGCGTTGGCCAACAGCGCCAGCGCCGCGGTCCATTGCTGCGAAGAGTGCCGCACGCCCCAGAAGCGATTCAAGCCCTGGTGCGGCAGGTAGTCGCCCATCCAGGAGAGCCACAGCGGCGTGCAAAAGTGCAGCGTAGCATGGTTCAGCGCCGTCAGTGTGACCAGCGTCCAAATCCAGATCGTGTCGTCAATTTGCGGCAGGAGCCATGGGCCCAGCGCGGCCGGCACGAACATCAGCCGCTGAAAAATCGACGCGACGATCCAGGTGGCTTTGCGGCAGGCCATTCGCTCGACGGCCACTGCCGAGAACAACTGCACGCAGACCAGCCCTAAGGGCAGCGCCCCCAGGATGCCGATGTGCAGGCCGGTGCCACCCAACGAGCGGGCATACTGCACCGTGGCCGGCGACGTGGTGAGCTGCGTATAAGCCATGCCGCAGCAGCCGGCGACAATGATCGCGCGCTTGGCCGTGTCGAGCGGCCAGACAGATGAGCGTAGGTGAACCCGGTTCGCAGCGGACAACGTGGTAAGTCCAAGGGACGATCCGCGACGGCGCAAAACGCCGAATGTGCTTGCCCGGCGTCGCGGTGCCGGTGCCGACTGGATTTCGATGGGGGCCGGAGTGCTGGCAGTTGGCCTTTAGCTTGCGGTTACGAATTCAAGCGGGCAAGATAATACGCAGCCTCCACTGGGCGCGCCAAGGCGAGATTTCTTGGCGATATTGGCGGCGTTCTACTGCGCGCGCGGAATGCCCGGTCCGCCCTCTGGCCTGCGTCAGAAGGGCTTTGCCGGCAACGCCTTTCGTGATAATCTGAACGGGCCAAGGGCGCGCCGAACGCGATCGGGCGAAGCCGCTTTCGCGCGCACCTTTGGCAGTTACGCTGTGTCCTTAGCGGCGCGGGGACGATAAACATGCAAGCGCGCACGCGGTGGTTGTAGCTCAGTTGGTTAGAGCACCAGATTGTGGATCTGGGGGTCGCCGGTTCAAGTCCGGTCAGCCACCCTTGTTCGTACCCGCCGAAGTCGAGCGATGGATCCTCCGGCTGGCTAGCGTTTCTTGCGCGCCGAAGCCAAGGGACGCAACAGGTCGAGGTCTCTTAGGATGCCGTCCATCGTCCGCTTGTTGCCCAGGACCGTGTCGGTCGCATTGCGAGCGTTCGTCGCTTTGCGCGTCTCGGCGACCTGCTGCACGATCGGTTGGCTGTTTGCCGAAGTGCCGCTGGACGTCGCCGACAACCTGATGGTGGACTGAGACTTCGTGTCTGCGGCAGTGTTTGACTTCACGGACGAAGGATTCACTGTCACGCTGAACGCCAGATTCGAATTGGCCGCTGATGCGCCGGTCGCTGTTGACGACGCAAGCGTCGTGGCGCTGGTGGCCGCCGGACCTGCGGTGAGGATTTCAATGGCTTTGACAGCGGGGTCTTCGACGCCGTGCAGGAAGCTGATGTTCAAGTTGGCGTCGCTGGTGATCGTGAACGTTTTGACCACGCCGGCGTTGGCGCCGACTTCTGCGAAGGTGTCGTAGTTCTGCAAGACCGTGACGCCTTCGATTTGCACGCTGAAGGTGCGCAGGCCAACGCCAAAGGCGCCGGTGTAGATTTCGGAGAAGTACAAGCGCACTTCGTACTGGCCGGGCGAGACGGGAAAGGTCCAGTTCATCTCGGCGCCGCCCGCGTTATCCCACCGCTCGCTCTGGAACAACGATTGCGGAGTGCCGGCGGGAATCGAGGCGTTGCTCAGGTTGATCGCGGAGGTCG
The DNA here is from genome assembly GCA_040901665.1 of Pirellulales bacterium. Classification (GTDB taxonomy): domain Bacteria; phylum Planctomycetota; class Planctomycetia; order Pirellulales; family PALSA-1355; genus JTS-RE94. The sequence goes on along the minus strand of JBBDYK010000004.1, from coordinate 4,256 downwards.
TCGAGAAAGCGCCAGTGGCAGCGGCGGCGCTGTTGCGGTACGGCGACGGCAAGGCATTCGTATCGGCCGTCCAGCCAGGCGTGCCGGACACGGCCGGTCCACCCGCATTCACGCGATAGACGACGTCGCCCGTCGACGCGGTCACGCCAGTGCCCGTAAGAGAAATGGTTAGCGGATTGTTGCTGCCATTGTGCGCGAATTGCAGGCTCGCTGTCTTTGCGCCGGTTGAGGTTGGGTTGAAATTGACGTTGACGACCGTCGATTGACCCGGAGCAAGCACCACGGGTGTGGCATCGTTGAAGGAATCAGAAAACTGATTGGCATTCGTCCCGCTGATCGTCGTGCCGGAAATAGTGATCGCGGGGTCGCCGGCGTGCCCAAGGTTGGTCAGTGTCAGTTGTCGCTGTGCTGGTGTTCCGATCAACGCCGACGCAAAGTTGACTGAGGCCAGCGATGTGCCCAGCTGACCTGCGGTATCGAAGATCATGCCCAAGTGGTCCCAGGTGACCGGCATCGGCGCGATGGCCGCGGGGGTCGTGGAAATCAAGCCGACGGCCATTGCCCCGGACAACCAACTGGCCGGAATGGTCACGGCCGGTCCCAGGAGCGTCCGCGCGCCGCCGGGCAGCAAATAGCTGGCCTGCACGGTGTTGTTCACAGGATCGACCGAAAGATAGAAATCTATGCTTGCCAGGCCGGTGAGCGTGGTGGAGGACGATGCCACGGTGGTGGCGGCGCCAGCGATTTCGCTGATGACCATGATCGTGCCGCTGCCGTCGACGGCAACCTCGATGTAGTTGTCCTGGTTGCCGATGCCGACGAACAAGCCCATCTGCTGTCCGGCTTGCGGCGTCTGCCCGCTCCACGGACTGAGCACGCGCGTCGTCGCGACGAACTTCTGCGTAGCGCCGGCGACATTGACGCCGAATTGGAACGCTTGATTCTGCGTGTTCGCGGAGCCCAGTGCCGTGCCGGTGGAGGCGAAGTCGATGGTCAGCACGCCGGCTGCGCCGCCGGGCGTAAGCTTGTTCGGATCGTAGAGCGACTGATAGTTGCTGACGCCGTTGGTCATCAGGCCGGTAAAGCCCAAGTCGAGCAGGCCGCCGGGACGCGGGGCGTTGTTTTCCCAACTGTACAGCGTGCCGATAGGAGTGGTGTTGCCATTCTGCGCGTCGACCGCGAACAGGTCGGACGTATCCGGCAGCGTGTCGTTGTCGTCGTCCGGATCGAGCAAGTTCGAAGTAAAGTCGGCATCGAAGTCCGGGGGGACGTCTCCGGCGTTGTTCGGATCGGTGCCGTTGGCAGTCTCGTCGGCATTCGTGTAATGGTCACCGTCGAGATCATTGGGGTCGACCGGTCCGCCCCCGCCGCCGCCAAAGTCGTTCGGTTCGAAGACGTAGATCTGATTAGTTGCGATGTCGGCTACCCAGATGGTCCCGGGCATAGTGCCCGCATCGTTTTGCACCGTAACGTCGAGAGGGATGGAGCCCACGGTGCTGAACAGGTTGTTCGACAACACCGCGGTATTGCCCGTGCTGTTGAGTTTGATCCGCTTGATCGAGTTATCGAAGCTGGCGGTCAACAAGTCGCCCTGCATGGCGCCGCCGAAGTTACTGGCCGTGTATTCGGCTAGTCCGTTCGTCGAATTGGGGAAGACAACGAGGGCGCCGCTTTCCGGACCGGGCACGCGAAAGTCCGACTCAATCGGATTGCCCACCGACACCGGCGACTGCGGATTGCTGGAGTTGAATGTATTGTTGGGGTTGGACCTCGTCGGATTCGGGTGCCCGCCGTAATAGCCGGGGCCGGTGATGTAGTGCAAGCCGTCGCCGTACGTCGTGCCGGGTTCATTTTGTTGGTTGGTGGCGTCGCCTGCCGGGCCCTCGCCAATCGGCACGTCGCCCCAATCGGCGTTGGGTCCATTGGAGACGGTGTACATTCGCCCGCCGCTCGTGATCAACAAGTCGTAGGGGTTGCGAAAGCCGGGGGCATGGACTTGCACGGGACCGCCTGGGACCAGCTTCGCCTGATTCAGGCCGTCATTGCCGCCGAACGGGTCATTGACGTCGTTCACTCCCGCGCGCGTCTGGTCGTCAAGCGTGGGCAAGTCGTAGGTGGTCTGGCCAATGGCAGTCAAGTTGATCGAAAGGATGGCGGCAGACAGCGCGTATTCTGGCAGCAGCGCGAACTTGTTCGAGGGCGCGCCCATGTTCGTGTTGCCACCGATGGCCAGGTACAGCACGTTAGTGGCCGGGTCGAACTGTAGTCCGTTAGGCGCATGATCTTCTTCCGATCGAGGCAAGCCACGAACGAGGTCAAGCCGCGACCAGGTGCTCCCGCTCTTGGTGAGCCTGGAAACGACTCCCGAGTTGGTGTCCAGGTTGAGCTCGTTGCCGCCATTGTCGGCGCCGGCGCCGATCCGTGGATCGCTCGATGAAACGTAGATCACCAGACTCGCGGCCGTGCCCGTGACGACGATGCCCGTGATTTGTCGAGTGGTGATGCTTGCATTCAACGTCCCGTTGTCGTCGTGATTAGGAATTTGCTGAATCAGGCTGATCGTCTCGGTCGCGGTGACGGAGTAACTGTTGGCGGAATTACGGGCGACGGTGTAGGCCTTGATCAATCCGTTTTGCTGGGCCACGTACAGCCGTCCGTCGGGCCCGAATTGCAGCGATGTCGGCGACGTACTACTGGTTCCGCCGAGCGTCGTCTTGCCAAATCCGATGGGGATGGATGAGACGCCCTGGCCCTGCAGGCTGACCGATAGCGGCGAGTTGGTTCCACTGTGCGGAATGGCGAGGGTCGCGTTGTTGCTGGCTACGCTGAGGGGAGAGTACTTGACCGTGACGGTGGTCGACTGCCCAGGCGTTAGCGTGATCGGCTGGGACTGGGCAAACTGATACGTGAAGCCCGCGCTGGTCGGCGTCAACGCGGCCGACGCGGGATTGATGACGATCGACGGATCGCCGAGATTTCCGCTGTTGAGCAGATTGAACGTCTTGGTGCTCGTCTGCCCGACGACCACTTGTCCGAAGTCCACGGTGCTGGTCGAGGCAACGAGTTGATTGGCGACCGCGCCGGCGCTCACGATCTCGATTGCCTTGATGGCGGGATCTTCGACTCCATGCAGGAACACGATGTTCAGCGTGGGGTCGCTGAGCACCGTAAACTTCTTGACGACTCCGGCGTTGGCCCCGACTTCGGCAAACACGTCGTAGTTGTCTAGCACTGTGGCGCCTTCGATCTGCACGTCGAACGTGCGCGCTCCCACGGCAAATGTTCCGGTGTAGAACTCGGAGAAGTACAGTCGCACTTCGTAGAGACCTGCGGTGACCGGGAATGCCCAACTCATTTCGGTGGCATCGGGAATATCCCACCGCTCGCTCTGGAACAACGACTGTGGAGTGCCGGCGGGAATCGACGCGTTGGTGAGGTTGATGGTGGAGGTTGTCGTCGCCGCGTCGCTGGGCGCGGCAGCGCTGTTTCGATACTGCGACGGCGCGGCGTTTGTATCGGCCGTCCAGCCGGGAGTGCCGGCCACCGCCGCTCCGCCCGCGTTCACGCGATAGACGATGTTCCCCGTCGGCGTGGTCTGGCCAGTGCCCGACAGCGAGACAGCCAAGGGATTGTTGCTGCCGGTGTGCGCGATTTGCAGGCTCGCCGACTTAGCGCCGGCTGAGGTCGGTCCGAAGTTGACGTTGACGACGGTCGATTGGCCCGGCGCGAGCAGAATGGGCGAGGCATCGTTGAAGGAATCGGAGAATTGGTTGGCATTCGTCCCGCTGATCGTCGTGCCGCTGATCGTGATCGAGGGTGCACCAGACCCGCCCGAATTCGTGAGCGTGATCGATTGCTGTCCGCCGGCGCCCACGGTAACGTTGCCGAAACTTAGACTGTTCGCCGACGTGCCGAGCGCGCTGGTGGCCGCCGGACCTGCGGTGAGGATTTCGATGGCTTTGACGGCGGGGTCTTCGACTCCGTGGAGGAAGTTGATGTTCAAGTTGGCGTCGCTGGTGACCGTGAACGACTTGACCACGCCGGCGTTGGCGCCGACGTCGGCGAAGGTGTCGTAGTTCTGCAAGACGGTGACGCCTTCGATCTGCACGCTGAAGGTGCGCAGGCCGACGCCAAAGGCGCCGGTGTAGATTTCGGAGAAGTACAAGCGCACTTCGTATTGGCCGGGCGTAACGGGAAAGGCCCAGTTCATCTCGGCGCCGCCCGCGTTATCCCACCGCTCGCTCTGGAACAACGAT
>JBBDYK010000003.1:0-9927 GCA_040901665.1 Pirellulales bacterium | reverse complement strand
GAACCGGCGCGCAATGAGCCGCTGGATCCATGAACGTTGGAATCGCCCGTGGCGCCTGCCGGCCGGGGATCGAAGCCGCTGTCGCCGCCGTCAAAGTGCGCGGCATTGCCCGCAGCCGCCAGCGAGCGATTGCGCGACAGCGCCAAGGCGGCATCACTGGCCAACCAGGCCGACAGGGCGGTGCGGACTTCGCCGGCCGATGCATAGCGGTCCGCCGGCGACTTGGCCATCATGCGCTCGCAAATGGCCACCAGCGCCTGGGGCGCGTCGGGCCGGTCGAGCGCCACGCTGGGGGGCAGATGGTGCTGGTGGGCCGACATCCGCTGCAGCGCGCTGCCGAAGGGGAAGGGGGGATGGCCCGACAGCAGGAAATACAGCGTGCAACCGAGCGAATAGATGTCCGCCCGGCAATCGACGGTGTTGGAATTCACGGTTTGCTCGGGAGCGACGTAATCGGCCGTGCCGAGCACTTGCTCCTCGCCCACCAGCGCCGCGGTGGCGGCCGGCGCGCCGGCGAACTTGGCCAGGCCCATGTCGAGTATTTTCACCACGCCGTGCCGGTCGACCAGCAAGTTTGCCGGCTTGACGTCGCGGTGCACCAGTCCCGCCCGGTGGGCGTGCTCCAGTCCGGCCGCAGCCTGGGCGATATAGTCGGCCGCGGCAAGGTAGTTCAGCGATCCCTGGCGCGCCACGATGGCCTCTAAATCGCGTCCTTCGATGTACTCCATCACCAGGTAATGGATCTTGCCGTCGTGATCCAGGTCGTACACGCGCACGATGTTGGGATGATCGAGCGCGGCGGTCGATTGCCCTTCGAGCTGAAAGCGGGCCACGTAGGACGCGTCGCTCACGCGATGTTGGGGCAGCACCTTGACGGCCGCCAGCCGGCGCATCAGCGTGTGCTCGGCCAGATAGACGCTGCTCATGCCGCCGCTGCCCAGATGGTCCAGCAGCTTGTACTTGCCGAGCTGGAAGCCGCGGTGGCGCCCTTCGAGCAGCTTGTGGGCTTGCCAGCGCGTCAGCAATCCCGCTTCGATCAGATGCTCGGCGCACTGGCCGGCGTCATCCAATTGAGCGATCGTGGCGCGGCGCTTCCAGTCGCTGACAACCATGTCGAGCCGTGCGGGCTCGACCAGCTTGCTGCGCCCAACGAACTCCAGAAACTTGTCGAGCGAGAGCTTGCTCATGCCGGCTGCCGTCGGTGCCGGGTGCGAAAAGACGTGATTGCCGCCATGTTTGAGGATAGTCTTGGCCGACCGTTGCGGAAAGAGTCAATATCGACCACCATGCGGGCAACTGCCATACCGAGTGCCGGATTTTGGCCGAAATTCTTAGTTTGCCAGCACGCCATGACCGCTCGCCCGTCCTCGGTTGTCCTGTATACCCGGCAAGGTTGTCACTTGTGCGACGACGCGGCGGCGTTGTTGGCCCGCAATGGCCTAGCGTTCGATTCGGTCGATATCGACGGCGACGCGGCCCTTCGCCAGCGCTATGACGAGTGCGTCCCGGTGGTGGTCATCGACGGCAAAGAGCGATTCCGCGGGCGCATCGACGAGCTATTGTTGCGACGCTTGCTGGCGCAGCGCGGCGGAGATTAGTGCCTGGCGGCGCGCTCGCTCGAAGCGCGCGGGCGTGCGATGTCGCACGTGTTTCACCACTGCCAACCCTCGTCGAGCCGGCTGGCTGGCGATAGAATGGCCGCTGCGGGGGCTTCGATCGATTTCGCAACGTGCGGCGGTGAGCGCATGTCGGACGTGTTGATTGTGGGTGGAGGCGTGATCGGCTTGTCGCTGGCCTATGAGTTGGCCGGCCACGGCGCCCAAGTGCGCGTCATTGACGCCGGGCAGCCGGGGCGCGAGGCCTCTTGGGCCGGCGCAGGCATCCTGCCCCCCGCGGCGCCGATCGACGGCGACCCGTTGGCGCAACTCACGGCGCTTAGCAATACGCTGCACCGCGACTGGGCCCAGACGCTGCGGGCCACGACCGGCATCGACAATGGGTATCGCCGCTGTGGCGCCATTTATTTGGAGCGCGAGGCGCAGGCCGCCGCTCGCTTGCAGGGCTTTGCACGCCTGGCATTGTCGCACGACATCGCCTGCGAGCGGCTCGCCGCCAACGAGCTGTGCGATCGCGAGCCGAGCCTGCGACCGCAAGGCGACGTGTGCGCGGCGTATCTCGTGCCTGGCGAGTGTCAGATCCGCAACCCGCGCCACTTGCAGGCGCTGTTATTCGGGTGCGCACGGCGCGGGGTGGAAATAACCGCTGGCGCCGCTGCCGAGGAGTTTACGATACGCGGGGAACGAATCGAATCGGTGCAAACCTGTGTCGGCACGCTGTTGGCCGATCGGGTGTGCATCACCAGCGGTTCGTGGACCGGCCCGTTGGTGCGCCGGCTGGGCGTGGCGCCCGCGATCAAGCCGATTCGCGGTCAGATGGTGTTGTTTCGCACCACGCAGCCAATACTCTCGCGGATCGTCAACGAGGGAAGTCGCTACCTGGTGCCGCGCGACGATGGCCGGCTGCTGGCCGGTTCGACCGAGGAGGACGTGGGCTACGACCGCTCGACCACTGCCGGCGCGATTGCAGGGCTGATCGAATTCGCGATCGGCCGGGTGCCCGAACTGGCCCAGGCCGCGGTCGAGCGCACCTGGGCCGGATTGCGCCCCGCGACGGCCGATGGGCTGCCCTATATCGGGTGTGTGCCGGGACTGGAAAACGCGTTCGTAGCGGCGGGACATTTTCGCGGCGGGTTGCAGCTCTCGACCGGCACGGCCGTGGTGATGAGTCAACTGCTGCAAGGTCTCGATCCGGATGTGGAATTGTCGGCGTTTGCACTCGACCGGCCAGCGACCGATGCGCTGCCGCGCCGAGCCGCGCGTTCCCATTAAAGAACAAACGATGGACCTGATGCGATCGGTGCCCTGATGGCCATAGAAACACCCGCGAGGATCGCAATTCTCGGCGCCGGGCCGATTGGCCTCGAGGCGGCGCTCTATGCGCGCTATCTGGGCTACGACGTCGATCTCTATGAGCGCGGCTCGGTGGCCGACCATGTGCGCCGCTGGGGGCACCTGCGGATGTTCACGCCGTTTGGCATGAATCACTCGCCGCTGGGACTGGCGGCGCTAAAAGCCCAGGACGACGACTGGCAACCGCCCGCTTTCGACGCGCAGCTCACTGGCCGCGAATATGCCGAGCGCTATCTGCTGCCGCTGGCAAATTCCGACTTGCTGGTCGACGGTTTGCACCAGCAAACGCGTGTCGTGAGCGTCGGCCGCACGGGATTGCTCAAAGCCGACTTGCACGGCGACCTGGCCCGCGGTGATGGCGACTTCCGCCTGCTGCTGGAGAGTACGGCCGAGGGCGAGCATGGCCGCGAACGGTTTGCCAGCGCCGACGTCGTGATCGACACCACTGGCACCTATGGCTGTGGCAACTGGTTGGGGGCCGGTGGCATTCCGGCTGTGGGCGAACGGGCGGCCGCGGCGCACATCGAGTACGGGCTGCCCGACGTGCTCGGCCACGACCGCGACCACTTCCACGGACGCAGCACGCTGCTGGTGGGCGACGGCGACTCGGCCGCGGCCAGCGTGGCGGCACTGGCGGCACTGGCCGGTCAATCGCCCGACACTTGGGTTACCTGGGTCACTCGGCGAGAGTGCAACGAGCAATTGCCGCAACCGGTCGAGCCGCCGCTGGATAACGTGTTGCCGGAACGACAACGGGTGGCCGCGCTGGCCAATCGCCTGGCTGCCGACGACGCCAATCACGTCACCTTTTACAGCGGCACCTGCGTGGAAGCCGTGGCCTGGCATGCCGATCGCGACCGCTTCGCCGTGCGCTTAGCGGGCAAGCACGCGGGCGAGTTCGAGTTCGATCGCGTCATCGCCAACGTCGGCTACCGGCCGGACCACAGCCTGCACCGCGAGTTGCACGTCGCCCTGTGTGCTGCCTGCGAAGCGCCGGCGGGCATGGCCAAGATCCTTGCGGATCTGGGGGCCGGCGGCACGCTCGATCCGCGCGCTTTGCTGAATCCGGAGCCTGACTTTTACATCCTGGGCGCCAAAAGCTTTGGCCGCGACTCGCGATTCACGATCGCCACTGGCCTGGAGCAAGTGCGCGCGCTGTTCACGATTTTGGGAGACCGCGCCGATTTGGATCTCTACGCCACGATGCCGGGCCTGGTCTGATTTTTAGTTCCCGTCCGGATTCTCCACGGCTCGCAGCGCGCGCTCGCGTTGCTGGAACGAATAGATATCCAACAGCGCGACGCCCGAGATGCTGCGCTGGAAGGCCGGCTGCTCGTGCTCGATCAGCCAGAGGTCGGCCGGCGTGTGGGCGCTGGGGCGGCGTTGGATGACGTACCAGCGGAAGTGGCCCGGATCGGCCGGCAAATGGCGCAAACGACCCCAACCTTTGAGCAGCTCGAGATTGCGCGACGGCGCCGCGCCAAAGGCGACCTTATCATCGCCCGTCGTGTTTTCTTCAATCCACCGCAGCGCCGTGCGATCCAGCGCGTCCCAATAGTAGGTGGGCTCCAGTCCCAAGGCCGTGGCGCCGCGCAGCCCGCCGACCAGGCGGCTGTAATAGGAAAGGTTGTGCGGAAAGTAGCTCCAGGTGTCGAATGTCGCCGCGGCAATCGCCAGCGCCATGGCAACCTTCGCCCAACCTTGAGCGGGAATCTTGTCGGGCAACAGCAGCGAATCGCGGTACAGCCCCCGCCCGAGTCCCACGCCTGCCAGCGCCGCGAAAAACGCGAAGCTGGGCAGCATCAGCCGCTCGGCGTCGTGTGGCGGAGCAATCGGCAGGGCCCGCACGACGACCAGCGTCGCCCAGTTGCACACCAACAGTACGCCGGCCGGGTCGCTGCGCCAGCGACGCACGCTGGCCACGATGCCCAGCATGCCCAACAGCGCCACGATCGGTGTCACGGTGATGAGCGTCCAGACCAGCGAGTTGTACCAGGGCAGGGGATGGTCCAAATCGTACATGTGGCCAAAGAACTGCGTGGTGACGTTGAGCCGTGGCTGATTCGCGCGGTGCAGATTCAAATCCCAGAACGTGCGCAGGCCGGTCCACGGCTCGTGCCATAGGGGAGGATTAAGCAGCACGAACACGACGAGTGCGATCGCCCCGCCGGCGATCAACGCGAATGCGGCGCGGCGGTCGCGAAACAAGGCCGCCCAAGCGGCCAGCGGCACGACGGCCAGCCAACCGGTGAACTTGGCCGAGAACGCCAGTCCCAGCGCAAGGCCCAAAAGCGGGACGAATCGCCAACTGCGACAGGCCGGTGCGAACGCGGCCCACGTCAGCACCCAGGCCGCCGTCACCGGCCCGTCGAGCGTAGCATAGTGCGCATGCGCGAACACGCGCGGCATGGTCAAAAGAGCCACGACGGCCATGACGCCCACTGCCCGCACGCGGTAGTCGCCGAGCAGGCGATAGTACATCGCGCCGGCGGCGACGGCAAAAAACAGCAGCGGCCCCAGCCGCGCCCGCGTGAGCGGATCGAGCCCGGCGGGCGCAATGCGCAGTCCGGCCGCGATCAGCAGCCCTGCCAGCGGCGGGTGTCCTTCGCGCACGGTGGTGTAGGGCCAATCGGCGCGTGCCTGGAAATCATCGGCACGGTCATCGAGTGGCATGCCGACGTAGGCCGCGGTCTGCTCGGCGCGCACGATCGTGTCGCCTTCGTCCCAGACCATGGCCAGCGGCGCCGCCGTGGCCAGCAACAGCGCAGCGCAAAGGCCGGTTACCGCGGCCGCTTCCAGAGACGTGGACCATCGAGACGCCGAATTCACATCGGCGATTTTAGCATGACGAGCCATCCGCAGGCGGCGATTTCGGCGCCGCTATTCTGGCGCTGCTATTCGGGCACGACGGCCACCAGCTCGTTGGAGACCGCTTCGATCTGCGGAGCGTTGATCCGCACCTGTTCTTCGGCATAGCCAATCAACAGGGCCAGGTCGCACAGGCGGTTGATCCGCCGCGGATTGCCGCCGGTCAACTCGTACAAAGCCGAGAGCGCCTCGGAGGTGAAAATCTCATGCGTGGCTCCGGCCGCCGTCATGCGGTGCGCCACATAGCTGACGGTTTCTTCCAGATTGAACGGCCGCAACAGACACTTCACTCCCAACCGCGCTTCCAAGCCCGGCAGCCGCTCGAGCGCCGGGAGCAATTGGGGCTGGCCGACCAGAATCATGGTCAGCGCCGGCTTGCCCGCGCCTTCCAGGTTCGTCAGCAATCGCAAAGTGTCGAGGGCTTCGCACTCCAGCAGCAGATGGGCTTCGTCGATAACGACCACAGCGTTATGTCCGCGGCGGGCGTTGTCGTCCAGGAAGTGCTCCAGGCGGCGAATGCTTTCGTCGATGCTCATCGTGCTGCTAGGGCCGGTCGCCGCTCCCATTTCGCCGGCCAGATAGGCCAACAGCTCGCGAGCCGACATTTGCGGGAACACGACGTGTACGAAGGGGCTGAACGTCTCGCCAAGCTGCCGCTTGAGCGAATTGACGACCATCGTCTTGCCCGAGCCCGCGCTGCCGGCCAGCATTCCGGCGCCGCGCTCGTTCTCGATCACGTAGCGCAGCTTGAGCAACGCGCCCTGATGGGCTTCGCTCGGATAGTAGAAGCGCGGATCGATGCCGTGATCGAAAGGCCGCGAGTGCAATTGCCAGTAGTTCTTGTACATGGGGGTACCTTGGACGGTCTAGCCGCGCAGCGCCAGCAGCCGACTCGCAAAGTTGGTCAGGGGAATGGACAGCCGCGAATGGTGCATTTCCGCAGGCGCGACGAAGTTGTCGATGATGCCGGCCACTACAACGCGAGCCTGTTGCAACGCAGAGCAGATGCCCGTCAGCTCCTCGACCGTCGTGCACCGCGCGTCGCGCACCAGGTACACGGCGTCGAGCCGGATGGCGCGGGCCAGATCGGCAAAGGACCGCAGCGTCTCGGGCGTGCCGAGGGCCCCGGTGTCCAACAACACCAGATCGTATTGCTCCTTGAGCGTGTCGAAGGTCGCGGCCAGCCGCACGGCGTCGGTCGGCGGCGCGGCGCTTTGCGATCGGCCGCGGCAGGGCACCAACGTCACGCCTTCGGCGCGCGAGGTGATCAGCGCTTCTTCCAGCGTCCGTTGTCCGGCGACGACTTCGGTCCAGCCGCACTGCGGCGTAATGCGGCAGCTTGGCGCCAGCATGGGGTTGGCGAAGTTCGCGTCGACCATGGCAGCGTGGATGCCGCGGGTCGCCAGGTGCCTGGCCACCGCCAGCGTGATCAAGGTCCGCCCGTCGCCGGGAGTGCAGCCCACGATGGCGATCGAGCGCTCGTCGTGCGTAAGTCGCTCGGTCAGATGGTCGGCAAAGTGGTCGAAACCCCGCCGCGCCTGGTCGATCAAGTCGTGGCACTCCTGGGGCCAGGCGATCTCGTCGACTTCGACGTGGGCGTGCAGCGCGTCGTCCGACTTTGTCGCCGGAGCGTAAGCCGACAGCGGCGCCTTGGGCTTTGGCATTGTCCCCTGGGATGCCGCCAGCGGCGGCGGCGCGTAAACCGGTTCGAGCGTTCGCGCCGGACTCGCCGAGAACGGCACTCGCGGCCTGGGCGGCATCGCGTGCGGACCCATCGAGCCATTGGCCAAATCCGAATTGTCTACGGCCGGCTTCGAGCAACTGCCCGGAGGCATCTCGGCGTACGCCTTGATAAAAGCCCGATCTAGCGCGCTCATGGCGTCACCACGCTTTTGATTTTGCCTGTGGGCATGGCTTCTCCCGGCACACTCTGCGCCGCGCCGCCGTCCATGCGAGTGTCGCCGCCTCGCGCGGTATACACCGCCTGAGGCGCCGGCGGCTGGCGACTCCACTCGTTGAACGATGGCGCCGCTTCTTGACCGGGCGGCGGCGTTTCGGGCTCGCTCGGCGGCTGTGGTGAGAACGTTTCAGATTCAGCTTCGATGGTCGCGGCGCTCGCGGCCGGCGTCTCGTGCGCAGGCCAGGCTGGCGCCGTCGCATGGGTGTGCGGTTCGCCGTGCTCGTGCGCGCCGGCGGGTAATGTCGTGGGGCTGGTGGCGGCCTGGCCACTCCAGGTTGGCGGCGCTTCGCGCTGGGGCGCCGCCGCTCGCTTCGGCTGCCAGATCAAATAGAGCGCTAGCACCGACCCAACGACAATGCCCACCCAAAAGACCCGGTTGCCAAGGTTCGACCATCGTTGGTCGGTCCACTGGCTGACAGCCACCAGGTCGGGCAGCTCCAGCAGGGTTAAGGGCAATGAGTCCAAGTCCGCATCGGGGCCGTTACGCATGGTCTCGCGCCGCGGCCGTCTTAGTGACGCGCCGGCGCCTACATCGACCTGCGCCGACTCGACCATTTCGGGGTCGACGAGGTCGTCCGGTGCATCCTCGTGGCTGACGATCGAAAAGGTTGCCATTGCTCGCTCGCGGTCGTTGCTGCGGTGCGCGGGCCCTGTGGCGTGCGGACCAGTTGATTGCGCAAAAGACCTTTGACTGTACTATCGGTAACGATCGCAACGATCTTGACTCATACCGGCTCTGCGACCTTGGGGCGGCATGGCGAGCCGCTAGCGATCGGGCAGCGTGGGCGATGCCTGCGGCCGCGTGTCGCGAACCCCCGACCCATTCGCGGCGTCTGCTGTCTGTACGCGTCGCCAGGCAACCGTAGCAGCCAGCACGAGGGCCCCGTGATCGTGCGGCACGCTCGGTCAAATGTCAGTCAACCTTGCGGGTAATAGGGGTGTGTGCGATAGTTGTGCTAGCAGCGGAAGATACGTTCCGCTGCATTCTCGCCGGACATTCCATGCCCGGATGACTGGCATTGCCCGGACCCACTTTCCCCGAAAAAGCTCTCATGGCTGTCATCGCCCAAGACCAAACGCGCCAGCGGCTGGAAACCCTGCTGGGCGAACGCATCCTGGTGCTGGACGGCGCCATGGGCACGATGGTCCACGCGCTGAAGTACAGCGAGGCCGATTACCGCGGCGCGCAGTTCGCGCGGCATTCGAAAGACCTCAAGAACTTCATCGATATCCTGGTGATCACTCAGCCGGACGCCATCGAGAGCATCCATCGGGAGTATCTCAAGGCCGGCGCCGATATCATCGAAACCAACACGTTCGGCGCCACCAGCGTCGGCATGCTCGACTTCGAGCTGGCCGACCGGGTGCGCGACGTGAACCTGGCCGCGGCCGCTTTGGCGCGCAAGGCCGTCGATGAAATGAACCTGCGCACGCCGGAAAAGCCGCGGTTCGTCGCCGGTTCGATCGGCCCCACCAACAAGCAACTTTCCATCGCCGGCAACGTCAACGATCCGGGCCATCGCAGCGCCACGTTCGACCAGATGGTCGAGACCTACTACGAGCAGGTCGACGCGCTGGTGGAGGGGGGCGTTGACATCCTGCTGTGCGAGACGGCCTTCGACACGCTGGTGATGAAGGCCTGCCTGTTCGCCATCGACAAGTTCTTCGAAGACACCGGGCTGCGGCTGCCGGTGATGGCCAGCTTCACCGTTTTCGAGGGGGGGCGAACCCTTTCCGCGCAGACCGTCGAAGCCTGTTGGAATTCGATCTCGCATTTCGACATGCTGAGCGTGGGCATCAACTGCGCGCTGGGGCCCGATAAGCTGCGCCCCTATATCGAAGAGCTGTCGCACATTGCGCCGGTCTACATCAGTTGCCATCCGAACGCCGGCTTGCCCAACGCGTTTGGAGGCTTCGACCAGACACCCGAGATGATGGCCGCCACGCTGGGCGAGTTTGCGGCCAATGGCTGGGTGAACATCATCGGCGGCTGCTGCGGCACCACGCCCGCGCACATCCGCGCTATTGCCGCGGCGGTGGCGGGGCAACCGCCGCGCAAGCGGCCGCGGGTCGAAAGGCTGACGCGCTTAAGCGGACTGGAGCCGCTGACGCTGCGCCCGGACGCCAATT
>JBBDYK010000002.1:0-9954 GCA_040901665.1 Pirellulales bacterium | reverse complement strand
ATCGCGCGTCGGCGGCAGCGACCGAGCGGCGTCATCGGGCGATTGCGGGCGGGCGATGCCATGCGCCGCGCCGCCCGGTTGCACGCCGGCTTTGGCGAACAGGTCGACCAGCTCGTTGCGGCGCACGGCGCCCACGACGCGGCCAACTTCGCGGCCATTTGCCACCAGCACGAAGCACGGAATGGTTTGCACGCGGTATCGATCGGCCAAGGCGCGCTCGCGATCGACGTCTACTTTGCGTACCGGATAGCCGGCACGCTCCAGCGACGTGACCGTGCTTTCCATCGAACGGCAGGGGGCACACCAAGAGGCTTGAAAGTCCAGCAGCACGGGGTCGGTCGAGCCGGTGAGCGCGACAACCAGCGCTGCGATTTGTAGCGAGACCATCGTTTCCCTCCGTGGAAAGTTTTTGGCCTATCGTTCGATGGGTCAGCAAGTCCCCGACCGACGCCCGCAAGGCACACAGGGGAGGCGCGGGGGCGGCGGAGCCGGGCGTGCGCGGGCAGTCAGGCTGCCGGCAGACGCGGGCTAGAGAACCGCTGGAGCGACTTCCCTGTCACTTTCGGCGCACGACTGGGTGGGTGTTGGGGTGGGGCCGACTTCCTGCCAGCGCCACTCTGCCGTCGGTGGCTTTTCGCCAGGCGAAAAAGCCATTCGCGGCCCAGGCTCGCGCCGATCACTTCGAGGCGAGCGTGCAACGTCATCTTGGTCCGAATTTCCAAATCTTACAATCGCAGTTCGCCAGGGCCGTCATCCCGCGCCGCAGGGCCGTGGCCGCAAGTCATGCTTATTGCACGCTTAACGGGCCAACGAGTAGACTTGCTTGCACGAGCCTCGGGCCGTGGCGTGGCAAAAACATGCACTCGGCGTGCCACTACACGAAAAACGGCGCATCTGCCCGACACTCCGCGAGCTCAAGCGGGCCGCTATCATTGAAGTGGCGGCAGCGCCGGCAGCCGCGCCGCGCTGAGTTCCTGTCGTTGTCGATCCAGGTCCACGCCATGCGCCCTTCCTACGGTTGGCCGATTACACTCGCCGTCGTGATGATCTCGCTGGTCGTCGCGCTGATCGTCGGCTGGATCGTTCTTACCATCCGCGAGATCGATCAATCGGCCGTCTTTTGGGTGCTGCTGTTCGTGGGCACCACTTTTCTCTTGTTGGTGCTGGTAGGCGTGGTGCTGTACCTGTTTATTTCGATCAAGGGCATCCGGCTCAACCAGCGGCAATCGAACTTCATCGACAGCGTGACGCACGAGCTCAAGTCCCCCATCGCGTCGCTCAAGCTCTATTTGCAGACGCTGTCGCGGCGCAGCGTCACCGAGGAGCAGCAGGCGAACTTCTTTCGCTTCATGCTCGACGACGTGGAGCGGCTCGACACGCTGATCAATCACATGCTCGACGCGGCGCGGTTGGACCAGCAGCCGGTCGAAACCGACCTGGTCGACGTCGAGCTATCCGGCATCTTGCAAAGCTGCGCAGAAACGCTCTCGCTCCGCTACCATCTGCCCAGCGACGCGATCCGCCTGCACGTGACGCCGGCGATTCTGCGAGCCCGGCCAATTGACCTGGAAATGGTGTTCCGCAACCTGATCGACAACGCGATCAAATACGGCGGGGCCGAACCGGCAGTGGAGATCGATTCGCAATTCGTCAACGACCACACGATCGTAACGCGCGTCATCGACAACGGCCGCGGCATTCCGGCCGCGCAACGCCGCAGGATCTTCGGCCGATTCGTGCGGCTGGGGCGCGAACTGGAGCGCTCGGAAACCGGCACGGGGCTGGGACTGTTCATCGTACGCACGCTGGTCACGCGGATGCACGGCAAGATCGCCGTGCGCGACCGAGGAAAGCAGCAGTCCGGCACGGTGTTCGAAGTGCAATTGCCGGCGCGACCCGCGGCGGCGGCCGACGGCGCGCCGCACGAACTGCCAACGACCAATCCACAGGATGCGGTGCGGTAATTCTCCGACCGTTCGCAGCAGGCGAAAACGATGAAGCACATCCTGGTGGTGGAAGACGAGCAGCACCTGGCCTTCGGCATCAAGTACAACCTGGAAGCCGAAGGCTTCGAAGTGACCACCGCCGGCGACGGGCCGACCGCGCTGGAGTTCATCGAAACGGACCCGCGCGGCGTCGATCTGGTCATCCTCGACTTGATGTTGCCGGGCATGAGCGGCTACGCCGTATGCGAGTCGCTGCGCCAAAAAGGCAACAACGTCCCCGTGCTGATGCTCAGTGCGCGCACGTTGGTGGAAGACCGGATTCGCGGCTACGACGTGGGCGCCGATCAGTACCTGCAAAAGCCGTTCGAGCTGGAAGAGCTGCTGAGCATGACGCGCAATCTGTTGGCGCGGCGCACCCACGCGGTCACGCGCTCGGCCGAACAAAACGTGGGGCCGGTCTATCAATTCGGCCGCGCGACCGTCAATTTCGACACCTTCGACGTGACCGTGGCCGGCGAGCGCGTGCGCCTGACGCACACCGAGATGAAGCTCTTGCGATACTTCGTCGAGAAGGAGGGCCTCGTCGTCACGCGGGCCGAGCTGCTCGAGCACGTGTGGGGCATGGCGCATATGCCGACCACGCGCACGGTCGACAATTTCATCGTCAACCTCCGCAAATACTTCGAGGAAGACCCCGCCAAGCCGAAGCACTTCCTGAGCGTGCGCGGGGCCGGCTATCGTTTCGTCGCCAGCGGCGAGAGTTGACGAAGAAGATGGCTTCGTTCAGCCTTCGGCTCCGCCGAGGGACGCCGCGTTACGGCTTCACGAGATCGAAATCTTCAGGCTGCGTGCCGAGATAGATGTGGTCCCACAAGCCGGCCTCGCCATCGACCGGCGACAATGCTAGCCCCATCAGCGTGAACTCGCCGAAGTCGGCGAACAGATCGCGCGTGACCACGGTGAACTCGGCCGGCAGATTCTCGTCGACTGCGATCGAGCCGCCATA
Organism: Pirellulales bacterium; assembly: GCA_040901665.1. GTDB lineage: Bacteria > Planctomycetota > Planctomycetia > Pirellulales > PALSA-1355 > JTS-RE94. Next base: position 7,002 of record JBBDYK010000002.1, on the reverse strand, counting down.
AACTTCGCCGCCGGATCCAGCGTGGTAGCGGAACTTGGGCTGGCCATCGCCGTCGGGACCCCATTTGCCGTCGTGATTGAGTTGCAGGCAGATGGACTGCCCGCCTTGCTTCTTCCAAGCGTACTGCACATAGCGATACTCGCCCGGGGCGGGGAACTCGCGAATCTTCACGTTCAAGCCAGGCAACGCCGGATTGAACTTCTGATCGGGCGTGACGCGAATGCTCGCCAGGCCCGAATACTTCTGATCGGCAACCAGGCTGGCCTGCCCGCCACCTTCGATCAGGTTTGCCAGAAACTCCACCTGGTCTTCAAACACGACACGGGGCTGCTCCGCAGGCGGCTTGTCGCCTGCCACAACATTGATTGCCACGGGCGCTTCGGCGCTCTTCACCATGGTCTCGGCGTTCTTGGGATCGAGCTGGCTGGTGGCCACGAGTTTGACGTCCTTCAGTTCGCCCAACGGCGTGCCATAGCGCAGGCTGAGTGGCAACTCGAAGTCGTTCTTGTCCGCCGCCAGCTCGATGCTGGGCGCGCCGCTGCCCTTGGGCAAGCCGGACAGGCTGACGGTGACGGGCAGCGTGAAGCCGGGGGCACGGCGGATCTTGCCGGCGAGCTTGCCCGTTTCACCCAGGCCAGCGCGAGCTTCGATCGGGTCGTTCGTGGCCAGTTCGATCGTCAGCGGTGTGGTGGCAATCATCCGCCGCGCCGGCGTCACAGCCGCGGCCAGCACATTCTTGCCGTCGGCCGACAGCAGTTCGGCCTGGATGGCCAGATCGTAGGCGATACGCGGCAGATCGGCAGGCACCAACACCTTGGCGTCTGCGTCGCTGGCTTCCGCGGCAATGGTCGGCGCGGCTTCGAAGCGCAGGGTGCGTTCGACGTCGTCGATCTCGCGCTCCTGATTGTTCTCTTTCACCTTCTTGCGCGGAGGCACTTGCGTGGTCAATAGCGACAACCGCACTGGCCCGGCGGTGCCTTCGGCCCGATTCACGCGCAGCTTCACCGCCAGCGGCGCGCCGACCGCCAGTTGCACGTCGGCGCTGAAGGGATCCCAGGCGAGCGTCAGCGGTGCAGGGGTGGTCACTGCCACACCGATTTCTTCGCCCAACCAGGGGCTATGTTCCATGACAGCATTTTGCGGCGGCAGCGCGACCTGCGTGATTGAAGTCGCAGGCGCGACGCTTGCGCCCCACAGTCGCGCGATCGACTGCGACGGGCTCAGCCCGGGAGCTGTAAGTGTGACGAGCGTTTGCGTGGCGCCGGCCGGAATCTCGTCACCAGTGACCGAAACGTTCTCGGGCAGTCCGTCGAAGCTGAGCTTGATCGGACCCTCGTAGCCCGCTCGCTGAGCGACTACGCGGGCTAAGGCGGCGCCGTTCTGTGGAATCAGCAGTCGTTCGGATTCGAGCGCGAGTGAAAAGTCGGGTTCGCCAACCGGCAGCGCGCTGATGCGATAAACATATTCGGCTGCGCCGCGGCCCTGCAAATCGCGCAACGCCACGATCAGGGCCGTAACGTCCTTGGGCACGGTGAAATCCAGTCCCGGATCGCACGTTTTCGCTCGGTCGTCGTTGCCGGCCAGTTCTGCGCCTTGCTCGTTTTGGATGGACAGCACGCCGTCGAGTGGTGAGCCGGCCCGATGCGCCCAGACATCGAAGCGCAGATTTTGTCCGGGCGTGACGGCCAAGCGGTAGCGGTCGTGTTCGCCGTCTGCGCCGATGCGGCCATTGATGGCCACCGGCGCGGCCGTCAAGTCTTGCGGCTTGTAGCTGGGTTCAGCCTCCAGCAGTTCCGCGTGATTGCTCACGATGACGCCCGGCCGAGGTCCAATGAGCCAGCCGAGATCCGTGGGCCATGGCGTGGGTAGGATCGCTTGGCGTCGACCGCCGGCCAGCGACCAGGTGGTCGAGGCCCGCGCCGTTGCGGGCAGATTGCCGCCGCGAAACTCGAACGAGGCTTCTTTGCTTTGCTCGGCGCCCAGCGGGTAAACCAACTCGGCAAATTGCAGGTCGCCAATCTTCAAACGGAAAAAGCCGGGCGCCGCGCCGCGATACAAGGCGTCGTGCAGTTCGATGCTGTACGTTGCATCCGCGGGCAAGGTGGCGGTCAGCCGTGCGTCGCCGGCCAACGACCCGAGACTTTGACCCCAGGCGAGTTGCACGTGCTCGGCGTCATAGAGGCGCACCACCGGGTTGAGACTAGCGCCCAAACGGAGGCTCTCGACGTCGACTACCAGCTTCTGTCCTGCTTTGCCGGCAAAGGTCGTGGACAGCACAGTGCTGCCGGTCAGTTCACCGCTGACGGCGACGTTGGTTGTCTCCAAGTGCGGCGCAAAGGGAAGCTGCGGCAGATTGTCGACTCCGATGGCCACGGGCAGAGAAATGCCGGACGCCGATCCGACGCGGAGCAGGTAGATGCCGGGCGGAGTTTGTCCGTCGAGTGCCAGATCCACTTCCAAGCGATTGGGCGTCGCGCCTTCCTTGACAGTTTGGCTGGCCAGGGGCGCCGTGAACCAAACCTTTGGTTCGGGCAGCAGTTCACTGCCCTCAATCACCAGCGTGGTGACGCCGCCGGCTTGGAGTCCGCGCAGCGAGAGCCTATCGATCTGCGGCGCCGCGGTGGCCGCGCGGGGCGCCAGCGTCATCGCCGCGGTGGAAACGATCAGCAGGCCGACGATGCCGAGCGCGCGACGCACCATTGCGGTACCCATTTCGTGGTGACAGGCGGGAACTGGTTCGAGGTTCGTCGGTGGGATGCGTGGCAGCGACCCTGGGCCGCTGCGTTGCTAACGGAGGGTTGCTGGTTCCCTTGCGGTCTGGCCAGCGCCCTTCGCATTGCGGTTCGTTCACATTGCAATTACGGCGTGGCAAACGGGTCATCCGCGCTGGCTGGCGCGTCGTCGGCCGGTGGGGCGCCGAACGGATCGTCCGCCGGTGCCGGCGCGGGCTCGTCCGCCGCCGGCTTGTCATCGGCCGGCATCTCCTCGGCTGGATCATCGCCAAACGGATCGTCGGCGGGCGCTGCCGGCGCATCGGCCGCAGGTTTCTCCGCCGGTTCGTCGGTCGCTGGTGGCTCACCGAATGGATCGTCGGTCAATTCCGGCGCGGCCGGCTTGTCGGCCGGCATCTCTGCTGGTGTGACCGCTGCAGGCGCAGGCGCAGGGGCTGTGGGCGCAGCCACGTCATCGGCGGCAAACGGATCTTCTGCAGCGGGCGGCGCGGGCACGGCCGGTTTCGCCACGGCTTCCGCCGGCGCCGCCGGGGGAACGATCGTCGCGCCCGGCGCTGCTGGCTGTGCAATCGCCGGAGCCGGTTCGATTGCCGTCGCTGGCGTGGCCGACGCCGGTGGACCGCCGCGCAGCACGTGTTGTTCACGCTCCTTGAGTTGCTGATAACGAGACGCGTTGCGCCGTTGCTGCTGCGCGAATGCGTTGGCTCGGGCCAGCGAGCGATAGCGCTCGATCGTCTGCCGAGTCGAGCCTTGCACGCGCTCGAGCGATCGGCTCACGGGATAGTATTGATCGGTGTCAGAAGCTTCCAGCGCGGCGCCTTGTTGCAAATCGGCCGCGCCGTCGTAGCCCATTCGCAGCTTGGCCAGCCCACGGAAGTAATATGCGCGCGGATCGCGACTGCCGGAGTTAATGGCCGCATCCAGCTCAGCGATGGCGCCGCCAAAGTCGCCGGAAAAATAGTGATGAACGCCGTTGCCGTAGAACTCTTCCAACACCGGCTCTTGCGCAATCGACAGCCTGGCGCTTCCCGCCAGGGTTAACAGCAGGGCGCCGGCCGTGGCTAATGCAGCGTTTCTGATCATGGTGCTCGTCTGTTCTTTCTCGGATCGTTTGGAGCGAGGGGAACCAGTTTCCCGGCGGCGCTAATGCCGAAGACCACCAGTCAGTCCAGCCTGCGCCGCAAAGGGCTATTATAATTCAACCTCTGCGGATGCTAGCCGCGAAAGCGGGGCAATTCAAGCATTTCGCCCCGCTGTGGTGGGGCGATTTCCGGCCATGGCCGTCCGATGCCGGCGCGTCACTCGAGCGATACGGCGGTGAGGGGACTCTTGTGGCAAATCTGACAGCTTTGGCTCACGATGATCGTGGCATGGCTCGACACCGAGTCGGACTGCGAATTGTGACACTCGGTGCAACAAGCCAGGTTGCCCAGGTCGGCGGTTTCCAGCACCTGTTGCCGTCCGACCGTGTGCCGCGGCGCGGGGCTCGGTTGATGGCGCGTGCAGGCGGCCGAGTGCATGCCGGCCAATTGCTTGCGCTCCGCGGAAGTAAAGCGGGGTTGGTCATCGTCGGCCGCAGCGCGGATGATGACGCCGCCGCCATTGTCGGGTGGCTGCGACGAAAACTCAGCGAGCGACCATCGTCCGCTCGTGAGCGACCCCAACGTCACGCCCAGCGCCAGCGCCGCAGCCAGGCCCCACGCCGACAAGGCCGAAAATCCCTTGGCAGCCGGTTCCACGCGGACCGTGCGCGGCGCGGTGCGAGGCGGCTCCAACTCGCGGGCGTAGGACACCAACGGCTGACTGCGCTCGGCGCCCACGGCGCACCAATAGCCGGGCAGATCGCGGCTTTCCTCGGGACTGATCGCTTCTTGAAACAATTCCAGCGCCGGCCGCAACGCCTCGGCCAGGCGGCGGCATTCCGGGCACACCCGCAAATGCGCCTCGACCGGAGTATCGCATGCCGTGCCCGTGGGAAACGGGCCGCGGGTCAACACATCAAAGACTTGATCGCAGTTCATGCCTCAATGCTCCTCGCGCGCATCGCCGGGCGACGCCCCTTGTGTTCCGGCGGATTCGATCAGGGCGGCCATTCGCTCCAGCCCAGTGCGTACGCGGGCCTTGGCCGTATTCAGACTGCACGGCATCGCTTCGGCGATTTCGTGGAATTTCAATCCCGCAAAGAAGCGCAGCCGCAGCGCATCGGCTTGCACGGTGCTGAGCTTTCCCAAAAGCGCTTCGAGCGCTGCGGCGCGCTCCTTGGCCAAAAGCGCAGCCAACGGCGAAGCGGCCTGTTTTTCCGCGGCCGGCGGCGCGAGCGATTCTTCCCGCTCGACATCGAGCGTCTCGACGCTCACGCGGCGCATCCGCCGTTGATAGTGCGCGCGACACTGGTTCAGCAAGATGGTCCACAGCCACGTGCGAAAGTTGTAGCGCGGATCGTAGCTGTCGCACGATTTGAAGACGGCCAGGAACGTTTCCTGCACCACGTCTTCGGCCCAATCGTTGCGCCCCAGCCGGCTGCGCGCCACCCGCGCCAGTGCCGGTTGGTATCGTCGCACCAATTCGGCAAAGCACTCGCTCTGGCCCGCCTGCACGCGTTGCAAGAGAATGGCGTCCGATTCAGTCGCCCGCTCGTCCATTTCGTGGAAACCCCCGTCGGCCGCACGACCGGCACTGCCCCGCGGCCGGCTTACGCCATTTTTGCTAGTGACTGCCAACGAAGCAAGCAGCGAGGGCTGGAAGAATCCCGCCGCCTTGGCGCTCTGCCGTTGCCCTGGTCCGCCCGAGGGGTGCGAATTTGGCAACGGATCTCGGCATCTCGGCCGGATGCGCTATGCCAGCAACTTGCGCAGGAAGGCGGCGAGCTGACCTCCCAGCTGCTCAATCGTCTCATGTCGGCCGCGATCCACGAGCGAGCCATCGGCGGCAAATGCATCGGTCGCCTTGGCCAGCGAGTGGGTGGCCGGCAGCACGTGTGTGCCGATGTTGCCCAGAATGGCCCGCAAATGGACCAGTCCGCGCAAGCCGCCCAGCGCACCAGGCGAAGCGCTCATGATGACGGCCGCTTTGCCGCTAAAGCAGGCCAGCGGAGGTTCGCCGGCCACGGGACGCGACGCCCAATCGATCGTGTTCTTCAACAGCGGCGTGATCGAGCTGTTGTACTCCGGCGCGGAGATCAAAAAGCCATGATGCGACAACATCAGCGTCTTGAGCTTTCCGGCATTTTCGGGCAGGCCGTGCTCGGACTCCAGATCCTGGTCGAATAGCGGCAGCGGGTAGTCCCGCAGGTCGATGTACATCACCTCCGCGCCGGCTGCGCGGGCGCCGGTAGCGGCGATTTGCACGAGTTTCTTGTTGAACGACTCTTTGCGAACGCTGCCGGCGAAAGCCAGGATTCTGGGCACGATTGTTACCGATCCGGGAGCCGTCGTGGGCACGGGGGCCATCATCGGGTTCCTTGCGCTGGGGATGACTTTGCGTGAAAGCCCGCCTGAATTGGTATCATGGACGGCATGCCGAGCAAGCAAAAGGGAACGCGCGTCCAGTTTCGCCTGCGCACGCTGCTGTGGGGTACGATGTGGTTTGCGCTCGTGCTGTCCATCTGCATTCGCCAGCAGCATGCCGCCACACGGCAGCGCGAGGCGCTTGAGACCCTGCGAGCCAGGGGCGTTTTCCCCGCGCCGCGCGCCGTTTCTCCGGCCGGCCAACCAAAGTCGACAGCACCGCCAACCGCCAAGCCTGACTTCTCCGCCTCGTCATAGTCCCCCAAGCGGTGCCCATGCCACACTTCACCAGTCACATCTTCGTCTGTTGCAATCAACGCCAGCCCGGCCACACGCGGGGCTGCTGCGATCCTGAGGGACAAGGACATTTGCGCGATTGCTTCAAGAAAGAGCTCAAAAGCCGCGGCCTGGGCCCCTTGGTCCGGGCTAACCAGGCCGGCTGTCTCGATCAGTGCGAGTTGGGCCCCACAGTGGTGATCTACCCGCAAGCCATCTGGTACGGCGGCGTCACGCCGGGCGACGTCGCCCGCATCATCGAGGAAACCGTCATCGGGGGGCAAGTGATCGACGAGCTGCGAATCCCGGACGCGAAGCTCAACGCGGCCCAGAAATGAGCTTCGTTTTGGCGGACTTTGCGGGCTGAAATTCCTTGCCATTGACCGTCCTTGGCAGGTATATTCAGGGATTGGTGAAAGGCTGCCCTGCGGTGCGTTAAGGGCCGGTCGACTGCCCTCCGGTTTTGCACGCCCCGAATCCGCCAGTTC
>JBBDYK010000001.1:8991-10059 GCA_040901665.1 Pirellulales bacterium | reverse complement strand
CCTGCCGGCGCGCTCGACCCGGCGCATCGCGCCTGGACCACCAAGGACCGCACGAGCGTCGGCCACATCGGCAACCCGCGCGTCGCGTCGGCCGCCAAGGGGGAAAAGCTCTTGGCAGTGTTCACCGCCGACCTGGTGACGCTGCTCCAGAAGGTTGCCGCCCACGAAGGTCACTGGAGCTAGTTAGCGCGCGCGGCGAACCTGTGGGCGCGCCGCGCTGTCACTAGCCCGAAGCGCGTCCAGCCCCCGGCTCGGCCGGGGGACTTTTTCGCCAGCACCGCACGTTCAAAGCATCCCCCGGCCGAGCCCGCGGGCTGTACACCATGGCACGCCACCGAACCACCATCCCGCACGTGCCATTCGAGTGGCTGGCTCAAATTGAGCGCATCGTCGACCGCTTCGGCGATTGCACGTTGCCTTGCGAGGAGTGGACGCACGCGGCCCATCTGACCGTCGGCCTGTGGTACGCGCACCAGCTTCCGCCAACCGAAGCGCTCGATCGAATACGAGCCGGCATCAAGCGCTATAATGTGGCCTGCGGCGTCGCCGACACTCCGACCGACGGCTATCACGAAACCATCACGCGCTTCTACATGTGGCTGATCGGCAGCTACCTGGCCGGCGTCACGGATCGAGCCGACTGGGTCGCAGTAACCAACGGGCTCGTGGAGCATGCGACCGTTCACGCGCCGAATCGCTACTACAGCCGCGAGCGCCTGATGTCCGTCGCAGCCCGCGCCGCCTGGCTGCCGCCGGATTTGCTGCCACTGGACTAGCAAACTGCGCCTCTTTTGCATCGGCCTGTTATTTCGCTAGGCTATGGGGAGACTTCCCGCACGCCCAGGAGCCCTGCCATGCGCCGCTGTTTGATTCTCGCTGCGTTCGTTTTCGGATTGTTCGCCAATGTCGCTGCCGCCGAACCGCCGAAGGCGGGCGACGCCGCGCCGGAAAAGGCCTGCGCCGCGGCCGGCGTCTCGCCGTCGTCGGCTACCGGGTTCGCTTCGGCACCTTCGTCGTCGACGTCCGCTTCGGCACCAATCGTCTTCGGATCCACCGATGCGCCGGCAA
>JBBDYK010000001.1:0-8981 GCA_040901665.1 Pirellulales bacterium | reverse complement strand
GGCGCGCGACGCCGCGCCGGACTTCACGCTCAAGGCGTCCGACGGCAAGGAGTACTCGCTGTCGCAGTTCAAAGGCAAGAAGCCGGTCGTGATCGCCTGGTTCCCCAAGGCCTTCACGCGCGGCTGCACCGCCGAGTGCAAGAACATGAAGGAGCGCGGCGATGCGATTCGCGAGTTCGACGTGGCCTACTTCACTGCCAGCGTCGATAACGTGGCAGACAACACCAAGTTCGCCGAGTCGCTGGACCTCGACTTCCCGATTCTAAGCGACCCCAGCAAGGAAACGGCCATGGCCTATGGCGTGGTCCACGAAGGCCGGCCCGTCGCCGAGCGATGGACCTTCTACATCGGTCCCGACGGCAAGATCCTGGAAGTGGATCAGCAAGTGAATTCCGCGCAGCACGGCGAAGACATCGCCAAGAAACTGGCCGAGCTGGGTGTGAAGAAGAAGGAGTAGATTGCGCCTGTCCGCGTGCGATATCGCCGCTCGAGACGGCACGGATTAATCTGGCCGTTGGCCCTTATTCCGAAACCTTCGGCTGAGGAATTCGCGGCGCCACACTTCCTGGGGCGTTGCCCCAGGCTGGTATGAAATCGCACCGTTGGTGCTCGTAGGTGCAACAAATCAATGGTGACTGCCGAAGCGATGTCGGGCTCTCGCCTTAAGGGCCAAAGGCCCGTTTAATAGCAGCCTGGGGCATCGCCCCAGGAAAACAGCGAGCGTGTCTGTTGCTGAGGGCTGAAGGCCCGGCCTATTCCGATCGCAGCCGGGCTACTTCGCAATCACTTTCCGCGTCACTCGGCGCCCTCCGGAATCTTGTTGCGCGCGTTGACGCCCAGCCAACAGCACGCGCCGACCATCAGCACCGCGGCGTAGACGTAGAACGCCGGGTCCCATTGCGCGCGGCCCTGGTGACCACGCTCGGCCATCCAATCGGCAAAGCGGCCCAGGAACATCGTCGACACGAACGCTCCGGGCACGCCCAGCGAGTTCATCAGCCCGAAGATCGAACCCAGGTTCTTGCCGCTGATTTCGGTCGTGACGTTCCAGAAGGTTGCTTGCTGCGAGATGGCCAGTGCAAAGGCCAGCGCGGCCCAGGCGCTGGTGGCCAATGCGGAATCGCACTGCACGCTGGCCGCCAGCGCCGCAGCCGAGGCGGCCGTGCCGAGAAATCCATACACGCGAAAGCGGGCCGGATGATACGCCGTGACCCGCGCGAGCCAATCGTTCACGAAGCCGCTGGCCAGCACGCCCACCGCTCCGCCGAACAGCACCATCGAGGCCAGCCAACTGGCCTCGCCTGCGCTGGCGCCGCGCGCCTTCTGCAAATAGCTGGGGTACCACATCATGTACATGTAGGAGGCCGCGGCCGAACAGGTTTGCACCACGCCCAACAGCCACACGTTGGCGCTGGTGCCAATTCTTCGCCAGGGAATCGGCGCGTGGTGCTCGCCGTGAGCATCCGCCGGCGCGCCCGCGGCAATCAGCACGCGCTCGGCTTCGTTGACGCCCGGATGCTGAGCCGGATCGTCGCGGAACCAGCGATAGAACCCTACGGCCCACACGATGCCGATCGCGCTAAACGCCACGAAGGTCCAGCGCCAGCCGACTTCGTCGATCAGCCACTGCGCCACCCGCGGCGAAATGGTGGCGCCGATCTGCGCGCTGGTGAGCATCAGGCCCTGCGCCGCCCCGCGCTGCGAGCGCGGAAACCAGCGGGCCAGCACGCGGGCAGCGTTGGGATAAGCGCCCGCCTCGCCGGCGCCGAACAGGAACCGGACGGTCACCAGCATCGCCAGGTTCGCGGCCGCGCCGGTCAGCGCCGTGAAGGCCGACCACCAGATAACGATCCGCGCCAGCACGCCGCGCGAACCGAAGCGATCGCCCCACCGACCGGTCGGCACCTCGAACAGACCATAGGCCAACACGAAGGCCGACAAGGCATAGCCCATCTCCGTGTTGCTCAATCCCAGCTCTCTCTGAATGGCCGGCGCCGCCTGGCCGATGCACACCCGATCGAGATACAGCACGAACGACAGCGAGCAAAGAAAGGCCAGCACGCCGTAGCGCGCCCGCGTGGGCTGCATCGGCGGCATTGCGGACGAGCCTTCAGCGGTGTTGGGCAAGGCGTTCAACGCGGCAGAGGTGTCCTATTGCGAATAGCGCGCCAGCACGTTGGCCGTGATGCGCGAAACCGGTTCGTCGACCAACAAAGCGCTGGGCCAGCAGATCGAGCCAACGGAAAACACGCCGCCCCCGCCCGGCGTGGCAAAGCACACGATCTCGCCGCCGCCGTCATCGGGATTGGTACCTTTGGCCAGGCAAGCCGTGCCCACCGGCGTGCGCGGCGACTTCTTGTCGGTCTCGTGACCCGACGCGCCGCCGGGAATGCGCTCGTGCAGCGTGTGGTGGCCGAACAGGTCGCCCTGCTTCAGCCCGGTGCCGTCGAAGATCCAATGCTCGGCTTGCAGCACCTGGTAAGGCGCGGCGGTCATCACGCCGGTTTCGGTGTAGACCACGCCCAGCAGGTTAGCTTCCGATTCGACGCGCATGCCGAAGCGGCTTTCGTAGCGTTCGAGGTTGGCCTGCAGCTTGCGGTTGTCGCCGTTGTGGACGATCATCGTCTCCGGATCGGAAAAAGAGACCTCGCAGTTCAGCCCGTTGCCTCCCAGGTACATCAGCCGGCCGCCCCGCTCGAAAACCCAGGCTTTGACGGCCAGATACATTTCGCGCGACCAGTACTCCGGGTGTGCGCCGAGCACCAGCACGCGATAGGCATCCAGATCCAACCGTCCGGCGTGCAACTGCGTTTCGGCGTACGCGTCGTAGTCGAAGCCCTCTCGCTCCAGCCAACCCAGCATCCGCCAATCGGCCGGCGCCACGTGGCAGGCCGCGCGGCCTTCGATCGGATCGACCACTTCGGTCTCTTGCGGCACGTGGTTGAGCGGCTCGGGCCGGTCGAACGACAGCGGGGCGTAGTGCTCGGCGTTCCAGGTGCCAAACTCCGGATCGTTGTACCGGCTCAACTCCATGCGCGCATTGACCGTGGGCGTCGCGGGGCACAAGTCGGCGTGCAGATAGTTGCTGCGGCCGCCGAAGTTGTTGTAAGCGTTCCAAGTGATGTTCGACATCAGCACCGCCACCCTGGCCCGGGGCGCGCGCGGCGCCACGATCCACGGAAAGGCAAAGAACCGGCCGCTGTCGGTGCGCGCGTGAAAGTAGTACAGCCCGCTGCGCTCGGGCGCCGTCACGAACTGGCCGTGCTGACGACTGCCATAACCGATCTTGTTCCAGGCGACGCCGGTTTGGGTGTAATCGCCATCGGGCGTGACTTGCATCGTCGCCAGCGGTCCATGCTCGTCAAACCAGCCGATCTTCGCCACGTGCTGCTTGTGCAGCCCATACCGCCACAGATCGATCTTGTAAGGCTCGACCGAATGCACGCGAAACTCGGCCCGCTCGCCGCTGCGCACCCACTTGGGCCAGGCATAGCCGAGCAACCCGTCGGCCAACAGCCGAAACTGGTAAGGACGGTTCGGCTCGACGGCCACGCTCACGCGTTTCGAGCCATAGCCCGGCTTGGCCAACGTGACGCGGTACGTGCCTGGCTCGATGTCGGCATGGACGGCGCCGCTGGCGCGCGAACGAACTTCGACCGACGTGCCGCCGACCTCGAACTCCAACATCACGTCCGCCAGCGCCACGTACCGCTCGTCACTCACATATCCGATCAGCATGGCAGCGAGGAACCCTCGGGACGGGCGCGGCAGGCCGGGCGTGCAAACTCGCGCACGGTTCTACCACAGGGCCAGCACGAACGCCAGCAAGTTGCTCGACGCAGACGAGAGTACGAAAAATCCGCCGGGCAAGCCCGGGGCTGATCGACGACGGCCACCGTGAATGTCAGAATACCGATCATGAAAATCACGCACCTCGAAACCTACCCCGTTGAAATCCCGATCAAGCCCGAACGCTGGATGATCAGCTCGCTAGGGCAGCATCGCGTGTCGCGCTATCTGTTGGTGCGAGTGTTGACCGATGCGGGCATCGAGGGGTCGGGCGAGGCCACCGTCACGGCGCGCTGGAGCGGCGAGACGGTGTGGAGCGCGCAATCGTTGATCCAGCGCGTGCTGGGACCGGCGGTCATCGACTGCGATCCGCGCGACGCGATCGAGATCGATCGGCGGATGGATGCGGCCGCCGCGCACAACTGGTTTGCCAAGAGCGCCATCGAAATGGCCTGCTGGGATATTCGCGGCCAGGACGAGAGTCGGCCAATCTACGAGTTGCTGGGCGGCGCGTGCCGGCCGCTTGCCGTCCGCAGCCGCTATAGCATGGGCGCCTACGAACCGGAAAAAGCCGCTGCCAGGGCCAAGGAACTCATTGCGCTCGGCTTCACGACGATCAAAGTAAAAGTCGGACGCGATCCGGCGGACGACATCGCCCGCGTGCGAGCCGTGCGGTCGGCGATCGGCCCCGACATCGCGCTCACGGTGGATGCCAATTGCGGCTGGAGCGCCGATGTGGCGATCTATTGCATCAACGAGTTGGCCGATTGCAAGCTGGCGCTCGACGAACAACCCACCCCTGACGGCGACTACGCCGCGATCGCCCGCGTGCGCCGCGAAACGACCGTGCCGGTGATGGCCGACGACATGTGCTTCAATCTCGTACACGCGCAAGAGCTAGTGCGCAACGAAGCTTGCGACGTGATCAGCGTCTATCCCGGCAAGAACGGCGGCATTCGCAAGGCGAAGGAGATCGTCGACTACGCCGCAGCGCACGGCGTGGCGTGCTCGATCGGCTCGAACCTGGAACTCGACGTCGCCACCGCGGCCATGGCCCATCTCGTCGTGGCCTGCCCGAACGTGCAGGTCGAGACGTATCCCGGCGACATGCTCGGCGCCGACTATCACGAGATTCGCATCGCCAGGAATCCGATCCCAATCGAAGGTCCGATCACCACGATCAGCGACGCACCCGGTTTGGGCGTGGAAGTCGACTGGGACCTGGTGCGACGCCACCGCTGCGAGTGAGCGGATAGTTATTTGGCCTCACGCCAACAGCTCTTGCACCACGCGCGCCGGCCGATTGTCGGTGAGCTTTTGTTCCTGGCCGTTGTATTGATAGGCCAGTTGGGCATGGTCCATGCCAAACAGGTGCAGGAGCGTCGCCTGATAGTCGTTAGGGCTGACCGGATCGACCGCGGCGCGATGGCCGAACTCGTCGGTTTGACCATACGTGACGCCGCCCTTGATGCCGCCGCCGGCCAGCCACATGCTGAAGCCCTGGCCGTTGTGATCGCGGCCGCACTGGTCGCCTTCCCCCTCGGTGACCGGCAGCCGGCCAATCTCCCCGCCCCAGTGTACCAGCGTCGTTTCCAGCAAGCCGCGGCTCTTCAAATCCTTCACCAGTGCCGCGCAGGGCCTGTCGGTGCGACGACAAATATCCGGCAGTGCGCCGCGAATGTTGGTGTGGGTGTCCCACGGTTGTCCGCCCAGGAACAACTGCACGAAGCGCACGCCCCGTTCGACCATGCGCCGCGCGATCAGGCACCGCGTGCCATATTCGGCCGTGGCCGGATCGTCGAGACCGTAAAGCTGCTTCGTGGCTTCGCTTTCGCTCGAGACGTCGAGCGCTTCCTTGGCTGCCGATTGCATCCGCGCAGCCAACTCATAGCTGGCAATGCGCGCTTCGAGATCGGCTTCCAGCGGATGCCGCTCCAGGTGCTGGCGATTCAAGTCGGCCAATAGCTCCAGATTTTCTCGCTGCCGCTGGCCGCGCAGATGGGGCGGCGGATCGAGATTCAAGATGCGCGGCTCTTGCGGGCGGATGACCGTGCCTTGAAACAACGGCGGCAGCCAGCCGTTCGACCAATTGCGCACGCCGTCGACCGGATGCCCGCCCGGATCGGTCAGCACGATGTACGATGGCAAGTCCTGGCTTTCCGAACCAAGGCCATAAGTGAGCCACGAGCCGAGCGCCGGGCGGCCGGGTTGCGCCTTGCCGGTGTTCATGAACCAGATCGACGGCTCGTGACCGTTGATGTCCGTGTGCATCGAGCGGATCACAGCCACGTCGTCAACGATGCCCGCCAGGTGCGGCAACAGTTCCGAAACCTCGGTGCCGCACTGGCCGTGCTTGTCGAACTTCCAGGGCGTGCCCAGCAGCTTCTTGCTGGCGCGGTTGGCAAAGCTGTAGATCACTTCGCCCGGATAGTCGGTGCCGCTATGCTTGCTCAACTCGGGCTTGGGGTCGAGCAGATCGACGTGGCTGGGTCCGCCGTGCATGAACAGCGAGATCATGGCTCGGGCGCGGGGCGGCGCGTGCGACGGCCGCGGCGACAGGTCGAAGATCGTCTTGTCTCGCGGCATGTGCGGCGCCGCCAGCAGGTTCTCCTGACCCAGCAGATAGGCCAACGCCACGCTGCCCATGCCCAGGGCATTCTCGGCCAGAAACTGTCGACGCGTGCGCGGGGTGAAGGGCGTCATGGCAAGCGGGCCTCTATTCGACGTACAAGAATTCGTTCGTGCTCAATAGCACCTGGCACAGGTTTACCAATGCATCGACCGGTGCTTGCGCGGCATCGGTCGCAGCCGGTGGCGCCGCTGCTGCGCCGGCATCCGCCGCACTGGCCACGGCCGGTGGCGCTGCGGGCGCATTCTGCGCGGCCATGAACGCCAACGATCGCTCCAGCTCCGCCTGCTCGGGCGCGCGGCCGAACGCCAGTTGCCAGGCCGTTTCCACCTGACGCGTGGGATCGCCGGACGCCTCTTTGCGGATGCGGGCGGCGAAGTAGCCGGCCTGTTGCAGCGCGAAGTCGCTGTTCATCAGCATCAACGATTGCGTAGCCACCGTCGACACCGCGCGGCGCTCGCAGTTGGTTTCCATCACCGGCTGATCGAAGGCGTGCAACATCGCCAGCGGCTGGCTGCGGCGCACCTGCACATAAACGCTGCGGCGGAATGCGGCATGGCCCGGAGGCGGCTCGGCGCCGGCCGGCACGTCCGGCCCGACCACGATCTGGCCCACGCCGTCTTCCTTCACCGGCACGGGCGAACCGAACAGTTGCCGGTTGAGTGCGCCGGTGGTGGCCAGGATGCGGTCGCGCAAGGCCTCGGCCTCCAGGCGCCGCACGGGCATCCGCGCGGTGAGCCGGTCTTCCGGATCGATTTCCGTGGCGCGCGGATGGCGCGCCGAGCTCTGGCGATAGGCCGTCGACGTCATGATCAGCTTGTGCATCCGCTTGAGCTTCCAACCGCCGGCCACCAGATCGCGCGCCAGCCAATCCAGCAAATGCGGGTGCGAGGGCTTCTCGCCCATGGCGCCAAAGTCGGCCGGCGTATTCACCAGCCCGCGACCAAAGTGATGCAGCCAAATGCGGTTGGCGATCACCCGCGCGGTCAACGGATTGGCCTCGCTGGTGATCCAACGAGCCAGCGCCAGCCGCCGTCCCGAAGTAGGACGCTCGGCGTCGTCCGGCGCGATCGCCAGTCGCTCGCCCGCTGGCGAGCAGACGGTCAATCCGCCGGCACCGATCTCTTGTTTCGGTTGTTGGGGATCGCCCCGATGAAACAGAAACGTGGTTGGAATGTTGCCGGGCACTTCGGTCAGGATGGGAATGAAATCCTGAAAGGGCTTCTTGGCCTGGATCTCGGCAATCTGACCGTCGATCTTCTTGAGCTCCTCGGCCGCGTGCGGCAGGTACTGATAGAGCGTGCCGGGACTCAAGTTCTTGATCTGCGGCATCTCGTCCAGCAACTTCTTCTGCTCATCGTTGCGGGCATCGGCCGCGGCTTTATAGGCCGTGCGCAATGGCTCGCGGCGCGGCTCCTCGAGCTTTTCGAGTTCCTTTTCGAGCGCTTCGTTCATGAAGGCGTCGAGCTTCGTCTGCCGCTCGGCGGCGACTTTGCCCGCCTCGGCATCCACTTCGGCCGCCTTGGCCCGATCGGCGTCGGTCCACAGCGACACCCGGCGTTGCTCCGGCAACTTCCAATCCTTCCAGTTGTACGCCGGCTCGAGTACGGCGCGCAAACGATAGTAGTCGGCCTGCGGAATCGGATCGTAGCGATGATCGTGACACTGCGCGCAGCCAACGCTCAAGCCCAACAGCGACGTAGTGACGATCTTGATGGTGTCGGCCATCACCTGGTTGCGGGCCGTGTCTTGATCGATGCCGCCGGTGGCCGTGCCATCGGCCGCCATCCGCAAGTAGCCGGTGGCCGCCAGCCGATCCTGGTCTTCGGCGGTGAGATTGTTCGGGTCGCCGGTGGTCAGTTCGTCGCCGGCCAGTTGCTCGTGGATGAATTGATCGAACGGCTTGTCGGCGTTGAAGGCGCGAATCACGTAGTCGCGATACTTGTAGGCGAACGGACGCTCCGTGTCGGCTGCGGTATAGCCGTCGGAGTCGGCGTAGCCGGCGATGTCCAACCAGAAGCGCCCCCAGCGCTCGCCGTAGTGCGGCGATTCGAGCAAACGGTCGATCGCGCGCTCGTATGCTTGCGGATCGTCGTCGGCCAGAAAATGCGCCAGCTCCTCGCGCGTCGGCGGCAGTCCCACCAGGTCAAAATACGCGCGCGTCAACAGCGTGGCCTTGGCCGCATCGGGCGAGAATTGCAGCTCTTGCTTGTGCAGTTCTTCGGCCAGAAACGCGTCGATTGGCGTGCGCACGCGATCGGTCGAAGCGAATGCGGGAATCGGCACGCTGCTCGGAATGGGCTGAAACGACCAGAAGGAGCGTTCTTCCGGCGTGATTTCCAAGCCCGGGTCGAGCCGCTCGGGCTCGTCGCGCAGCGTGGTTGCGCCGGCGTCGATCCAACGCGCGATGGTGGCGACTTCTGCGGGGCTGAGCTTCTTGTCGACCGGCGGCATTTCGCCGCTGGCCACGCGCTGGTGCAGCAGGCTCTCGGCGTGATTGCCCGCCGCGATGGCCGGCCCGGAGTCGCCACCGGCGGCCATGAAGCGGCGCAACCGCAGGTCG